>JBKPGW010000183.1:0-2985 GCA_046729555.1 Actinomycetota bacterium | reverse complement strand
CCCGCCCCCCCGCCCCCCCCGCCCCCCCGCCCCCCGGGCGCCGGGCCCCCCCCGGCGCCGCCCCGCCCGCCCCCCCCCCCCCCCCCCCCCCCCCCCCCCCCCCCCCCCCCCCCCCCCCCCCCCCCCCCCCCCTCCTACCATCAGCGTTATGAGCCCGAACCCATTGGAGGACGTGGCTCGCGGCCTGCGCGTTCTTGGCGAGCGGCTGACGCAGGGCGGCGACCCAGGCGACTGGATCGCCGACCAGCTCCGGCGCCCGGAACCGGTTCGGACCCTGCCCGAGCTCCAGGCGGAGCTCGACTCGCTGATCGGCCTGGAGACGGTCAAGGAGCAGGTTCACGCGCTCGTCGCCTTCCTCCAGGTCCAGGCCGAGCGGCAGCGGCACGGGCTGCCGGAGGTCGCGACCTCTCAGCACCTCGTCTTCCTCGGCAACCCCGGCACGGGCAAGACGACGGTCGCCCGGCTGCTCGCCGAGATGTACCAGGCGATGGGGCTCTTGCGGCGCGGCCACTTGGTCGAGGTCGACCGCGCCGGGCTCGTCGGCCAGTACGTCGGGATGACGGCGATCAAGACCGACCGCGTGATCCGGCGCGCGCTCGACGGCGTGCTGTTCATCGACGAGGCGTATGCGCTGTCGGTCGGCGACGAGCGGCAGGACTTCGGGCCCGAGGCGATCGAGACGCTGCTGAAGCGGATGGAGGACTATCGCCACCGGCTCGTCGTGATCGTGGCCGGCTATCCGCGGCTGATGCACCGGTTTCTCCAGTCGAACCCAGGGCTGCGCTCGCGCTTCTCGCGCGAGATCAGCTTCCCGGACTACTCGACCGACGAGCTCGTCGCGATCACCGAGAAGCTGGCCGGGGAGTACGAATACACATTGGACGACGAGGCGCGCGAGGTCCTACATCGCATCCTGGCGGGTGCCGCGCGCGGCGAAGGCTTCGGCAATGCCCGCTTTGCGCGGACGCTGTTCGAGCAGGCCCTGAACGCGCAGGCGCTACGGCTCGCGCGCGTCGAGGGCGCCGAGCTGTCCGAGCTCGAGCGTTCGGAGCTGATGACCTTGCGTGCGCCGGACGTCCTGGCGGCGGCCCGGGCACTGGGCGAGGAGCCGCTCGAGGCGGTGCCGCGCGGGTTCTTCCGTCGCCGTCGCTAGCGCGTTACCGTCTCAGCGCGAATCTCCCACGGGCCGAGCTCGAGTTCTTGCCCGTCGAAGGTGACGCTTCGTCGCTCGCTGCTCTCGTTCACGAGCCGCGCCCTGTCGGCCTGCAGGCACGCGAGCACGACGCATTGATCTCCCTCGAGCGCGGGACCGCGGTGGTCGCGGAGCTCGTCGGCCCTACCGGTTCCGCGCGCCGCCAGGAACGGATGCCGGTACGCCTCGGCGTGCGTGTGCACGTCCTCGACGCTTGGCATGTAGGCGAAGGAGAAGCTCCACGGCCCGTGCATTTGCGCGGCCGGGATCGCCAGCTCCGGGCCGGCGTTCTCATCGCGCCATGGATTGTCGGCGCGGCTGATCAGGCCGGTGGAGCGCAGCACGGTCAACGCGAGCTCGTCGTCGAGGAGCTCGTACTCGCTCACGTGGTCGAGGAGCAGCGCGATGCCGCCCGCGGTAACGAAGCCCTGCGCCGGATACGTCGGCACCGGCACCTCACCATGGCCGCCCTCGACCTCTCGGCCCCGCTCGACGACCGCAAACTGCCCTTCCGCGAACGATGTCTGCGCGGGCTCGCGCAGCGGGACGTGCACACGGACGCGCTGATTGTCGCAGGGGTTCTCGAACTCGATGCGGATGCGTACGAAAGGCTCGTGCGCACGCTGCTCGAACCGGGTCTGCGTCTCGATCGGCTCGTCGTCCCATACGTATCTGCGATGCAGGACCTGAACCTTGCGCAGCGGTCCGTCCTCGACGACTTCCGTCCGCTCCGCGGTTGGTTCGTCGACGAGCACGTCGTCCTCGGGCGGCGCGTAGTTGTACGAGTCGCCCACGTCCTTTCCGCGCACGATCCGCGTCTCCACCGCCACTTCCGGCCAGGTCCCAGGGACAGTCCCTGGGACCTGGCCCGCGCGGACAGCCGTCCAACCGAGGGGCGGCGCCGTCACGAGCGTCGTGATGCCGTCGAGTTCCACGAGGTCGGTGCGCTCGCGCGGCGACGGGTTCACGACGGCGAACGCGTCGGCGGGGACGTTGGCCGCGATGCCCGCCAGCGCGCGTCCCGCGAGCTCCCGCCCGATCTGCTCCGCCTCGGCGTAACGGACCAGGACCTGGGCGGACACCTCGTCTGCCGAGCAGCCGCAGATCGAGTCGTGTGCCGCGTTCTGGAACATGCGCGTCCACGCCTGGCGCAGGAAGGGCTCCGGCCACTCCGTGCCGTACAGCGCTTGCAGCGGCTCGGCGTAGCGCTCGAGCCAGCGCTCCGCTCGGGCGCAGGCCGCCTTCAGGTCGATGCGGGCGGAGGTCACGCCCGGGAGGAGGTTCGCCCGCGCGGCCGAGCGCATTTCGCCGCGCCAGCGCGTCAGCCCGTCGACCGGTTGCGCGCCGTCCAGGTACTCCGCCAGCGTCCCCACGCGCATGCCCGTCGAGGTGAGCCCGTGCACCAGGGGCATGTGGTCGGTGCCGACCATGCCGAGGATCGGGTCGTCGCCGAACCAGGAGCGGTAGCGCGTCTCGAGCTTGTCGGCATCGAGCTCATGGGCCGCGTTGCCGTACCCGTCCGGCAGGTACTCGGCCACCACCTCGGAGCCGTCGATCCCTTGCCAGAGGAACCGGTGCGAATGCACGACGCCGGGAACCCCGCGCCAGACGACCGCGATCTCGATCCCCGCCGCCCGCAAGATCTGCGGCATCTGCGCGACGTGCCCGAACATGTCGGGGAGATAGCCGACGCGCATCGTGCCTCCGAGCTCCTCGGCGCGGGACAGGCCGGCCTCGAGGTTGCGGACGATCGTCTCGCCGTCGACGAGGAACTCGTCCACGAGCGTCTGCCA
>JBKPGW010000182.1:0-6407 GCA_046729555.1 Actinomycetota bacterium | reverse complement strand
CCTTCAACAGGTAACCGACGCCGCCGGCACCGTAGGACGAGGACACCCGTGCTGCGATGGCTTCGGCGAATCTCGGCTGCAGCACGAAGGCCTTCGTCCGTGAAGGATGGCGGCATCCGGATGTCGACGATCGCGACGTCCGGCTCGTGACCTCTTACGTGGAGGAGGAGTTCGTCGGGGTCGCCGCAACGCCCGACAACACGGACACCGCCGAGCTCGAGCAGAGACGAGATCGCGTCGCGGAGAAGCGCCTGATCCTCCGCGACGACTGCACGCGTAGGCGAGATCGGGTTCGGCACGGCGTAGATTCTCCCTGGATGAGCGAGGCGGCAGAACCGGAGCGGCTCGCCGCGCTAGTCGAGGCAATGCTCGCCTCGTCGCTCGATGCCGTGGTGACCATCGATGCGTCCGGGCGCGTGCTCATGTTCAACCGTGCAGCCGAAGACGTCTTCGGATACGCCGCTGACGACGCACTCGGGCGGGATGTCGCCGAACTGATCATTCCGCCGGCACTCCGGCAGCGGCACTACGCAGCGCTGGCCCGCCACCTCGAGACCGGCGAGCGCACGATACTCGGCCGGCGCGTCGAGCTCGAGGGGATGAGGAGCGACGGCGCGGAGTTCCCTGTCGAGCTGACGGTGACCCACGTGCCAATCGACGGTCCGCCCATCTTCACGGCCTATCTCCGCGACATCACGGAGCGCAAGCGCGCCGAGAACGAGCTGTTGGAGTCGCGCGCGCGCATTGTCCAGGCCGCGGACGACGAACGCCGGAGAATCGAGCGAAACCTCCACGACGGCGCTCAACAGCGGCTACTGACGATCGGGGTCCTCCTGCGCCGGGTGGCGATGGAGGAACCCGCTTCTCCCGGGCTGCGCGAGCTCGTCGAGCTTGCGCAGCGCGAGACCGGCGTCGCGATCGAGGAGCTCCGCGAGCTCGCGCGAGGCATCCATCCCGCGTCGCTTACTGAAAGCGGCTTGCCGACCGCGTTGCGGGGCCTCGCGCGTGAGGCGCTCCTCGACGTGACGGCCGAGATCGCGGACGTGCGCCTACCCGAATCGCTAGAGGTCGCCTTCTACTACGTCGCCGCGGAGGCACTTGCAAACGTCGTGAAGCACTCGAACGCCGGGCACGCGCTCGTGTCGCTGACGGTCGCCGACGGCGTCGCGACCTTGCGAGTCGCCGACAACGGTGTCGGTGGCGCCGACCGTGGCGGCAGCGGCCTAACCGGCCTCGTCGACCGTCTCGAAGCCATTGGCGCGACGCTGACGGTTGAGAGCGCGAGCGGGATCGGGACAACGGTGACGGCGGTCGCGCCGGTCGCCTGAAGCTGGCGGTTTTCCGACACGCCGGAGTGTGGTGTCGGCCATTCCGTCACGAGCTACTCCGAGCCATGGTGCCGTGATGACAGAGCAACACGACACGATACGGAGGAAACCATGAACGTTGCACGTTCACATCGCATCGGCGCCGCGAGCGGAGCAGTCGGGACGGCGCTGATGTTCGGCGGCTTGACGACGATCACCTCGGCCCTTGTCGGCGTGAGCCCGGTCGACTCGGGGGACACGATCGCAGCGCACTACGCGGCGCACGCGGACGAGATCCGCCGCGGCGTGACACTCGCGCTCGGCTGCGTCTTCCTCGTGATCTGGTTTCTCGCGTACCTTCGTCGCCGCGTGCGCGCCTCTGAGGGCGAACACGGCTGGCTCGGCTCCGTGCTCTTCGGCGGAGGCCTCCTCGGACTAGGCGGCGTTGTCCTGTACCTCGCGACGCTCGTCGCCGCGACGAACAGCTCGATCGTCGCCGCTCCGGAGGCCGCACGGACGCTGCTCATCTTGGGCTGGGAATACGGCGGCGTGCTCGCGCCCTTCTTCGCCGCTCTCGTCGGCGCTACGAGCCTCGCGATTATCCGCTACTCGATGCTCCCCTGGCTCACGCGTCCGGTCGCGTGGATCGGGGGCTTGCTCGCCGTCGCGCTCGCGACGCCGGGATTCTTCCGTGGCTTTCTCGTCGTGCTTTCGATCGCCTGGCTCTGCGCGGTCTCGGTTTCGTTGGCGCTTGCACGGCCGCCGCGTATCGCAGTCGCCGCTCCGCAAGCGGGCGCGGACAATCGCGGCCTGCCGCTGGCAACGCTCGGGCGAGGATGAGTCCCGATACGCTTGCACCCCGGATCTCCTGTACGGGTGCCAGAGGGCGGCGCGGCCTCGGCGCCGCCGCCCTAGGGCCGCTCGCCGGTATGACGCGGCGCGGCGTACTGCGACGAGCAAACGGGACCAGGAGCTGGGTGGCCTGGAGCGCCGACGTGCGAATTGAGGCAGATGCGGCCCGCTAGAGCGCGAGCGCGCTGCGCTCCAAACGAGCCGGCGGCCTCGACGCCGCCCAACCAATCAGCGTTAGCTGACGCCGAACTCCACACGCGCGCTCGAGCGGTTCCTCCCCTCGGCCGAAAAGGGCCGGAGGCGGAAACGGGCGCCGACCGCAGGTCGCCGCGGTGCCGCGGCTCAACCCCGGGGCCCCGACGGCTTCACCGTGCCTGCGCGGCGCGGCGGACCAGTTCCTGCTCGCTGGGTGTGTCGAGGGCGAACGAGCCGCTCTTGATCTCGGCACCAGTTCGAAAGGTCGCCATTATCACTCCGGTCGAGGAGACCTGCGAGCTGGTCAACTCGAGACCGGCAGGAATGGTTCCGCCGTCGAAGAGCCGCTTCCCTTTGCCAAGCACGAGTGGGAAGACCATGAGCCGGAACTCATCCACGAGCCCGTGCTCGAGCAGCGTTTGGATGAGGTTCGCGCTCCCGTGAACTTGAAGCTCGGGGCCGTCGTCCTGCTTCAGCGCGCGGACGCCGGCGGCGACGTCGCCCTCGATCAGCTTTGAGTTCTCCCAGTCGAGCTCGGCGAGCGTCCTCGAGGCCACGTGCTTGGTCGCTTTGTTCAGTGGCTCGGCGGCGGGCTCGTCGGTGTGCGGCCAGTGGGCTGCGAAGATCTCGTACGTCTTTCGGCCTAAGACCAGGTCGAAGGGTCTGGACATCGAGGCGCCGATGGCGTTCTGCATCTCCTCGTCCCAATAGCCGACGGACCAGCCGCCATGCTCGAAGCCGCCGCTTGGGTCCTCTTCCGGTCCGCCGGGCGCCTGCATGACGCCGTCGAGCGTGAGGAAGGTACTGACTATTAGCTCTCGCATCTTGCGCTCCTCTCAGATCGGGGCGAATCTATCGCGGAGCTGCACGCGTCGTCGCCTGGGTGCGACCATCTCGATCCCCATGCGAGCAAGCCGTCGATCAGGGGCTCCAGCGCGCGCCGCTTGCAAAACCGCTTGCAAACCACTGCTGCGTTGCCACAGTCGATAACAAAACTGTCGCGGGAGCAGCCTCTTCGTGAGTGGGCCGAACCGAGTATTACGCGAACCGCCCCGTTACGGGTTCATTCTCGGCGCCGAGTCTGTCGGTCTGAAGCCGGCGCGACTCTCCGTGTTCAGACCAAGCGTGTACCGGTCGTCCCGGTTTCCGGATCGCCGGTGTTGAAGGTACCGGTGGTTCGACCATCAGCATCCGCGTTCCTGGCGCTGCTTCGGCGCGTGGTCAACTCCGCGCGGGACGGTGTATGCGTCCTCCTCATGCAAAGCGACGACGCTGTCGCGGAGACGAAGTTCAAAGGTACCGCGAAGCGCGAGGAAGAACTCGTCCGTATCGTCGTGTCGATGAGATGGGAATTCGCCTGAGACACTGGCGATCTTTACGTCGTAGTCATTCACGGTCGCGACGACTTGCGGTGAACACTCCTCAGGAACACCGTCGAGGACCTTGTGCACGTTAAGGGAAGTCATCGGCAGCTAGGCGAGCTCGGCGGCGGGCGCGGGCTGTGCGCGAATCGCGGCGCGGGTGCCGTCGATGTCGAAGCAGGCGTACTGGTTCTCGCACATCAGCCGCCGGGCAACGCTGATCGCCTCCGTCTCGGTCAGGTCGCCGGCGGCGATCTCTGCCTCAAGCGCGCGCTGGAGGCCGCGTCGGGCCTGGATCGCGTAGGCGACAGCGGACGTTGGCCAGAAGGTGTCGCCGCCAAACGCGAACAGCTTGTTGCTCGGAACTGCGTGCAGGAAGCGGCGCACGAAGTCGGTCGAGCTATAGGGGTCGATCGACCACGCCCAGCAGAGATCCACCCAGACGTTCGGGTAGTGCTTGGCGATCGAGACAAGCTCGTCGCTATACGGGTAGGCGGTGTGCATGAGCACGAACCGCGCTTCCGGGTAGCGGGCGAGCAGCGGGCACAGGTTGCCGGCTCGGACCCAGTCGATCGGCATGCTGCCGGTGCCGGCGTGGTGGCCGGTATGGAGCTTGAAGGGCAGGTTGTGCTCGATCGCAAGTTCAACCCCACGCGCCCAACACCAATCGCCCAACGCGAGGCGACTTGCCTCATCCACCTCGGCGCCGGCCAGCACGACAGCCAGTGCGCGTGCCGCTTGCTCGTCCGACCGCTCCTGCCACCGCAGGGTGCGCGTGTACGCGTGCTGCGCTTTGACCGCGATCGCGCAGGCCGCGTACCGCTGGAAGATCGCCGCCATCGCTTCGCGCAAGTCGTCAAGGGTTGACACCTCGATACCCGTCTCCTGCAGGATCTCCTCGACCTTCACGTCGCCGTTCGCGAAACCCGCCCACGACAGGTCGTAGAGAAAGAAGTCCGGCCCCGACTCATCCGGGTCGCACGCCCAGCGGAAATCGTCGATCTGCACGTGATCGAGATTCGCCACCTCACGCAACAGTCGCACCCGCTCGCCGGGCTGCCGAAGCTCCTCCAGCGCCCGCTGCGCACTCTCCAGACCCTCTGGGGTGAGCGAGTCGAGACCGTAGACCTTGCCAGCGATCAGCCGAACCGCCTCACCGTAGCCCGTGTGTTGCGTCGCCTCCCACGCCGCACGGATCCCCGCGAAGCGAAACTCGATGTCACCGGCGGCCGGGTCGAAAAGACGCTGGATCGCCTCCTTCGAAGCGCCGGCGACTTCGAGATCGCTCGGCACGTAGTTCAGGAAGAGATCCTGAAGAATGTCGGGACGATCGTCGCCCCACGCCGGCTGGCCCGCCTGCCTCGCTTGCTCGATCAGCTTTGCATTGTCGCCCGCCCACTGATCCTCCGGGAGCAGGTGCTCGTGAGTGTCGACCAAAGCGAGTGAATTGATCTCAAGACCGAGGTCGGTCTGCGTTTCCACTGACGGCTCCTTCCTTGAGCACCGGCTCGGATCGATCGGTTACGCGCGTTCACCGGTCGCGGCTGCCGACCCTGCGGGGCCGAAGCTTCCCAGAATGAAGTGCTGACGGCAAGCCCGACAACCCATGACCGTCGGTTGCCCGGTTGTTCGAGGCTTGTGGCCGGGATCGAACCGATGACCTCCGGCTTGCAAACCCAACCGATAGCTCGACCCCACCTGACACCGACCGACAGACTCGGCATGAATGAGCTGAAATCAGCCGTTCCACCGAACGACGCTCGACACAGTTCGACGGCGGTCCGCTCGCACCGCGCTCGCACGGCCACTGCCTAAATGGGCAACAGAGCAGCTCGGACCAACTGACGTGATTTGGTCACGTTTTCGCGCGCTCACGGCCGTTGACCGCAGATCAGTCACGCCTTCGGCGAGGATCGTGACCAGATTTGACTGCGGCGGGCGGGGCCCGTTACCGAGGTTCGGGCCTGTGCCAAGGGTTAGCGCGAACGCGGTCAGTTTCGGCGGCACCACGGACTCTCGCCTCGTGTCTTGCCTGCCTGCTACGTCGGGCACATGATTTCGGCGTGGCCACCGAGCTCCCGACCGGCACCGTCACCTTCCTCTTCACCGACGTCGAGGGCTCGACCAGGCTGCTGCACGAGCTGGGAGCGGAGGCGTACGCGGCTGCGCTCGCCGAGCACCGCGGGATCGTGCGCGAAGCCTGCGCCGAGCAGGGCGGAGTCGAGGTGGACACGCAGGGAGACGCCTTCTTCGTCGCCTTCCCCATGGCACCTGGCGCACTCGAGGCGGCCGCGCAGATCAGGGAGCGGCTCACGGGTGGGCCGATCCGCGTGCGCATCGGTCTTCACACGGGGACGCCGTTCCGCACGGACGAGGGCTACGCGGGGACGGACGTGCACCGCGCGGCGCGGATTGCCGCGTGCGCAAGCGGCGGCCAGATCGTCGTCTCGGAATCGACGCGCGCTCTCCTAACCGAGGGCGACTTCCTCGACCTCGGCCGCCATCGCTTCAAGGATCTTGCGGCGGCGGAGCACGTCTACCAGCTCGGATCTCAGGAGTTTCCCCCGCTGAGGAGCCTGCCCGAGACGAACCTTCCGGTGCCGGCGACCCCGTTCCTCGGCAGAAAGGAGGAGCTCGCCTCGGTCGTAACGCATCTCGGGTCTCCGGATCTGCGTCTCCTGACGCTCACCGG
>JBKPGW010000181.1:0-15503 GCA_046729555.1 Actinomycetota bacterium | reverse complement strand
CGGGGCGCTTGCGCCGGGGTGGGGGGCCCGGCGCTGCGCGCCACCCGCGCGGGGGCTCGCCCCGCGCGCTCCCGGGGTGGTCCGCGGTTGTCGTCAACCGTGCGGCGCGGCGATGCTACGCGTCGCCGCCTCGCATCAGTTCGCCTGCGCGTAAGCCGGCTTCGCCCGGCTTACGCTCCGGCCTTGCGGTTGCTGGCCCGTCGGACGTGTCCTCTGCCTGGCACGCGCCGGCGCTCGATGACGCGGGCGCTGTCGATGACCAGCGTCTCGCCTTTCTTCTGCCGCTCGCCGAACGCCGCGTCGCTCAGCCCGCCGTGCACGCAGACCGCGGCCGGCTCGCCTGCAAGCGAGCGCACCAAGGCGACGCCTTCGTCGTGCTGCCGATCTTCGCCGAGCTCGTCTCGTAGCTCGATCTCTAGGTTGCGCTGCGCCGCGAGCGGCTCCACGGTCTGCACGCAGCGGTCGTAGGGGCTGGAGAGGACGCGCGCGATCGGGAACGCACCCAGCTCGTCCACGAGCTCGGCAGCTTGCCGGCGGCCGCGCTTGTCGAGGGGACGCTTTCTGTCATCGCCCTCCCATTCGGATCTGTCGCCAGCGCGGGCGTGGCGAATCACGAGCAGCGACACGGGCGGCGTCAGGCCCAGACTGTCTGCGCGCGCCGCCTGAGGCGCTTCCACGCTCCGGGCAATGCGGCGCGCGCCTCGACCCGCCGAGCGCGCTCGCGTTCGATCAGCCGTCCGCCCGCGAGCCCGGAGCCCACGCCTCGGGCACGCCGAACCGCGCCGCGGATGTGCTCTTCCGCGACAACTGCATCCTGGTGTGCGCCGGCGACGTCCTGGAACTTCTTCGCGGCGGAGAGTACCTTGCGGCCGTCCTTGCCCAGCAGTTGCGACGACAGCTCCGTCGCGTAGCGCAGGCGCTTCGCCTGGATGCGAACACGGTGGAGCGCGTCGTTCGAGGGCGCGACGCCGAGCGCCTTGACCTGGCGTTCGAGCCTTCGATACTCGCGTCTGGCGACCTGCTCGAGCGAAAGGTCGCTCGTCGCGACAGGCGGCGCGTCGACAAGCTGCTCGAGCGTCGCGAGCAGCTCGGCGTAGCGCGGCGAGTCGAGCGTCGCGAGCAACTCCGTCTGAACTGCCTGTCGTTCCGCTTCGAGCTGCGTCACGATCTTGCCCGCGGGGACAGCGTCTGGACCGTCGAGCTCTGCCACCACGCTGCGGAGCCGTGCCACCAGAACATCGAGGTCCCGCGCCGGGCCAAGCTGACCACCGAGCCACTTCAGCTCGACGCGGAGCGCGCGCCCCTGCTCGTCACCGAGCAATGTCCGCGCCTCACGGAGCGCCGCGCGCGACCGGCGCACCGCAACGCGGAGCTGATGGAGATCCTCGGGGTCCGAGCCGACCCGAACGGCAGGATCGTGCCGCTCGATCTCCGTGAGCTGCCTGCGGAGGAACGCGCGCAAGTGCTCGACGGCCGGAGCGCCCTTGGGTGGAGCTTCGGCCTCGGCAGGAACGCCGAGTGCGACCGCGAGCGCCTCGTCCATGCCGACGTAGCTCGCAAGAACGCGCTGCCCGTCCAGCAACGCAACGTCGTTCTTCCCGCGGCGCACACGCGCAACCTGCACGACCTCTGCGTCCCGCAACAGCGCAGCCAGGACCCGTCGCAGCTCGGCCGGCGGCTGGGCGGGCCCGCCTGGAGCAGAGACGGTCGTTTCGCCGATGCGCGCCTCCCAGATGCTCTGTCCCTTCTCGACGCGGCGGCGCAGCGGAATTCCCGCGCGGGTCAAACGACGATCCGGTGTGTCGACGTACGTTGCGATGAAGCTACGGCCGGATCCGTTTGACGTCGACGCGGTGGCCACGGCCGCGCGATCCTAACGTGGCGCGGCCTGTCCTCGCCCCCGGCACACAGGAGGGCTGTCACCACTCCGTCACAACACGCGGCACGGCACCGCCGACGCCCGTGTCGCGGCGGTCACGGGTCCGTCACCGTCTGCTCACCGATTGGCGACCCACGTGGGCCGAAGCGTCGCGCACCCTCACGGCATGAGGTTCGCCGTCGTCGCCCACCAGCGGACGGAGACGAACATGGCTCTGGCCGCGCGCGGCTGGAGCGGCGCGGAGTCGTCGCTCCTAGCTCCGCGCGCTGCGCTGCTGAACTTGCGCGCCGGCGACGTCGCGCTCAACCGGCTCGACGTCTCCGCCCAGCTCGACGGGGTCGAGGAAGGCCTCTGGATCGTCAACCAGCTCGAGGCGCAGGGCGTCCGCGTGCTCAACCGGCCGCCGGCCCTGCTTGCAGCGCACGACAAGCTCATCACCGCGCGGCTCCTAAGCGGCGCAGGCCTCCCGCACCCACGTACTCGGCGGTTGCACTTCGAGGTGTCGCTCGAACAGCTCTCACTCCCGATCGTCGCCAAGCCGCGTTTCGGCAGTTGGGGCTGCGACGTCGAGCTCTGCGGCGACGGGCGTGCCCTCGACCGCTATATGAGACGCATGGTGAGGCGTCCCTGGTGGCGAGCCGGCGGCGTCGTGCAGGAACTGGTCCCGCCCCGCTCGAGCGATCTGCGGGTGATCGTGTCCGCCGGCGAGGTCGTCGGTGCGGCGGTGCGCCTCGCGGCACCCGGCGAGTGGCGCACGAACGTCGCCCTCGGCGGACGCAGCGTCGCGACGACCCCACCGCCCGACGCGTGCGACCTGGCGCTCGCCGCAACGCGGCGCCTCGGAATCGACCTCGCCGGTGTCGACCTCCTCCGCGACGAAGACGGCTGGGTCGTCCTCGAGGTTAACGGCGCGGTCGACATGAAAGCGCACTACGCCGTGGGCGGCACCGACATCTTCGCCGCCGTGCTCAGTGGTCTGCAGCATGTCGCGGCCAAGCCGCTCCTGGCTTCGCAGTGGTGACGAAGTCGTGCCGGTCTGGCGCACGCGCACGGCATGTGCGGCCGGAGTGGCGTTCTCCGTCGCCGAGATGGGCGCCGGCGTCGCATTCGGCGTCGTCGCAACCGCGGTCTTCATCCTCACGGCGGGACGACCTGGCGCCGGCAGCCGCCGGAAGGTGACGTTCCCGTGCCCGTCTGGTAACGGCAACGCACGACGTCACCACGCCGAAACCCACGCGCGGGAGCACGCATGCGACTGTAGGGCGGAGGGGCCTGAAGCGGCGGCGGAATCCGTGCTCGCCGCCGCTTCGCGTCAGTCTTCCACCGTTGCCGGGATGTACGGACACACTCCACCGCAGGCGAGCGTGATGCCCCAGTCGGCGTGCAACTGCATCTCGACGGTCAGATGCTTGGGCACACATCCGCCCACCTCGATGCCGACCTCACGCACTTCACGGACGCTCCTCCTCTCAGGCGGCGGCGACGAGTTTCTCCGCCAGCTCGTCAGGTAGACCAACCTCGCGCATCTCACGTCCGACCGAGAGTGCGTCGTACGACACACGCCCGATCGTGACGTCAACCCCGTCGGCGGCCTCGGTCAGGACAGCGAAGGAAGCCCTCGGATCGCCGTCCTTCGGCTTGCCCACCGCACCGCAGTTCACGAACAGCACGCCTCCGTACTCGTGCACCCACGGCTTGTGGGTGTGTCCGAAGATCAGCACGTCGCAGTCGGCGCCTGCCACGATCCGCTCGAACGTCCGCTCAGGCTTGTCCTCGAAGAGATACTCGTTCACCTTGCGCGGCGAGCCGTGCACGAGCCGCACGCGCTTCCCGCCGAGCTCGAAAACGCAGATCGAACGAGAGCTCGCGTAGGTATTCCTTGGCTGCATCCGAAGTGTGCGCCAGCGTCCACTCGACCGAGAGCTGACCGATCTCGCGGTCGTGCGGATCGCGGTACGCACAACCGCAGTCGTGCAGATCACGACCGATCGCGTAGTCGTAGTTGCCGAAGACGGTCGGGATCGCGCGCTCGGCCAGCTCCGCGCAGACCTCGTTCGGACGCGGGCCATAGCCGACCAGGTCCCCGCCGCAGTAGACGGACTCGACGCCGGCCTCCTCAATCGCCTGCAGCGTCGCGTCGAGCGCGGGCAGGTTCGCATGGATGTCGGTGATGACGGCGACCGTCGACATCAGGCCGCCCGCTCTCCATGCTCGCCGCGGACGAACTGGTACGCCAGCGCGCCGCAGGTTGCTCCGGCGATCGGAGCGACGACGTAGATCCAGAGATCTCGCCACTCGTCCGCAACGAGCGCAGGCCCGAACGAGCGCGCAGGGTTCATCGACGCGCCCGTGATCGGGCCGCCGAACATCGCATCGAGCCCCACCGTGGCGCCGATCGCAATCGCAGCGGCCTCGCCGATCGCGCGCGTGTCGGTCGCCACGGCCATGATCACGAACATCAAGAACACCGTGAGGATGAACTCCCAGAGGAACGCCTGCGCCTGCGTCCCGGACGGCAGGGTCGCTCCGACGGCCTCGTGATCTCCGAGCGACCCGCGCAGAATCGAGGCGGCCGCCACCGCTCCCGCAAGCTGCGCCGCCCAGTAGAAGCCGACCCTCGCCCAGGGAAAGTGACGTGTGAGGGCAAACGCGAGGCTCACCGCCGGATTGAAGTGGGCGCCGGAAATGTGGCCGACGGCGTAAATCATCACCATGATCACGAGCCCGAACGTGATCGCGACGCCGACGTGACCGAGCGCGTGCGTCTTCGCATCGACGACGATCGCGCCCGCACCGGCGAAGACGAGCGCGAAGGTGCCGATGAACTCTGCGAGCAGCGAGCGCGCGAGGGCGCGCTCCATCTCAGTGCTCCTGGAAATTCAGGAGGCTCCCGAGACGCGCCGCTACTCCGGGCCTGAGCGAGAAGTAGGCCCACTTCCCCCGCTGCTCGCGATCCAAGAGCCCCACGTCCCCGAGCGTCTTCAGGTGGTGACTGACGGTCGGTTGGGTCAGCCGGAGCGGCTCGACGAGGTGACACACGCAGACCGGCTCTTCGTTCGTTGCGAGGACGTTGAGGATACGAACGCGCGCCGGATCGCCGAGGGCACGAAAGAGCCTCGCGGTCGCGGCTGCTTCGTCGTCAGAGAGGTTGCCGGCTGCGATCGGCGCGCACGACGCAACAGTCGATTCCGGATCCAGCTGCCGAAGACTCATATCGACCGCCATCAATGTATCGATGGCCGTCCATATGTGTCAAGACGACCGGCTAGCCGCGGTCCGGTGCAGCCAGCCGCAGGCTTTCGCGCACCTGCCGGTGCACGAGGACGGGGACGAAGTCGGTCACTGTCGCGTTTCGCAGCAGGTCGTCGGAGACACGGGCAAACTCACGGTGCACCACATCCGGGTCGAGCGTGCCGAACTCGCGCGCAACCTCGGACTCTGCCTGCCTCATTCGCTTCTCGAATGTCTCGTCGCGCTCAGCCACGGGGGCGCCGATTGTGGACCAAGCGCCGAGCCCGAGTCAAGAGCCGCGTCCCGCGGGATGCGTCGCGTCCGTGAATTCGCGGAACTCGGCTGTCAGCAGATACGCAACCTGCTCCCCAATGTCGACCGCGTGATCGCCGATGCGCTCGAGTGAACGCGAGACGAGCACCATCCGCAACCCGTACTCACGCATCGCCTCGGCCTCGCCCAGCTCGAGGATCCGCTCGACGACGCGGCGGTTCGCCCGGTCGACGAGCTCGTCCAGGGTGACGAGGGATTCGGCCGCCTCGAGATCGCGGTTCGCGAACGAGTCGAGCGCGATCCGGATCATCTCCTCGCACCGCGCGCCCATCTCCTCGAAGCCCTCGATGAAGCGCGGCGACGGCTCGACGTCGGGAACGAGCTTCGACAGCTTGGCGATCGTCACGCAGTAGTCGGCCATGCGTTCGAGGTGCAGGTTGACGTGCAGGATCGCGAGCACGAGCCGCAGGTCGCTCGCCACCGGCGTCTGCCGGGCGAGCAGCGACTGGATTCCTTCCTCGATCGAGATGTAGCGCTGGTCGACGTCGTCGTCGAACGCGATCACCTCGTCCGCGAGCTCGTGGTCGCGCTGCTCGAGCGCGTTCAGCGCGCCGCGGAGCGCGCGCAGCACGAGGTCACCCTCTTCGTGCAGGGTCGACTCGAGCAGGTTGAGCTCGTCCTGGAAGGTGGTTCTCATCCGAAGCGCCCCGTGACGTAGTCCTCCGTCCGCTTCTCCGCCGGGTTCGTGAACAGCTTGTCGGTGTTGTCGTACTCCACCAGCACTCCGGTCCGCCTGCCGTCGCCGACTTCGAGCGAGAAGAACGCCGTCATGTCGGCGACGCGAGCGGCCTGCTGCATGTTGTGGGTAACGATCACGAGCGTGTATTCGCGCTTCAGGTCGTGCATCAGCTCCTCGATCGCCGCGGTTGCGATCGGGTCGAGCGCCGACGCGGGCTCGTCGAGGAGAAGCACCTCCGGCTCGATCGCGATCGCGCGGGCGATGCAGAGCCGTTGCTGCTGACCGCCGGAAAGAGAGAGAGCGCTCTTCTTGAGGCGATCCTTGACCTCATCCCACAGCGCCGCGCCCGTGAGGGCACGCTCGACGCGCTCGTCGAGGTCCTTCTTCATGCCGAGCACGCGCGGGCCCCAGGCGACGTTGTCGTAGATCGACTTCGGGAACGGGTTCGCGCGCTGGAACACCATCCCGATGCGACGGCGCACCTCGACGGGATCGACGCCGTCCCCGTAGATGTCCTGCCCGTGGTACAGCACCTGCCCGTCGATCTTCGCGCCGGGCACGAGGTCGTTCAGCCGGTTGAGGCAGCGAATGAACGTGCTCTTGCCGCACCCGGACGGCCCGATCATCGCGGTGATCAGGTTGCGGTAGATCTCGAGGTTCACGCCGCTGATCGCCGTGGTCGCGCCGTACGTGACCTGGAGGTCCCGGATGTCGAAGACCACCTCGCGCTGAGTGGGAGCTGGCGTCTTCCGCTCCTGGGCGATCTCGACCGGCGCCACGTCGACAGGGATCGTAACTTCGTCGGTCATCATCCTCCGAGTTTCCTCCTCGAGCGGGCAAGTAACGCCTTGGCGGCGAGGCTCGCGACGAGCACGAACCCCATCAGGACGAGAGCGGCGCCCCAGGCCTGCTCGTGGAGCGCTTTGTCGGGCTGCTCCGAGTACGTGAAGATCAAAACCGGGATGTTCGGCAACGCGTGCGTGATGTCCGTCGACACCGACGGATTGAAGATCGAGGACGTGAAGAGGAGCGGGGCGGTCTCGCCGGCGGCGCGGGCGACCGCGAGCACGGTGCCGGTGAGGATCCCACCCAGCGTCGTCGGAAGGATCACGCCGGTCACGGTTCGCCAGCGGCTCACTCCGAGCGCGAGGCTCCCTTCGCGCAGCGCAGACGGCACGAGCAGCAGCGTCTCCTGCGCGGCCCGGGCAACGAGCGGGAGCATGACGATCGCGAGCGCGATGGCTCCCGCATACGCGCTCTGCAGATGGCCGATCACCAGCAGGCCGTAGACGAAGACGCCGGTCACGATCGTCGGGAGCCCGTTCAGGACGTCGAGCACGAGTTGAACCGAGCCGGCGACGGGAGGCGGTGCGAACTCCGTCAGATAGATCGCCGTCAGCACGCCGACGGGTAGTGCCATCGCGGTCGCCAGTCCGACGATGATCGCGGAGCCGATGAGAGCACTCGAGATGCCGCCACCCCCGCCGAACAGGCTCGGAGCCTTCGTGAAGAAGTCCCAGTTCAGGGCAGGCGCCGCACGCACCGCGACGGACGCGATCACCAGGCCGAGGATCGCGACGGCGACCAACGCGGCCACCGTCCCGATCGACTCCATGATCCTGTTCACGATGCGCCGGCGGCGCAGGCCGCCGGACGGTCGCAGCGAGATCTCAGGCGTGACGGCCGACATCAATGCGCACCCCTCAGCGGATCGAACCTGCGGACGATCACCTGCGCGGCGAAGTTCGTGAGGAGGCCGATCACGAGCAGGATCGCCGCCAGATAGAGCAGCGACGACTGCTCGATTGGATCGGCTCCTTGGTAGCTCGCCGCGATCTTGCTCGCGAGGGTGTCCCCGGGACCGAAGACGTTGCTCGTGATGTGGATGCCGCCGCCGATCACCTGCGTCACGGCGATCGCCTCGCCGAGCGCGCGGCCGAGCCCGAGGATGATCGCGGCGGCGATGCCGGTCCGGGTCGCCGGCAGGATGACGCCCCGCACCATCTCCCAGCGCGTCGCGCCGAGCGCAAGAGCGCCTTCTTCGAGCTCGCTGGGCACCTGCAGGAAGAGCTCGCGGCAGATGCTCGCGATGATCGGGACGATCATGATCGTGAGGATGAGCGAAGCGGTGAAGATGCCCGTTCCCGTAGCCGACGGCGCACCGAAGATCGGAACGAAGCCGAGCTTGTCGTGCAGCCACGGTTCGAGGTGCTGGCCGAGATACGGGCCGAGCACGAGGATTCCCCAGAGCCCGAGGACGACGCTCGGGATGGCGGCGAGCATCTCGACGAGCGAGCCGATCACGCCGCGCAGCCCCCGAGGAGCGAGCTCGCTCAGCCAGAGCGCTATGGCGATCGCGAGCGGCGTAGCGATGAGGAGGGCGAGGAACGAGCTGACCGCGGTGCCGTAGATGAACGGCAGCGCCCCGAAGGTCCGCCGGACCGGATCCCACGTCTCGCCCGTGATGAAGCCGAGGCCGTACTCCGACATCGCGGACCAGGCGAGGTCGATCACCTTCCAGACGATCGCCCCGAGGAGGGCGACCGCTCCGAGCGCCGCCGCGAGCGTGATCGCACGGATCGCCTCGTCCCCGATCCGATCGCCAAGGCGGCGCTTGGCAGCGAGCAGCGAGTACGAAGAGGGAACAGCACTCATCGGAACGGCAACCCTAAACCGGCACCTCGCGCATAGGCCGGACTTCACCAGCCTGTAACCACACCTTCACCTTGCGTCTGCCCACCCGCACGCTCAGGGGGGGCATGCTCGCGTCGGTTGACTCCAAAACGAGACAAAGGGGAGGACTGAACAAGTGAGCAGGAGATCGATCACGCGCTTCAGCGTGCTCGCCGCCGTGGTCGCCGCGGTGCTGGCAAGCATTACCGGGTCGGCTCAGGCAAAGCCGAATGGCGGCGACCTGACCGGGGCCGGCAGTTCGTTCGTGTCGAAGCTCGTCCAGACCTGGATCCCGAAGGTCGATTCCCAGCTCGGAATCAAGGTCACATACGGACCGATCGGCAGCGGCGGTGGCATCACGCAGATCACGAACCGCACGGTCGACTTCGGCGCCAGCGACGCGCCGCTCACGCCGGATCAGGCTGCGGCATGCAAGGGCTGCGTCCAGATCCCGTGGGCGCTCTCTGCGACGTCGATTCCCTATCGGCTCGACGGCGGCCCGAACAGAATCCGACTCAGCGGCAAGGTCCTGGCGGACATCTTCCTCGGAAAGATCAAGACCTGGGACGCACCGGCGATCAAGAAGCTCAACAAGGGCAAGAGCATCCCGGGGACGGCAATCACCGTCATCCACCGCAGCGACGGGTCCGGAACGACTTACAACATCACCGACTACTTCAACCACGTCAGCTCGGAGTGGAAGTCCAAGGTCGGCAAAGGGACGGCTGTGGAATGGCCGACGGGCGTGGGAGCCCGCGGCTCATCGGGTGTCTCGGCGGCCCTGACACAAACGAACGGCGGCATCACGTACGTCGACGTCGCCTTCTCGCTCACGAATCACTTCAAGTTCGCTGCGATTCAGAACCGGGCCGGTGTCTTCGCGCTGCCCGGGTTGAAAGGCATCGCCGCAGCCGCAGCGACGATCAACCGGGTCGCTCCCGACAACAGTGGGATCTCCATCGTGGATCCGGCGAAGAAGCAGAAGCTCGCATACCCGATCTGCACGTTCACCTACATCGTCATTCCCAAGCAGACGAGCAAGGCGGCCGACCTGAAGAAGTTCGTCGGCTGGGCCCTGACGAGGGGGCAGGCGGACGGTCCGAAGCTGCTCTTCTCGCCGCTGCCGAAGGTCGTGCTGAAGGCGGCACAGAAGACGCTCGCACTCGTCCACACGTAGACGAATGGGCTTACGGGGCGGGGAAGCTGCAGACGATTCGCAGCCCTCGCCCCGGGCCACCCGAAGCCTCGACCCGACCACCCGCGGAGGCAACGACGTGTTTGACGATCGCAAGCCCGAGGCCAGTACCGCGCGACGCGCGCGCGCGGTCGCTGCGGTAGAACCGCTCGAAGAGACGGGGAAGCTCTTCTTCCTCGACGCCGCGGCCGTCGTCCGAGACCTCGAGCACGCCCGGCCTGGCAGCGAGCAACAGCGTCGCGCCGGGGCCGGCGTAGCGGATGGAGTTGAGAGCAAGGTTCTCGACGACGACCTGCAGCATTCGCCGGCGGATAGGGATCTCGACGTCCGGCGTGGCGTCGACGCGGATCGTGACGTCGGCGCGCTCCGCGCTGTCGAGGAGCCGGTCGCGTGTCTCCTCGAGCACCGGCAACGCCGCCGTCCCGCCGAGGGCAACGACCTGGCGCCCGCTCTCGAGCTCGGAGAGAAAGAGGACGTCGTCGATGAGCTCCTTCATCTCCTCGACCTCCTCCCGCGCCTCGGCAAGCAGAGCGTCGCGGTCCGCACCGGGAAGGTCCGCAGAGTCCAGCAACGCCAGCAGTCGCGCCAGCGGCGTCCGCAGCTCGTGCGAGACGGCCGCGGTGAAACCGACCCGAAGCTCCTGGTAGGCGCGCGCGTCCTCCATCATTCACGGCGAGTATGGCCAAAGTCCTGATCGTCGAAGACGACCGCGTCATCGCAGAGGGGATGGCACGGCACCTGGCCAGCGCCGGGTTCGATCCGGTGGTGGTCGGCAAGGGCGAGCAAGGTCTTGCGCGTCTGCGCTTCGAGCGCCCCGACGTGGTCGTCCTCGATCTGATGCTGCCGGAACGCGACGGCTGGAGCGTGATCGAGGAAGCGCGGTCGGAAGGGATCGCAACGCCGATCGTGGTCGTCTCTGCGCGCGGCACCGAGCACGACCGCGTCCACGCGCTCGAGATCGGCGCAGACGACTACCTCGTGAAGCCCTTCTCCATGAAGGAGCTCGTCGCCCGTGTGCGGGCGGCCTCACGCCGGGCGTCGCGGCGGGACGACACGCCGCGCGGCGAGCCGATCGACATCGAGGAGTTGCGGATCGACCCCCGCGAGGTGCAGGCGTTCGTCGACGGCGAGAGCGCGGAGCTCACGCCCACCGAGTTTCGCCTGCTGTACCAGCTCGCGCTCGAACGCGGCCGTGTCGTCACTCGCGACGAACTGCTGCAGAAGATCTGGGGTCGCCGCGAGACGCATCGCGACCGCACCGTCGACGTGTTCGTGCGTCGGCTGCGTGACAAGATCGACCGGCGGGCCTCCAAGCACACATTCATCCAGACACGGTACGGCGTGGGTTACAGATTGGAGCCGGCGGCAAAAGACGGCGTGTGACGCGTTACGCAGCGCTGGCCGCCGCAGTGCTGCTCGCAGGCTGTGGCGGCGGCGGCAGCTCCTCAACCGGCGGTGGGGTCCTCGTCGGCGCGGGCTCGACGTTCGTGTTCCCGCTGGTCGCCAAGTGGATTCCGGACTACTCGAAGCTGCACGGCGTCACGATCACGTACGGGCCGATCGGGAGCGGTGGCGGGATCCAGCAGATCACCAACCGCACCGTGGATTTCGGTGCGAGCGATGCGCCGCTTACCACCGACCAGCAGAGCGCCTGCAAAACGTGCGTCCAGATTCCGTGGGCGCTCGCCGGGACGTCGATCCCCTACAACGTGCCGGGCGCGCCCCAGCACCTGCGGCTGAGCGGCCGTGTGCTGGCCGACATCTTCCTCGGCAAGGTGACGATGTGGAACGACGCCGCGATTGGGCGGCTCAACCCCGGCGTGAAGCTCCCGGACCTGCAGATCACGCCGATCTACCGCACCGACTCGAGCGGGACCACCTACAACGTCACCGACTACCTCGCCAAGGTAAGCCCGGAGTGGAGGAGCAAGGTCGGTACGGGAACGTCAGTCGACTTCCCGGTGGGCAGTGGCGGAAAAGGGAGCTCCGGCGTCGCGGCTGCACTTTCCCGCGCCAAGGGCGGGATCACGTACATCGACGCGGCGTACTCGATAGAGAACGGCTTCGCCTATGCGGCGCTGCAGAACCGCGCGGGGAAGTTCGTGCTCCCAACCCGCGAGGCCGTCGCGGCCGCGGCAACGACCGTCACGACCGTCCCGCCTGACAACGCCGTCTCGATCGTCGACCCGCCGGCCTCGGCGACCGCCGCGTACCCGCTCGCGACGTTCACGTACGCGATCGTCCCGCAGAAGACGTCGAAGGCTGACCTGCTGAAGCCCTTCTTGCTCTATGCGATCGGGGCCGGGCAGCAGTTCGCCGCGGACCTGGAGTTCGCGCAGCTGCCTGCCAAGATCGTCGCCGCCGACAAGGCGACCATCGCTCGGATCAAGACCTAAATGCTGGGGTCCGACCCCGGAGGGGTCAGACCACGGACGTTGGGGTGAGCGTCGCCACCGTGCGGCGGCCGTCGACCTCGTAGATCACGTCGACCGTCTCGTGCTTGCGGTAGGTGCCGGCGACACCGAGCAGCATCGAGAGCCAGCGGATGGGCCCGAGCCGCCCTTCCTGCGCCAGAACCCGGCGGAAGACGAGCTCGTCGCCGAGCCGGTCGAAGTCGCGGCCGGGCTCCTGCCGGACGCCGTTCACGTACACCTCGTAACGATCTCCTACCGCTGGCGGTAGGCGGACACGCGACGCTTCCACCTCTCGTAGGATGCCACCGCCGGTGAGGCGCAAGACCCTTGTCCTCGTGCTTGCTCTCGGCGCCGCGCTGGCGTTGGCGGCCGTCGCCTACGCAGGCAACGGCGGCTTCGCGCCCGAGACGCCGCACTCGCCGAACGCATCGCGCATCAACGACACGTACAAGTGGATCGCCATCTTCACGGCGGCGATCTTTGTCGTCGTCGAGGGCTCGCTGCTCTGGTTCGTCTTCCGCTATCGCCGGGGCGGGCGGTCGCGCACGACGGAAGGGCCACAGATCCACGCGCATACGCGGCTCGAGCTGATCTGGACGGTGATCCCGGTCCTGATCCTGGCGGCGATCGCCTCGTTCCTCTTCTACAAGCTTCCGGGAATCCGAGATGTCCCAAGCGCTCGCGCGCAGGGCGGCCCGCTCCGCGTCCGCATCGACGCGCACCAGTTCTACTGGCAGTTCACCTATCCGACGGGCGCGGTCTCGGTCGACGAGCTGCACGTGCCGGCCAACCGCGTCGTGCGCGTCGACATCTACTCGCACGACGTCGACCACAGCTGGTGGATCCCCGAGCTGGGCGGCAAGTTCGACGCGATCCCGGGCCAGCACACGCACACCTGGTTCAAGGCCGACCGTCCCGGGACGTACCGCGGCCGCTGTGGTGAGTTCTGCGGTGTCTTCCACGCCGAAATGGCGGCACGCGTCTTCGTCGAGCCGCAGAGCGACTACGAGTCATGGCTGTCCACCCGGGCCGCGACCGACCTCGGCCGCAGTGAGTGGGAGGGCGTCTGCGCGAAGTGCCACGGCCCGCAGGGAGCAGGCGGGTACGGACCGGCGATTTCGAGCAGCGCGTTGCTGATCCAAGACCAGAGCCTGCGCCGGCTGCTCACCGACGGCCAGAACCGGATCAAGCCGCTCGCGAACTACATGCCCCCGGTCGCACGCGGCTGGACCGACGCGCAGTTCCAGGCACTCGAGGCGTACCTGAAGAAGAACATCTACAAGGCGGCCAAGAGTGGCGGTTAGAACGGAGGCGTATCGCGCCGACTGGCGCCGCGGCCGCGTTGCGTCGTGGGTCACGACGGTCGACCACAAGCGGATCGGGCAGCTCTACATCGGCACGTCGCTCGTCTTCTTCGTCGCCGGCGGGCTCCTTGCACTGCTGATGCGCGCACAGCTGGCTCAGGCTGACGAGACCTTCATCACGCGGCACAGCTACAACGAGCTGTTCACGATCCACGGCACGACGATGATCTTCCTGTTCATCGTCCCGTTCTGGGCCGGGCTCGCGAACTACCTCGTGCCGCTGATGATCGGCGCGCGGGACATGGCCTTCCCGCGGTTGAACGCTCTCTCGTACTGGCTCTTCCTCTTCGGCGGCGTGGTCCTGTTCCTCAGCTTCTTCGCCGACGGGGGCGCCGCAGGCGCTGGTTGGTACAGCTACCCGACCCTCTCGGAGAGCTTCTTCTCACCCGGCCACGGCCAGGACCTCTGGATCCTCTCGCTGCATCTGGTCGGGCTCTCGTCCCTGCTGGGCGCGATCAACTTCATCTGCACGATCCACAACATGCGCGCGTCGGGGATGAGCTGGATGCGCATCCCGCTCTTCGTCTGGGCGATCGAGATCTACTCGATCCTGCTCCTGCTCGTGATCCCGGTGATCGCGACCGGCATCACGCTGCTGCTGCTCGACCGCCAGGCCGGAACGCACTTCTTCCTACCGGAGGACGGCGGGAACGCGGTGCTCTACCAGCACATGTTCTGGTTCTTCGGCCACCCCGAGGTGTACGTCATCATCCTCCCGGCGATGGGCGTGATCTCCGAGGTCATTCCGGTCTTCTCGCGCAAGCCGATCTTCGGGTACAAGGCGATCGCGTTCTCGACGGTGGCGATCGGCTTCTACTCGATGCTCGTCTGGGCGCACCACATGTTCAGCGTCGGCCTCCCGAACTTCCTGAACGTGTTCTTCATGCTCTCGTCGATGGTGATCGCGGTGCCGACGGGCGTGAAGATCTTCAACTGGATCGCGACCACCTGGCGCGGGAACCTGATCTTCGACACGGCGATGCTCTGGGCGCTCGGCTTCATCGCCGTCTTCACGGTCGGCGGCCTGTCCGGGATCTTCCTCGCCGCTTTCCCGGTCGACTGGCAGGTGACGGACACCTACTACGTGGTCGCGCACATGCACTACGTGCTCTTCGGCGGCGCGGTGTTCGGCGTCTTCGCCGGTCTCTTCTACTGGTGGCCGAAGCTGTTCGGGCGCATGCTGGACGAACGGCTCGGGAAGGCACAGTTCTGGCTCGTGTTCATCGGCTTCAACGTCACCTTCTTCCCGCAGCACCTGCTCGGGTTGATGGGCATGCCTCGGCGGAACTTCACGTACCACGAACACGGGCTGACGCAGACGTACAACCTGATCTCGAGCATCGGCTCCGGCGTGATGGCGATCGGGCTGCTGCTGTTCGCGATCAATGTCCTCAAGACGGCGCGCGCGGGCGCACGCGCTGCGAACGACCCGTGGGTCGCCGACACGCTCGAGTGGTACACGACCTCGCCGCCGCCTGCCTGGAACTTCGAGCGGGTGCCGTACGTGACGAGCGCGCGGCCGTTGCGCGACCTGCGGAGGAGGCTCGCCGGTGTCTAGGCCGGGGCCCTGGCTGCGCCTGACTGCCCTCTTCGCCGCGCACGCGGTGCTGCTCGCGGTCATCAGCGGCGCGGCGTCGCTCGGCGCGGCGCACCGCGTGCTCGCGGCGCTGGCGCTGCCGCCGCTCGTCGCGCTCGTCGTGGCGGCGAGGCTTGCCTATCCGCGCCTGCTCGCTCC
>JBKPGW010000180.1:0-4303 GCA_046729555.1 Actinomycetota bacterium | reverse complement strand
GGTCGTCTTGCCGATCCCGGCGTCGCCCTCGAGCAGGAGGCCGACTGGGCCGGCGGGCACGGCGTCGAGAAATCGCGCGAGCTCGCCGAGCTCTTGCTCGCGTCCGACCAATGTGGGTTTCTCGACCATGTGATGCCTCCGCACTCCGGTAAGCATGGCACGCGTGCGGGGCAAGTCAGCCCGTCCCGGAACCCGCCTCAGCCCTCGGCCATGGGCGAGGTTCGCCGTCTGTTGGAGTCTCGCAACGCGCGCACCCCTGCGACGTCAACACCTGTGGGGTACGCAAATCTCGGTTCGCCTCTCTGGAATCGGCGTGTTTGCAGGAAAAGTCAGGTCTTGCGTACGCCATAGGCTGGTGCGCCACGATCGCGCTCAGCGTGGTTGGCCGGGAGGCGGGGTGGTTAGCGGTGGACCAGTTGGGATCAGTCCGGCGCGTTGGCGCTCGCTGGGGCCGACGATCGTTTTGCCGTGCCCCGTGCCGTGTGGGTGGCGCGGGTCGAGACGTCTCGGGAGCGACCCGAGCGCTTGCGGGGCTTCGAGATCCGTTGAGATACGCTCGGTGGTCGCCACGGGCGATTGGCCTCGGATCAGGGGGGAAATTGCTGGGCGATGGGGGAGGGAGAGCTTTGTGAGGCGCGTGGAGCGTGTGCTGCTTGGCGCCTACCGCTGCCTGGCGCCTGAGGTGGAGGAGGTGGGCAGCGCCGTTGTGATGCGTTGGCCGCAGGCGCCTGCCTCGTCGATGTTGAACCGCGCTGTCGGCTTGGGCGTCGACCGTCCGGCGAGCGAGGAGGACGTGGACGCCGTCCTTGGGGCGTTGGCGGGAACGACGTTTTATGTCGCCGTCGCCCCGGATGCCGAGCCGCGACAGCTTCCCGGCTGGCTGCAGGCGCGCGGGCTGGTGCCGGGCTGGGGCTGGATGGTGTTCCGACGCGGCTTGAGCGACCCGCCGGCTGCACGAAGCGGGCTGCGGCTGGAGGAGGTCGAAAGCAAGGAGCAGGCAGAGGCTTTCGCACGCATCGCCTGTGTCGGCTTCGAGCTGCCGTCGGCGGTGGAGCCGCTGTTGGCCGCGGCGCCGCAGGCAGGATGGCTCTGCTGGCTTGCCCTGGACGGGGATGAGCCCGCCTCGGTGGCTGGCATGTACGTCGCCGAGGGAGCCGCCTACCTCAGCTTCGCGGCGACCCTCCCCGAGCATCGCGGTAAGGGCGGCCAAAGCGCGCTCATGGAGGCGCGGATCCGTCGCGCCGGCGAGCTCGGTTGCGATGTTGCCCTCACCGAAACCGGAGAGCTGCGGGACGGTCTCCCCTCGAACTCCTACCGGAACATCCTCCGCGGGGGCTTCGAAGAGCTCGCCGTCACCGCAAACTGGCTTGGCCACGGCTGAGCAGGACCCCACGGCGCAACGACACCGGTCAACCACGGGCGCTCGTTCAGCTGTCGGTGACGATCAGCCTTTCGGTTTTTCGGCGTCATCCGTCCCGTACGCGGTGACGTCAGCCGTGGCGGCTGAATCGGCGTCTTTGCAGGGAAGATCGAGTTTGCGAACCCTACGCGCCGGCCCTGCTGAGCCGGCCGTGTGTCAGCCGGTCCAGTCTGGGAAGTTGGCGGAGCCGACGTCCAGCGGGATCGTCGCGCTGGACGAGCCGTCGGTGCTGAGCACGGTCAGGCCCGTCCGGCTCCCGAAGACCAGATAGCGGCCGTCGGGTGACCAGTCCATCGTCTGCACGAACTGTCTTGAGACGCGATGTTGATCGGAGCCGTCCGGGTTCATCAGGTACAGGGTGTGGAAGGGGCCGATGTCCCCGGTCGTCAGGCACTGCGGTGACGAGCTGACGGTGCAGTCGTCGCGGGTCGAGCTGAAAGCGATCTCCATTCCGTCGGGTGACCAGCTGGGGAAGCCGTCCGTTGCGGGTGAAGTCGTCAGGCGTCGGATGTGGGACCCGTCCGCGTTCATCACGAAGACGTCGTACTGCAGGCCCTCGTCGGCGACCTGGCTCATGAACGCGATCCGGCGGCCGTCGGGCGACCAGGCCGGATACTCGACGTGGATGCCCGGTTTAGCGAGATGGAGCCCGCTGCCGTCGGGATGGACGAGGCCGAGATCGAAGCCGACGGTGGCCTCCTGGGCCGTGTTCCAGGCGATCCAGTCGCCCTGCGGCGACCAGGCCGGCCCCCAATCGGCCCTGTCGTCGTTCCCGCTCACGTCGTGCGCACCGGTGCCGTCGGCATCGACCACGTAGATCTCGGTGGTGTCATCGTCGCCGGGCTGGTGGCGATAGGCGACCTGGTCGCCTTTGGGCGACCAGCTTGGATCGAACTCGCTCACGCGGTCGGATGTGACCCGGACGAGGTCCGAGCCGTCGGCCTCTACGACGTAGACGTCCTCCCCGTGCGGCGGCCCGGCCGAAAACGCGATCCGGCCTTCGAGACGGGAGAGGTCGATCAATGCCGATCCGCTGGGGTGAGGGGTGGATGCGCTCGCCGTCGAGCTGCCGGAGCTCGAGGAGCCGGAACACGCCGCCGCCGTCAACGTGATCGAGACGGCGAAGGCCACGCGACGGAGCGAGAGGCGATCACGGTTCATGGCGTTTCTCCGCGTGTCTGCAGTCCTCGTTCACTGTCGGTACACCGCTGGCGCCAGTGGAGTTCCGGCAGGCACGGTCCCCTCCTCGCCCTCCTGTCCGATGACGGGGCGCGACAGATCGATGGAACCCCTCGGAGTCGCCCGCTCTTGATGACGTGCTCGACCTCCAGCGCCGTCCGGTAGTCGTCGACCACAACGAACGAACCCGAAAGCGGTGTGGATCTTCTCGCGCACAAGCGTGTCCATGGAAAGTCGCGAGTCGTGGATCGCCTAGATCTGCTCGCGGGTAAGTTCGGGCAGCACGTAGTGATCGGCGACGTAGACGCAGAACTGGCCTGAAGGGTGCGCAAAGTCGGTTCAGGCGGCGACGCGGTATTCGTGAAGAAGTCCGCCGAGTCGGTCTCGGCGCTCGACGAGGGCCGTCGACGAGTGCATGACCCGCAGCTTCCGAGGCGCAGGATCCGGCGGCTTCAGGTTGAGTGCGCGGTGCGGCCTATGAACGTTGAAGTGGTCGACGAAGACGCGGAGCACACGTTCGAGGTCGCGTCGGTTCACGATCAGGAGCCAGTCGAGACACTCGGCGCGGGCGGTGCGGACAAAACGCTCGGCGATCGCGTTCGCCTTCGGCGCCCGCACGGGCGTCTTGATGATCTGGATGCCTTCGCTGGCGAAGACGGCGTCGAAGTCGCGGGTGAACTTGATGTCGCGGTCACGGATCAGGAACCGAAACGATCCCGGTCGCTCCTGGAGCATCCAGGCGAACTGGCGCGCCTGCTGGGTGATCCAGGCTCCAGTCGGGTTCGCGGTGCAGCCCGCCAGGTGCACGCGCCGGCTTCCATGCTCGATGAAGAAGAGCACGTACAGCCGCTGCAGCGCGATCGTCTCAACGGTGAAGAAGTCGACCGCGAGCATGCTCTTCGCGTGAGCGCGTAGGAAGCCACGCCAGGAGAGCCCCGACCGCGATCCGGCCGGGCCGAGCCCAGCCTCACGCAGAATCTTCTTCACAGTCGTGGCCGACACTGCGATGCCGAGTCCGTTCAGCTCGCCGACGATCCGCTGGTAGCCCCAGCGCGGATTCTCGCGCGCGAGGCGAACCACCAGCCCCCGGATCTCGCCGCCGATTGGCGGCCGACCGCGACGGGAGGCGTACGTCCAGCGCCGGGCCACGAGCCGTCGGTGCCAGCGCAGCAGCGTCGTCGGCGTGACCAGAAACGACTGCCAGCGCGAGCGCGGCAGCAAGCGGCTCGCCGCAGCGAGGAAGAGCCGATCGGTCGTGGTCAACTGGGGCAGGCGCTTCTGACGACGGAGCACGGCAAGCTCGTGTCGAAGAACGACGATCTCGAGCTCCTTGAAGTCCTGCGAGCGAGGGCGAAGCAAGACGAGCTGCAGCAGGCAGCGGACCAGCAGGTAGCAAAGCGACCAGATCAAGAACCAACTCCTCGGAAAGGTCAACGGGGGCGGACGACTCTACGGCCGCAACTCGCCTCCTGAGGACGGAACCGAGTTAACGCACCCCACAGGGGTCCCGGACCGAGACGCTGTCGTCGCGCTCCTCGACGATGAGCGGACCGGCGTCGACGCCTTCCAGGACGTCGAAATCTACGATTGCGAATTCGGCGGCCGCTAGGCTAGCCCGAGTGCTTAGCGGGCCGATGAGTTCGGCAGCGTGCGGCGGTCGAAACGTCGAACCTATCCCGAAGAGAACCTCTGATGCGCAACGTG
>JBKPGW010000179.1:0-5578 GCA_046729555.1 Actinomycetota bacterium | reverse complement strand
CGAGACGGTCTCGAGGTCGCGCTCGCCCTGCAGCATGCCGGTGAAGCGGGCCATGTTCGAGTTGAGCCAGTCCTGCTGCTGGTTCGTGCGTGTCGTCTCCGCGAGGTTGGCGATCATCTGGTTGATCGTGTCCTTCAGCTCCGCGACTTCGCCCTGCGCCTCGACGGCGACAGAGCGGGTCAGGTCGCCCTGAGTCACGGCCTGCGAGACCTCGGAGATCGCGCGCAGCTGCGTCGTCAGCGTGCCGGCGAGCTGGTTGACGTTGTCCGTCAGCCCTTTCCACACGCCACTGACTCCCTCGACCTGCGCCTGTACGCCGAGCTTGCCTTCGGTGCCGACCTCCTTCGCGACGCGCGTGACCTCGGCGGCGAAGGTCGACAGCTGGTCGACCATCGTGTTGATCGTGTTCTTGAGGGCGAGGATCTCGCCGCGCGCGTCGACGGTGATCTTCTTCGACACCTCGCCCTTCGCGACCGCGGTGGTCACCTCGGCGATGTTGCGCACCTGGTTCGTCAGGTTGTCCGCGAGGGTGTTGACGTTGTCGGTCAGGTCCTTCCAGGTGCCGCTGACGCCCTTGACCTTTGCCTGGCCGCCGAGCTTGCCTTCGGTTCCGACCTCGCGTGCGACGCGCGTGACCTCGTCCCCGAAGGACGAGAGCTGGTCGACCATGATGTTGATCGTGTTCTTGAGGGCGAGGATCTCGCCCTTGACGTCGACGGTGATCTTCTTCGTGAGGTCGCCGTTGGCGACCGCGGTGGTCACCTCGGCGATGTTGCGCACCTGCGTCGTGAGGTTGTCCGCGAGCGTGTTGACGCTGTCGGTCAGGTTCTTCCACGTCCCGCTGACGCCTTCGACGTTCGCCTGGCCGCCGAGGCGGCCCTCGGTGCCGACCTCACGCGCGACGCGGGTCACCTCGGCCGCGAACGAGCGCAGCTGATCGACCATCGTGTTGATGGTCTCCTTGAGCTGCAGCACCTCGCCGCGCGCGTCGACCGTGATCTTCTTGCTCAGGTCGCCGTTCGCGACGGCGGTCGTCACGTCCGCGATGTTCCGCACTTGGTCGGTCAGGTTCGAGGCCATGCCGTTCACGCTCCGGGTCAGCTGACGCCACGTCCCGGAGACGCCCTCGACCTCCGCCTGTCCGCCGAGGCGGCCGTCCGTACCCACCTCCGTTGCGACCCGTGTGACTTCGTCCGCGAACGAGGAGAGCTGGTCGACCATCGTGTTAATGGTGTTCTTGAGCTCGAGCACCTCGCCCTTGACGTCGACGGTGATCTTCTTCGAGAGGTCGCCGTTGGCGACCGCGGTGGTCACCTCGGCGATGTTGCGCACCTGTGTCGTCAGGTTGTTCGCCATGAAGTTGACGTTGTCGGTCAGCGCCTTCCACGTCCCGGAGACGCCGGGCACGTCGGCCTGGCCGCCGAGGATCCCCTCGGTGCCGACCTCGCGGGCGACACGGGTGACCTCGTCCGCGAAGGACGACAGCTGGTCGACCATTGTGTTGATGGTGTTCTTGAGGGCGAGGATCTCGCCGCGCGCGTCGACGGTGATCTTCCGCGACAGGTCTCCCTTCGCGACCGCCGTCGTGACGTCGGCGATGTTGCGCACCTGATTCGTCAGGTTGTCGGCGAGCTGGTTGACGTTGTTCGTCAGCTCCCGCCAGGTGCCGCTCACTCCCTTGACCTCGGCCTGCCCGCCGAGGCGCCCTTCCGTGCCGACCTCCTTCGCCACGCGCGTCACCTCGGCGGCGAACGCGGACAGCTGATCGACCATGGTGTTGATCGTGTTCTTGAGGCGGAGGACCTCGCCTTTCACCTCGACGGTGATCTTCTTGGAGAGGTCGCCTTTCGCGACCGCGGTCGTGACGTCGGCGATGTTGCGCACCTGGTCGGTCAGGTTCGCGGCCATGCCGTTCACGCTGTCGGTGAGCGCCTTCCACGTGCCGGCGACGCCCGGCACCTCGGCCTGTCCGCCGAGCTTGCCCTCGGTGCCGACCTGGCGCGCCACGGTCGTGACCTGCTCCGCGAAGACGCGGAGCGTGTCGATCATGGAATTGATCGTGTCGGCGAGCGCGGCGACCTCGCCCTTCGCCTCGATCGTGAACTTCTGGTTCAGGTCGCCCGTCGCCACCGCGGTGACGACACGCGCGATGCCGCGTACCTGCGACGTCAGGTTCGTCGCCATGAAGTTGACGTTGTCCGTCAGGTCCTTCCAGGTGCCGCTGACGCCCTTGACCTGGGCCTGGCCGCCGAGGATGCCCTCGGTGCCGACCTCGCGCGCGACCCGCGTGACCTCGTCCGCGAAGGAGGAGAGCTGGTCGACCATCGTGTTGATGGTGTTCTTGAGCTCGAGCACCTCGCCCTTGACGTCGACGGTGATCTTCTTCGAGAGGTCGCCGTTGGCGACCGCCGTCGTCACCTCGGCAATGTTCCGCACCTGCGTCGTCAGATTGTTCGCCATGAAGTTGACGTTGTCCGTGAGGTCGCGCCAGATCCCGGACACGCCCTTGACACGTGCCTGCCCACCGAGGATGCCCTCGGTGCCGACCTCGCGCGCGACACGTGTCACCTCCGAGGCGAACGAGCTCAGCTGGTCGAGCATCGTGTTGACGGTGGTGCCGATGCGCCGGAACTCGCCCCTGACCGGGCGTCCCTCGATCTGCAACGACATCTTCTGCGAGAGGTCGCCTTCCGCGACGGCGCCGAGCACCCGGGAGACCTCGATCGTCGGCCGTACGAGGTCCTCGATCAGCCCGTTCACGGAATCCACCGCGCCCGCCCACGTGCCCTTCGCGCCTTTCAGCTGCGCGCGCTCGGTCATCCGGCCCTCGCGCCCGATGACTTTGCTGACGCGGGTGAGCTCGTCCATGAGCCCCTCGCGCCGGTCCGCCAGCTCGTTGAACGCTTTCGTGACATCGCCCATGAGACCGGTCTTGCGTGCCGGGAGCCGCACGCCCAGGTCTCCGTCCCTCGCCGAGCGGAGAGCGTCGAGCAGCTCCTTCAGGTCGTCCTTCTTGATCTCGATTGTGCCGTTCGCAGCGGGCGCGCGACTAGCGGCCCGCCCGCTTCGGGTCTTGGTCTCTGGTGCAGCCACGACTGACTCCTTTGTGCGAGGGATGGTCCGCCGCTGGACCGATTGGGCAATGCGGTCGTGCGTGAGGGTTTTTTCGCCCTCGGGGGTCGAAATCTTACTGGCCGCCAACCCCGAAATCAGGCGTTTTCCAGGGCTTGCTCCAGGTCTTGCCAGAGGGCGTCGACCGGCTCGAGGCCGACACTGAGGCGCAGGAGGCCCGGAGGGACGCGTTCGCCTTCCCAGCGCGCCCGCGACTCGAGCACTGAGTCGACACCGCCGAGGCTGGTCGCGTTCGTGATCAGGCGCAGCGACGTCTCGACCCGCCGGGCCGCTTCGGCGTCCGCCACGTCGAAGGAGAGCAGGCCGCCGAGGCCGGGATAGCGGACGGTCGTGACCTTCGGGTGCTTGTCGAGGTGTTGTGCGAGTTGCGTGGCGGACTCCGTCTGACGGCGGACGCGCAACTCGAGCGTCTTCAGTCCGCGCAGGAGCAGGAAGCACGGATCCGGGGCGGCGACGATCCCGGAGCGCGTGCGGAACTCCTTCAGCCGTGCCGCGTCCTCCTCGCGCCTGCAGACGACGGCACCGAGCTGGGCGTCGTCGTGACCGGCCAGGTACTTCGTCGCGCTGTGGAGGACGAAGTCCGCGCCGTCCTCCAGCGGACGGAGGTGGATCGGGGTCGCGACCGTCGCATCGACGACGACCCGCGCGGGATGGACGGCCGCTGCCTGGAGGTCGGGCATCGTCAGGAACGGGTTCGACGGCGCCTCGAGCCAGACGAGGTCGACGCCGTCCGGCGGCGGTCCCGTCTGGTCGAACTCGACGACGCGCAGTCCCCAGCGCTCGAGCTCCTGGAAGGTGACGCCGGTTCCGAAGTAGGCGCCCTCGGCGAGCGCGATCGTCCGGCCCGGGGCGAGGAACGCGAGGGCCAGCGCGGTCGTCGCACCGGCGCCGGAGGCGAACAGCAGGGCGTGTCCGCCGTCCAGCTCACCGAGGCGGCGTTCGGCCTCGACGCCGGTCGGATGGGCGTAGCGTTGGTAGTAGAACTCGCCGGGCTCGCCGTCCCGGTACGGCCAGATCGTGGAGCGATCGACGCTCACGAAGCGACTCTACAAGCGGCTTTGCCACGGCTTTGCCGCGGCTTGGCCCGCCGGGCCGAAGATGCGACCATGATCACTCACAAGCTCGTCCTCGCACTCGTCGCCCTCACCCTTCCGGCCTCGTCCACGGACGCCGGCACCTGGAAGCGTCTGCCGGCGGCGCCGATCTCCCCCGAGTTCAACGCGCGCACCAGCGTCTGGACGGGGAAGGAGATGCTCGTCTTCGGCCGCGACCAGCAGACGGCCCTCGACAAGAACGGTCACCCCTATGCGACAGGCTCGGTCAACGTCGCCGCGGCGTACACCCCCGGCACGAGCTCCTGGCGGAAGCTCTCGCCGTCCACCAAGACGTCAGGCTTCATGGGCCTCAGTTCCGTGTGGACCGGCAAGGAGATGCTCGTCTGGGGACAGGGGACGAGGTTGGGGTACAACCCTTCGACGGACCATTGGCGCCAGCTTCCCAACTCTCGGCTGCTCTCCGTGCACGACGGCTTCGGCACGGTCGTGTGGACCGGACGCGAGATGCTCGGGTGGGGCGGCGGTTGTTGCGGCGACGCCTTCTCCGACGGGGTCGCCTACAACCCCGCGTCGAACAGCTGGCGCGCTCTCGCTCGTGCGCCGTTGCCCGGCAGCCAGCATCCGCTGAGCGCGTGGACCGGGAAGGAGATGGTCGTCGTCCTCGACAAGCGTGCGGCCGCCTACAACCCGATGCGGAACACCTGGCGGCGCCTCGCCGCGCCGCCGACGCACAACGGCGATGCGACGGCGCTGTGGGACAGGAACGACGTCGTCGTGGCCGGCGCTTCGCGGAGCGTCTTCGCATATAGCCCGGCGAAGAACCGGTGGCGGCGACTCCCGCAGCTGCCCGCGGCACGCGTCGGCAAGGTCGTCGTCTGGGACGGCAGCCGAATCCTCGTCTGGGGTGGAAGGGGCGGCGGTGCGGCGCTCGTCCCCGGCACGCTGCAGTGGACACCGCTCGCACATGGACCGCTTCCCGGCCGCATCGAGCCGACCGCCGTATGGACGGGCAGTTCGCTGATCGTCTGGGGCGGGCTGGCGACGAAGACGTGGGGCAAGTACGACGAGGTCGGCGCGACCTTCACGCCGCCGGTGCTCGCCAACTGTGGCGACGGTTGGATGGCCGAGAACCTTCGCGCGACCCAGTCGGTCAAGGCAGGGCTGCGTGCCGCGTACGTCGCCGCGCATCCCGGCATCGCGGTGGGTGGCCCCGCGGCAGGGCAGACGTACTACGGGCGCTACTCGGGCGTGCGCTACGCCCTCGCGACGTTCGGCTCGCTGCCGCCGACGATCTTCCGCACCGACAGGCGGAACCGCTGGCACGTCCGAAAGGACACGCGCGGCTCGGTGTGTAGCACGGTCGTGCCGGTGGAGCTGCTGAAGGCGTGGTC
>JBKPGW010000178.1:0-32799 GCA_046729555.1 Actinomycetota bacterium | reverse complement strand
TCCATGGACGTGGCCGCCGTCGCCCGACGCGCGCGGACGGAGAACTTTCCGGTCGCCTCGCTGCTCTTCCCGCGCCGCTTGCGGCCCCACCTGCGCGCCGTCTACGGCTTCGCACGCCTCGTCGACATCCTCGGCGACGAGGTCGAAGGCGACCGGCTCGCCGCGCTCGACGAGCTCGAGCAGGAGCTCGACTCCTGTTACACCGGAGAGCCGACCTGGCCCGTCATGCGCGCGCTCCAGCCCACGATCCGGGAGTTCTCGCTGCCGCGCGAGCCGTTCCTGCGGCTGATCGAGGCGAACCGAATGGACCAGCGCATCGCCGAGTACGAGACCTGGGACGACCTGCGCGAGTACTGCCGCCACTCCGCCGATCCCGTCGGACGGCTCGTCCTGGGACTGCTCGGGCTCGACCACGAGCCGGAGCTCGTCGCCGCGAGCGACGACGTCTGCACGGGACTGCAACTCGTCAACTTCCTGCAGGACGTACCGCGCGACCTCGAGCTTGGCCGCATCTACCTCCCGGCCGAAGACCGGCGGCGCTTCGGCGTGACAGAGCTGGGCCGGCCGAGCGCAGCACTGACCGAGCTGTTGCAGTTCGAGGGGGAAAGGGCGCGGCGGTTGCTCTCAGGGGGTCAGGTCTTGCATTCGCGGATAGGCGGCCGCGTCGGCCGCGCCGTCGGGCTCTTCGCGCGCGGCGGCCTCGCGGCGCTCGACGCGCTCGAGGCCGCGCGCTGGGACGTCTTCACACAGCGGCCGCGCCCCTCCCGCACGAGGCTCGCACTCGCGGCGTTCGCACGGTGACAGTCGAGCGCGCCTACGCGGAGGTGCAGCGGCTGACACGGAAGCGGGCGCGCAACTTCGCGTACGGGATCATGGTGCTGCCGCGAGAGAAGCGGCGCGCGATCGCTGCGATCTACGCGTTCGCGCGGCGCGTGGACGACATCGCCGACGGCGAGCTCGAGCTCGAACGCAAGCGCACCGAGCTGCACGAACTCCGTGCTGCGCTCGACGCTCCGCCGGGTGACGACGCGATGCTCGTCGCGCTCGCGGACGCGCGAACGCGCTTTCCGATTCCGGCGAGCGCGCTGCACGCGCTCATCGACGGCGGCGTGCAGGATCTCGACCAGTCCCGCTACGCGAACTTCGAGGAGCTGCGCGGCTATTGCACGAGGGTCGCCGGCGCAGTCGGCGTCTGCTGCGTCGCCGTCTACGGCTCCGAGGACGTCGAGCGCGCCGAGACCCTCGGCATTGCCCTGCAGCTGATCAACATCATTCGAGACGTGCGCGAGGACTGGGAGCTCGGACGCGTGTACCTGCCGCAGGACGAGCTCGCCTCGTTCGGCGTGTCCGAAGCGGACATCGCGGCTGGACGCATGACCGGTGCCTGGCACCCGTTCATGTCCTTTCAGGCCGAGCGGGCGCGCGCGTACCTGCAGGACGGCCTCGGCCTCCTGCGCTCGCTCGACTCGCGCAGCGCACTGTGCGTGTCCACGTTCGCCGGCCTCTATCGCGCCACCCTGGATCGGATCGAGGCGCGCGGCTTCGACGTCTTCGACGGGCCACCGCGCCTCTCGACGCTGACCAAGCTGCGGATCGTCGGACAAGGGCTCTGGTGAGGGCGGTTGTCGTCGGTGGTGGACTGGCCGGTTGCGCGGCAGCACTCGAGCTTGCCCGTGCCGGAAACGACGTGACCTTGCTCGAGGCGCGACCGAACCTCGGCGGCGCGGTGCACACGCTCCCGGAACGTGAAGGTGACCCGTCGCCGCCGCCGGACAACGGTCAGCACATCGCGCTCGGGTGCTTCACGGAGTATCTCCGCTTCGTTCAGGAGATCAACCAGGAGGCAGCCCTGCGTCGCACGCGCCTCGCGCTGCCTGTGATCGACGAGTCCGGTCGCGCTGCGTTCATTCGCCCGTCGCTCACAGGACTTCTGAGGTACTCGCATCTGCCGCTTGCGGCTCGGCTCCACACCGTGTGGACGCTCCTCCGTCTGCGCCGAACGGATGCGAAGTCATGCGACTCGGCAACCTTCGGGGCGCTGCTGATCCTGCGGTTCGGCGAGTCGGAACGTACGATCCCGCGCTTTTGGGACGTCTTCATCCGGCCTGCGTTGAATCTGCGCTCGACGGAGGCGAGCGCGGCGCTCGGCGTCATGACCGTCCAGACGGCCCTCCTGAGCGGACGTGGGGCCAGCGACCTCGTTCTGCCCACTGCGCCGCTGGGCGACATCCACGGAGACGCCGCACAGCACAAGCTCGAATCGCTCGGCGGGCGCGTAAAGACGAATGCGCGGGTCGTGCAGCTTCTTCCCGGTGCCGCCGTACTCGCCGACGGCGACCACGTAGCCGGCGATGCGTTCGTTGTCGCGCTACCGCCGGCAGAGAGCGCACGACTGCTCGATGAGCCGGATCCTGACCTTGGCAAGTCGCCGATCGTGAGCGTCCACCTCTGGTTCGACCGGCAGCTGCTGCCATATCCGCTCGCGGCACTGCTTGGCAGCGATGCGCACTGGGTGTTCGACCGCGGCCTCTTGACCGGGAATCCACCTGAGCGTGGGCAATATCTGACGGTGGTCTCGAGCGGCGTCCCCGACCTGATGGACATACGCGGGCGGGAGCTCGTCGACTTGATGCGAGAGGAGCTGACGGATCGCTTCGGCGACGCTCAGCTGCTCTGGTCGCGCGTCTCGCGCGAGCCGGCGGCGACCTTTGCCGGCTATCCCGGAACGGCCGCGCGCCGCCGCGGCGCACGCACCTCTCGATTCAACGTCACGCGCGCGGGCGCCTGGACCGACACCGGCTGGCCCGCGACGATGGAAAGCGCCGTGCGCTCAGGTCGTGCCGCCGCGAGGATGTTGTCCGACGTGACAACTAGGATGGCAGCATGACCGTTGTCCAAGAGCTCACCGCGCTCGACAGCGGCGTCGAACGCGCTGCCGAACGGCTGCTCTCGCTCCAGCATCCGGACGGCTGGTGGAAGGGGGAGCTCGAGTCGAACGCGACGATGATCGCGGAGCACCTCTTCCTGCTGCACTTCCTCGGGCTGCGCGATCGCGAGACCGACCGGCTGCTCGCCAACGAGCTGCTTGCGCGCCGTCGGGCCGACGGCACGTGGTCGATCTGGTTCGAGGGCCCGGCTGACCTCTCCGTCACGGTTGAGGCGTATGCGGCACTGAAGCTCGCCGGCGTCGACGCCGGCGATGCGACGCGTGACTACATCCGCCGGGCCGGCGGCGTTGCCAAGACGAGGATCTTCACGCGCGCGTTCCTCGCCCTGCTCGGGCAGTGGCCGTGGCGGCGGCTCGCGCACGTCCCAGTCGAGCTGATCCTGCTACCCGCACAGGGCCCGCTCTCCGTCTACGACTTCGCCTGCTGGGCCCGGCAGACGATGGTGGCGCTCTCCGTCGTCGAGGCGCTGCAGCCCGTGCGGCCGAGCGCGATCGACCTCAGCGAGATCGGCGGCCACAAGACGGAACCGTCGCGCCCGCCCGGCCTGTCACGCCTGCGCCGCCATGCTGTCCGCACCGCCGAACGCTGGGTGCGCGAGCGCCAGGAAGCGGACGGCTCCTGGGGCGGGATCCAACCACCGTGGGTGTGGTCGCTGGTGATGCTCGCCACCCTCGGGCACGGCTTCGAGGACGAGACCTTCGCCCGCGGCCTGACCGGCTGGGAGCGGTTCATGGTGCGCGACGGCGACCGGCTGCGGCCGGAGGCCTGCCAGTCGCCCGTCTGGGACACGGCGCTCGCCGTCCTGGCCCTCCGCGCCGCGGGCGTCCCGGCCGACGACCCGCGGCTGCAAAAGGCCGGCGACTGGCTCCTGCGCGAGGAGGTCACGGTCCGCGGCGACTGGTCGATCCGCCGCCCGCACCTGCCGGCGGGCGGCTGGGCGTTCGAGTTCGACAACGACCTCTATCCCGATGTCGACGACACCGCGGTCGTCATCCTCGCCCTGCGCGAGCTCGGCCTGGGCGACGCGGCCGTGCAGCGCGGGCTCGACTGGATGGTCGGCATGCAGTCCCGCAGCGGCGGCTGGGGCGCGTTCGACGTCGACAACGAGGCGCTCTGGCTCTACCGACTCCCGATCTGCGACTTCGGCAAGGTCACGGACGAGCCCACCGCCGACGTGACCGGCCATGCGCTCGAAGCCCTCGGCCACGAGGAGGGACATCGCGACTCGCTCGCCGCCGGGCTCGACTGGCTCCTCGCGGAGCAGGAGCAGCACGGCTCCTGGTTCGGCCGCTGGGGCGTCAATCACATCTACGGGACGGGAGCGGCGGTTCCGGCCCTCGAGGCGTGCGGCCTGCCGCCGGACCATCCGGCCATCCGGCGTGCGCTCGCCTGGCTCGACTCGGTCCAGCAGCCGAGCGGGGCCTTCGGCGAGGACATCGCCTCGTACGCCGACCCCGCCTCGCGGGGCCGAGGCGCCGCCACCCCCTCCCAGACGGCCTGGGCCCTGCTGGCGTACATCTCGGGCGGGGCCTCGGAGGGCTTGTCCACGCGGCGGGCGGCCGAGTATCTTCTTCGGGTTCAGCGTCCCGACGGTGACTGGGACGAGCAGCACTACACGGGCACCGGCTTTCCCCTCGATTTCATGATTCGCTACCACCTGTACCGTCTGACGTTTCCGCTCCTCGCGCTCGGGCGCCTGAGAGAAAGGCTCACCGGATGAAGTTTCCGCTCCGCTCAACCGTGCAGATCGGCCGCTACGTCGCCAGCCAGCAACGGAAAGGCGAGCGCTATCCGCTCGTGCTGATGCTCGAACCGACGCTCGCGTGCAACATCGCGTGCATCGGGTGCGGGAAGATCCGCGAGTACGAGTCGAACAAGGCGCGCCTGACGGTTGAGGAGTGCGTCGACGCCGGCGCCCAGTGTCCCGCACCGGTCGTGTCGATCTGCGGCGGGGAGCCACTCGTCTACAAGGGGATCGAGGACGTCGTCGCCGGCATGCTCGAGCTCGGCAAGAACATCGACCTCTGCACGAACGCGCTGAAGCTGGAGCAGTACCTCGACGTCTTCAAGCCCAGCCACCGGTTGACGTTCGTCGTCCACCTCGACGGCATGCGCGACATCCACGACTACATCTGCGACTACCCGGGCCTCTGGGACGTCGCGATCGACTCGATCAAGAAGGCGCGCGAGGCGGGCTTCCGCGTCACGACGAACACGACGGTCTTCAAGGAGACGTCGGTCGACGACGTGCTCGAGATGATGCACTACCTCACGAACGAGGTCGGCATCGACGGGATGCTGATCGCGCCGGGGTATCAGTACTCGCAGATCGACCCGAAGCTGACGATGACGCGGGCCGAGCACGAGGAGAAGTTCCGGATCATCCGCAAGGTCGCCCGCCAGCGCGGCTACCGCTGGCTCGCCAGCCCGATCTACCAGGAGTTCCTGACAGGCGAGCGCAAGCTGAAGTGCGCGCCGTGGGGATCGATCACGCGGAACCCGTACGGCTGGAAGGGCCCGTGCTACCTGCTCACGGACGGGATCTTCCCGACGTACGACGCACTGCTCGATGGGATCGAGTGGGAGGAGTACGGCCCGGGCAACGACCCGCGCTGCGAGCACTGCGGAATCCATTCCGGTTTCGAGCCGTCGGCTGCCTACGAGGCGGCGAGTTCACTGAAGGAGAGCGCGCGGAGCATGGCTTGGACGCTGACGGGCTGACGTTCGCCTGCGCGATGACCGTCGAGGAGCGGATCGCGCGACGTCTCGGCCCGACCGCGCTCGTCGGGCTCGGCGCCTCGCGCGGCGTGCCGGAAGGGCGACTGGTGTCCTTCGGCATCGCCGGCGCGTTGTCGCCCGACCTCCCGGTCGGCACAGTCATCGACGCGACGCGAGTCGTCGACGAGTCCGGCGTCGTCTTGTGGGAGGGCGGGCCGCTCGGGGCTGCGTCGGCGCGGACGGGGACGATCCTCGGCGCGTCGCGCATCGTCGACGATCCGGCCGAGCGTGCACGACTGCACGCGACGACCGGCGCCGAGGCAGTCGACATGGAGTCGGGGCCGCTCGCGCGCAGCGGGCGGCTCGCGGGCTGCCTGCGCGCCGTCAGTGACACGCCGACGCGGCGACTCGGCGGGGTCGCGCAAGGCGCGACGCCCGAAGGCGAGGTCGACGCGCTCGGATTCCTGCGCGGGTTCGTGCGTGAGCCGCTGGTCACGCTGCGCGCGGTGCTCGGCGCGCGCCGGGCGCTGAAGAGCCTGGAGGCGCTCGCCGCGTGAGCAAGCGCGTCCTGCTTGCGGCACCGCGCTCCTTCTGCGCCGGGGTCGACCGCGCCATCGAGATCGTCGAGCGCCTGCTCGCGGAGCACGGCCCGCCGATCTACGTCCGCCACCAGATCGTGCACAACGACCATGTCGTGCGGCGCCTGGAGCGGATGGGCGCAGTCTTCGTCGACGACGAGGACGAAATCCCGGCGGGCGAGATCTGCGTGCTCTCCGCGCACGGCGTCGCCCCGGCGGTGCGCGAGAACTGCGAGCGGCGCGGACTGCGCGTCGTCGACGCCGTCTGTCCGCTCGTCTCGAAGGTGCACGCCGAGGCGCGGCGCTATGCGGACAGTGGCCATCTCGTCGCGCTCGTCGGCCACGCCGACCACGTCGAGGTGATCGGGACGCGCGGCGAGCGCCCCGATGCGACCGTGGTGGTCGAGTCGCCCGAGGAGGCCGCGCGCCTCGATTCGGGAGGCAAGCCACTGGCCGTGATCAGCCAGACGACGCTCTCGCTCGACGACGTCCGCACGACCGTCGAGGCCCTGGAGCAGCGGTTCGGTACGCTCCGGCGTCCCGGCGCAGATGACATCTGTTACGCGACCCAAAACCGGCAGGACGCCGTCAAGCGGCTCGCCGAGGAGGCGACGCTGATCCTTGTAATCGGCTCGCAGACCAGCTCCAACGCGCAGCGCCTCGTCGAGGTCGCGCGCAACGCCGGGGCCGTCGCCGAGCTGATCGACGGCGAGAGCGAGCTGCCCGCCGACGTCCCCGAACACGAGGTGATCGGCCTCACCGCCGGCGCGTCGACGCCGGAGCAGCTCGTCGAGGCGACGATCGCCCGCTTGGCCGCGCTCGGCTACGCGGAGCTCGAGGAGATCACGGTCGCGCGGGAGGACGTCCATTTCCGCCTGCCGCGGGAGGTCGCCGCACAATGACCTCGGTCGAGATCCCCCTCTCGGTCGCGGCGGCGCTCCCGAACCTGACCGTGCTGGACATCACGAACGACGTCAAGCGGGAGGTCGCCTCGAGCGGCGGAAGCGGGATCGCGTTCGTGTCGCCGAACGGCGATCCGTCCCTGATTCGCGTGCAGGAGCGCGAGACGGGCTTCTTCTCCGACCTCGAATGCATGCTGGAGCGGCTCGTCCCGCTCGAGTCGGGCGACCGGGAGCGCCTCATCTCCCTGCTGCTCGGCCCCCGCACGGAGCAGATTCCCTTCACGGAGGGCCGCCTCCACCTCGGCCAGTACCAGCGCATCTTCCTCGTCGCCTTCGAGGATCGCTGCACCGACGAATGGATGGTCACCATCGTCGGCGAAGACCGAACTGCAGGGGTCTGACCCGCAGGGGTCGGACCGCCAGATGAACTGCAGGGGTCCTGACCCCGCAGGGGTCTGACCCCACGAGGCATCGCTTGCGATGCCTCTTAGAGGCCGCGCCGGCTTCGCCGGTGGGGCCGCCTGTGCACCCGTGCGTTGTGTTGCCCGCGCGAGAAATTTGACCTGCGTGCGCCGCGAGGCGCACACTGTCAGCGGGGATGAAGAGGGCACGTCGCCATCAGCGCTTTCTGGCGCGGGTCGCGTTGGTTTTGCTCGCTCTGGTCGCCGAACTGGTGGGTCGCAGCCTGTCCCATCGGCTCGACTTCGGTAAGCACGTCGCCTCACCGAGCTATTCGGGAGCCGACTACTACCCGATCCTGCTCGCGGTGGTGAAGGTCAGCCTCGCGCTGATGCTCGCCCGGCTCGCGTGGCGCTTCGTCAAGGCGTCACGCCTGCTCGCCGCGCACGGCGAGCTCGGCGCCGGTTGTCGCCGCCGCGTTCGCATCGAACTGTCGCCGAAGCTGTGGCTCGGCTCGTTCCTGGTCACGTCGCTGATCTACCTCGTGCAGATGGATGCGGAGGGAATCTCAGCCGGGCGCTGGCCGTTGCTGGGTCCATGGCTGCACACTGCGGCGCTGCCGGTCTTCGCCGTTCTGTCCGTCGTCGTGGCGCTCGTCTACCGCACCGTCGAGCAGTGGTTCTCGGAGTACGAGACCTACGCGCAGAAGACGGCGCTGCGTGCGTCGCGTCGCTCCGCACCGGCGCTGCCGTCGCCGCGGGCGACACTTGCCGACCTGATCAATCCGCGCGCCCTCTTCGGGCTCGCGTTCGAGAGCCGGCCTCCGCCGCTGCACGCCTGAGGCCTGCGGACACGCCGTCCGCGGGCCCGTGTCGTGACCTCGAACACGGGAGGACGTCGTGAACGCAGAGCTCGTTTCCGAACTCGAAGTACCGCAACATCGAACTGCACGCGCACGGCTCGTGTCGGCGCTCGGTCCGCTGACCGCGCTCGCCGGGGTGATCTGGGCGATCGTGCAGCCGTACCGGATCACGCTGCTGCATCCGCGCGGCCAGGGCTTCTGGTGGTTGGTCGTCGAGCCGCCGCTGCTTGTGGTGGCCGTCGGGCTGCTCTTCTACTTCGTCGTGCTGCCCGGCCTGCTCGAAGACCTCGGGGAGGAACGTGCAGCCTCCCGCTGAGCACGTCCACTGGCTGTTCGCGACCGGGTTCCTGACCCTGGGCCTGTGCCTGCTCGGCGAGGCGATCGTCGGGACGGAGGTGTGGCAGCGCCGCGCCTGGCGCGCCTATCTCTGGCCGGGGCTCGCGTTCGCGCTCGGCGTGCTGATGTGGCCGGTGATGGTCTTCTTCACCAACTCGACGCTGCACATGCTCGCGCACGGCGCCTGGGCGGAGATCCTGATGCTCGCCGGCGCCGTCGAGCTCGCGCTCGTGCGCGGGAAGCTACAGAGCAGCTGGTGGCGGCTCGCGATGACTGCGGCCTTCGTCGTCTCCGGCGCCGCGTTCCTCGTGCACGAGCAGAACGCCTGGCTGTTCCAGCGGTCGGCGTTCCTGCACCACCTGCTCGGCTGGACGTTGCTCGTCGCTGCCGTGTTTCCGTTGCTTCGGGCCGTGCGCCCGCGCTCGCACGTCGCCGCGGCCGGCTTTGCGCTGACCTTCGTCGTGCTCGCGGTCCTGCTGTACTGCGACCGCGACGTCGCGCCTGTCTTCGGCCACATCTCCGAGCTCGCCGGGACGCCGCATCGATGAAACGGCTGCTGCTCGCCGCTGCGCTGACCGCGCTCGCGCTACCGGGCCAGGCCCTTGCGCACGCGACGCTCTTGAAGACGACGCCGGGCTTCGAGCAGCGGCTGCGCTCGTCGCCGCGCGAGGTCACGCTCCACTTCGACCAGTACATCAAGGCGATGCCACGTTCGCTCCAGCTGTACTCCTCCCGAGGAAGGGTTCCGGTCTCGTCCGTGCGCAGTGACCGACGCTGGCTCGAGGCTGCGCTGCCGAGACTCGGCGCGGGCGGCTACACGATTCGCTGGCACGCCTTGTCCGGTGACGGACACGTCGTCTCGGGCGTGTTCACGTTCGGCGTGCGTGCACCCGCGCCCGCGCCGACCGAGGCGTTCGGCGCGTCAGGCCCGACGCACACCGAGGACGTGGTGCGCTGGCTCTATTTCCTCTCGCTGGCGCTGCTCGTCGGCGGGCTCGGCTTCCGGCTGCTCGTCGCCAGGCGGCCGTTGCCGGCGCGCTTCTTCGCCGTGACGGGAATCGGTGCCGTCGCGACGCTGAACGTTGGCATCGCTGCCTTCCTGCTGCGGGCGGAGGATGCGCTGCAGCTTCCGTTCGGGCGCCTGCTTTACGGCGACCTCAGTCCGATCGCACGGACGCGCTTCGGTACGGCGTTCATCGCGATGACGCTCGGCTTCGCGCTCGTGACCGCCTTGCTCTTCCTCGCCTGGCTGACGGAACGCGAGGTGCTGCTGTGGCCGGCGTTCCTGCTCGGGCTCGGCTTCGCGTCCGGGCTGTCACTGTCGGGCCACTCTGCGGCCGACGCGGGCAGCTCGTGGAAGTCGGAGCTCGCCGACTGGGCGCATCTGTCCGCGGCGACGCTCTGGATCGGCGGGCTCGTGCAGCTCGCCGTCGTCGTCTGGCCGCTGCTGCCGGAGCTGCGGCGCGCGGCGTTCCTCGCCTTCTCGCGCCTCGCGACCGTGTGCGTCGGCGTGCTTCTGCTCGCCGGTGTCTACCTCGCCATCCTCAGGTTGCCGCAGCTGAGCGACCTGTGGACGACCGGCTACGGGCAGACTCTGCTGGTCAAGATCGCCCTGGTGGGGCTCGCGCTGGCGTGGGGCGGGCTGCACCGGCTCGTGGCGGTTCCGGCCGTGTCGGAGGGAGGCGTCCTGCCGCGGCTCCGCGCGAGCCTTGTCGGTGAGAGCATGGTGGGGATGTCCGTCCTGCTCGTCGCCGCCGTCCTCGTCAACGGCAACCCGCCCGGCTAGTGGCTCGCCAGGCGAACCACTAATGCTCTGGGCGATTTCCGGCGGCGCGGGCTTCCTCGGCCTGCACCTGTCGCGGCGGCTGCTCGCCGACGGCCACGACGTGCGCACCCTCGACGTCGTGCCGCTCGACGACGCCGGGCTCGAATCGTCGGTGCAGGAGCTGCGCGGCGACGTGCGCGATCGCGACCATGTGCAGGAGCTCGTCGCGGGCGCGGACGTCGTCGTGCACGCCGCGGCGGCGCTGCCGATCCAGGCATCGCGCGAGTCGATCCGCTCCGTCAACCTCGGCGGCACGGAGAACGTGCTGCAGGCGGCACGCGACGCGGGTGTGCGCCGCGTCGTCTTCATCTCGTCGACGGCGGTGTACGGCGTGCCGGAGAAGCATCCGATCGAGGAGGACGATCCGCTCGTCGGTGTGGGCTGGTACGGCGAGTCGAAGATCGACGCGGAAGGCCTATGCCGCGTCGCCGCGGTCGAGACGACGATCGTGCGGCCGAAGACGTTCATCGGGCCGGAGCGGCTCGGCGTCTTCGAGATCCTGTTCGACTGGATCCGCGAGGGGCGCCGGATCTACATCCTCGGCCAGGGACACAACCGCTACCAGCTGCTCGCGGTCGAGGATCTCGTCGAGGCGATCGTGCGCGCCGCGACCGTGCCCGAGGCCGCGCGCCAGACGTTCAACGTCGGCGCGACCCAGTTCGGCACGGTGCGCTCGGATCTGCAGGCGCTGATCGACCACGCGGGCTCCACCTCTGGCCTGCGGCCCCTGCCGGTCAAGCCGGCGGAGCTCGCGTTACGCGCGCTCGAGCTGTTGAAGGTCTCGCCCCTGGCGGAATGGCACTACAAGACCGCGCACAAAGACTCGTTCGTCGACGTCTCGCGCGCACAGCGCGTCCTCGGGTGGCAGCCACGGCTCTCGAACCGGGAGGCCCTGATCGAGACGTACGACTGGTATCTGGCAAACCGCGGGCAGGTCGGCGGCGCCGGCGTCACGCATCGCGTGCCGTGGAACCAGCAGGCGCTCGGCCTGCTCAGGCGCCTGTCGTGATCCTGCTCTCCGAGGCGGAGGTGCGAGAGCTGCTCGATCTCGACGCGCTCGTCGATGCGTTGGCCGACGCGCATCGCGAGCTAAGCGAGGGCGACGTCTCGATGCCGCCGCGCATCGCAGCGCTCGCCGAGCGCAACGGGCTGCTCGGCGTGATGCCGGCGTATCTGCCGTCGGCCGGGCTGACGTGCAAGCTCGTGACTCTCTTCCCGGAGAATCGCGACCGCCACACGCATCAGGCGCTGATCTGCGTGTTCGATCCGACAAACGGGACTCCGGTCGCGCTCATGGACGGGACGTACATCACGGCGAGGCGCACCGCGGCCGGCTCGGCGCTCGCAACCCGCTTGCTTGCACGGGAGGACGCACGCGTGCTCGCCATCCTCGGTGCCGGCGTGCAGGCCCGGACACATGCCGACGCGCTGCGGGGTGTCCGGTCGTTCGACGAGATCCGCGTCGCGAGCCGCGACGCCGACCGTGCGGCGGAGCTTGCCGCGGAGATCGGCGCCGATGCGGTCGGCTCGTGGGAGGAAGCCGTGCGCGGTGCGGACGTCGTCGCAGCGACAACCCACGCGACGGAGCCGGTCGTGCTGCGTGAATGGCTTTCGCCGGGCGTTCACGTCAACTCCGTCGGCGCGAACCCGGACGGGCGCGGTGAGATCGAGGCGGCCATCGTTCGCGATGCGCTCGTCGCGGTCGAGTCCCGAGCCTCGACGTTCGCACCGCCCCCGGCAGGCGCGTCGGAGTTCCGCGACGGCGCTCCGGCGGAGGCGGTGGAGCTGGGCGAGCTCGTGGCTGGAACGAAACCGGGGCGCACCTCGCCGGAGCAGATCACCCTGTATAAGGCCGTCGGCGTCGCCGTCCAGGACGCACCTGCCGCAGCCCTCGTGCTGGCGGCGGCACGAGAAAAGTCGGTCGGCCAGGAGATCGAGTTGGAGGAATCGAGATGAGCAGCAACAACGACTTCAGACCGGGCCTCGAAGGAGTGGTAGCCGTCGAGACCGAGATCGCCGAGCCCGACCGAGAGGGCGGTGTGCTGCGTTACCGGGGTGTCGACATCGAGGAGTTGGTCGGCCACTACCCGTACGAGAACGTGTGGGGACTGCTGGTCGACGACGACCTGAACTCGAAGATGCCGGAGCCTGAGCCGTACGAGCCGGCCCGGCTGACGGGTAATGCTCCGGCCGATCTCCAGGCCGAGACGGCCCGGCTCGGGGGCGAGTGGAAGCTCGGCAAGCTGAACGAGATCTCTGACGAGCAGGCGCGTGACGACCTGGGTCGGCTCTCCTCCCAGATGATGGGCATCGTGGCACGCTCGGCGCGCCTCGCTGACGGGGCGACCGACGCTATCCCGGACGATGTCGTGGCCGGCGGGCGCACCGCCGCAGAGAAATTCCTTCTCCAGTGGCGCGGAAAAGCCGATCCGCGGCACGCGAAAGCGATCGACACGTACTGGATTTGCACGGCGGAGCATGGGCTGAACGCCTCGACGTTCACCGCGCGCGTGACTGCCTCGACGGGCGCCGACTGCGGCGCCGCGCTTTCGTCAGCGGTCGGCGCGTTGTCCGGGCCGCTGCATGGCGGCGCGCCCGCGTATGTGAAGCCGATGCTCGACGAGGTCGAGGCGATGGGCGATCCCGAGACGTGGGTTAGCGACACCCTTGACGCGGGCAAGCGCATCATGGGCTTCGGTCACCGCGTCTACCGCGCGGAGGATCCGCGCTCGCGAATCCTCAAGCGCACGGCGCGCGAGCTCGGCTCGCCGCAGATCGAGATCGCGGAGCGGCTCGAGGAGGCTGCGCTTGCGGAGCTCGAGCGGCGGCACCCCGAGCGCCCGCTGAGGACGAACGTCGAGTATTACTCGGCGCTCGTGCTCGATGTCGCGGCGATCCCACCGCCGCTCGCGCCCGCGATGTTCGCGTGCTCCCGCGTCGCCGGCTGGTCGGCGCACATCCTCGAACAGAAGCGAACCGGCCGGTTGTTCCGGCCGTCCGCGCGCTACGTCGGTCCGGCTGAACGCCAGCTGGCCCAATTGAACTAGCAGCCGTTGGACCTGACGGCGTACCGGGATCGCTTTCCGATCCTGGAGCACACGACGTACCTGATCAACCACTCGCTCGGTGCCATGCCCGCCGCCGCCCAGGAGCGCATGCTCGAGTACGCGCACACCTGGAGCGAGCGCGGCATCCGCGCGTGGGGCGAGGGCTGGTGGGAGATGCCCCTGACCGTGGGCGACCAGATCGGCCGCATCATCGGTGCCCCGCCGGGCTCGACCGTCATGCACCAGAACGTCGCCGTCGCGGAGGCGATCGTCGTGTCGTGCTTCCGGCCGGTCGACCCGCACCGCAACCGCGTCGTCTACGAGGAAGGGAACTTCCCGAGCGTTCGCTACCTCTATCAGGCGCAGCCCGACCTTGAGGTCGTCGTCGTCCCCAACGACGAGGCGATCGTCGAGGCGATCGACGAGCACACGCTGCTCGTGCCGATCACACACGTCCTGTTCAAGACCGCCGAGATCCAGGACGTCGCGGCGATCGTCCGCCGTGCGCACGAGGTGGGCGCGCACGTCGTGCTCGACGCCTACCAGTCCGCGGGAATCGTCCCGATCGACGTCGCCGCGCTCAACGTCGATTTCGCCGTCGGCGGCAGCGTCAAGTGGCTCTGCGGTGGCCCCGGCAACGGCTGGCTGTACGTCCGGCCCGACCTGGCCGACGTGCTCGAGCCGACCTTCATGGGCTGGCAGGCACACGCGCGGCCCTTCGGCTTCGAGCCGGAGCTCGAGTACGCGGAAGGCGCCGGCCGGTTCCTGACCGGCACGCCGAACGTGCCTGCGCTTTACGCGGCGACGGCGGGGTACGACCTGATCGAGGAGATCGGCGTCGAGCGTATTCGCGAGAACTCCCTTCGCCAGACGCAGCTGCTGATCGACCTGCTCGACGACGCCGGCTTCGAGGTCGGGAGCCCGCGCGACCCGGCCCGCCGCGGCGGCACGGTCACCGTCCGCACGCCGGAGTTCGAGGCGGTGCACAAGGAGCTCGCCGAGCGGCAGATCCTCTGTGACTTCCGGCCGGACGCAGGTCTCCGGTTGGGGCCGCACTACTACAACAGCGACGACGAGCTTCGTCACGCGGTGGCGCAGATCGCCGAGATCGTCGAGACAGGCGCTTTCCAGCGTCATCTGGGAGCCACCGCGCGGTTCTGAGGACGGGAATCCCTCGTTCGAGTGAGAGTGGCTTCGGGCTTGGCGGGTACGTTGAGAGCGAGATGAAGGCCGCCGTCGCCGTCTCAGTCGTGCTCGTCGCGCTGGCCGCGGCCGGCGCGGGACAGGCCTCAGGGATCATCGATCGCAACGCCCAGAATGTCAGGCTCGCGGTCGACGGCAACGGCCAAGCGCTCGTCAGCTACAGGGCGCGCGGGCGGGTCATGCACGTGCGCGCGTGGGGAGCGATCAACGCGCGGCAGCCGTCGACCACGCGGCCGCAGGTCTCGTTCAGGATGGACTACTCGGGTCGTGCGTGGACGTCGTTCAGAAATCAGTGCCGCGCCTACGACGGGCCGGCGCTCGCCTTTCGTATCGCCGCGTGCGCCGCACCCGACGGCTCGTACTGGGCCCTGCAGGCGTGGCGACGGACGCTTCCCAACTTCGACGGCACGCCCAGCGGCCGCCTCGGGGCGTCGGAGCTGCACCTGTCGCACTGGTCGGGCGCGATCGCGTCGCTGGAGGCGTGGACGGACTGGGTCTACGACGGCCGCTTCCACCACCTGTTCGGCCGGTTGACGTACGCCGGCCACCCCGTCTACGGCTTCTCCGCAAATCGCTTCGGCTCGCCGACCGACAGCTACGGCCGCAACATCTATGTCGACACGTTCGACTCGAGCTACGGCAGCGGTTGGCGGCGCGAGAACGCGTTCCTCGTTCACAAGCCCACCGGCGTCTTCTGCTACGGCTTCTACAAGTTCAGCCCGCGCGGCCCCGGGAACGGCGCGCAGTACAGGCTGACCACGGTGGGCCCGGGCGTTACGCCGGACGTCAGCATCACCGTCCCGGGCTTGCACGACTTCGACCCGAACAACTCGGCAGACGTGGCTTACGAACGCCAGCAGAACGCTCTACTGGACTCGATCGTCGGCGTCGACAAGAAATGCCGCGTTCACTGAGCGAGTAGCTCGAGCAGGCGCTCCGCGTATCTCGGTGCGGTCGGCTCGTCCTCGTGGCGGAAGTACGCGAAGACCGGCTCCTCGACCGTGCGCAGCCTGTCGGCCCACTCGCGAATCTCGTCGTCCGTGTACGGCGGGTCGCGGAAGCGGACGTAGCGAAAGGGCGCCTCGTGCTCGAGGTCGTTGACCCGCACCGCGCCGGCGGCTGCCAGCCGCGGCTCGACTCCCTCCCAGGACTCGTGCTCGAGGTCGAAGGCGACTCGGAACTCCGGGTCGAGCGACCCGAGGATGAGCTGCAGCATCCCCTCGTCGCGGGCGCTGATCAGCTGCACGCGGGTCGGCCCAAGCCGGTCGCCGAGCAGGCGGACCCGGGAGGCGAACTCCGCGACGATGCGCGGCCGGTTGCCGGCCAGCTTCGGCGCGAAGGTGAACCCGGGCGGGGTCTGCTCGGCCCAGCGTGCGAACTGCTCCTCGGCCGGCAGTCGGTAGCCGGTGGTGTTGAGCTCCACCGTCGAGAAGCGCTGCGAATAGAAGGCGAGGAACTCCTTCGCGTCGGTGCCCGCCGGGTAGAAATCCGGCTTCCACGACGGGTACGACCAGCCCGAGGTTCCGACATGTACCCCGGCTAGACTCGGCTCGATGGCGGTCACGCCCGAACAGTTAACCGACAACACGGTCCCGGTTCTCGACCATGGCTTCGTCGCCCTCGACGGAGCCCTCGCATCCGACCTCGCCGTGGTCAACGGTGCCCGCGTCTCTTTCAACCAGGCGTCAGACGAGATGACCGAGCGCGATGGCGGCCTGATCCGTTTCCTGATGCGCGAGGGGCACGGATCGCCGTTTGAACATGGCTACTTCAGGTTCATCGTCAAAGCGCCGCTTTTCGTTGTCCGCGAGCACCATCGGCACCGCGCCGGCCACTCGTACAACGAGTGGAGCGGCCGCTACTCGAAGATGGAGCCCGAGTTCTACGTGCCGGACTACGTTCGCACACAAGTCGGCAAGCCCGGTGCTTACTCGTTCGAGCCGGTCGACGACGTCACCCGCGAGGCGGCGCAACGCGAGATCGAGGAGACCGCGACGCGCGCTTTTCAGGCGTACGAGCGAATGCTCGAGCAAGGAGTCGCGAAAGAAGTGGCGCGCGCGGTCCTCCCACTCTCGACCTACACGAAGTACTACTGGAGTTGCAATCCGCGCAGCCTGATGCACTTCTGCTCGCTCCGGAATCACGAGGCCGCTCAGTACGAGATCCAGCAATACGCGGCCGCCGCTGAGTCGTTCCTCGAGCGATTGATGCCGATCACACATGCCGCGTTCGTTGAGCGCGGTCGCGTCGCGCCCTAAGCCGAAGCGGTCAGAACGATCTGCGTCGGCTTGAAGTGGCCGGGCGTCTTGCGCACGATCACCCAGCCGTTCTTGTCGAAGCGCTCGAGGTTGTAGGCAGCCGACAGCGGCACGACCGTCTCGCCCTTGACGTTGAACGTTCCGCACGAGACGAGCGGCTTGCCGCCCTTCGTCAGATAGAGGTCGTAGTACCCGTCCTTCGGAAGCTGCGGGAGCCCTTTCACGCTCAGCACCATCGGCCAGTTGCCCTCCGCGTCGCGCTTGCCGAGCTTCAGGGTCGCGAGCGCGCCGCGCGCGAGGCTCGTCCCGTGCAGCTGCACCGTCCGGCGGGCGTCGATCGACGTCTTGCTGCTCGGGCCGGTCGACTGGCCCAGCAGGAAGCCGACGACGATTGCGGTGGCCAGGGCGGCGGCGAGCAGGATGGCTCGCCGCGCACTGGAGGGCTTGCGCCGCCCCCACAGCGGCCCCAGCGCGTCGTCCGGCCACGGCACGCTCTCCATGTCCGGCGACAGCTCCGGCGGCGGGCCGGCTTCGATCAGCAGCTCGTGCGTGCGGCGGAGCCGCTCGCGCTCCTCGGCAGGAACGTCCAGGCCGACGAGGTCGTCGAAGTCCGGACGCCGCGTCATCGCAGCTCTCCTTCCAGGAGGTCGGCGAGCCGACCGAGCCCGGCGCGCGTACGCGTCTTGACGGTGCCCAGCGGGATGTTGAGGAAGTCGGCCACCTCGCTCTGCGACAGCCCGCCGTAGTAGGCGAGCTCGATCACCTCGCGCTCGTTCGCGCCCAGGCTCTCGAGCGCACGATGCACTCGCCAGGACGTGTACGAGGCTTCCGCGCGCTCGGCGGGCGTCGGCTCGTCGGACGGCAGCTCCGGGCCTTCGCCGGGGGGGTCGCTGCGGCTCCGGCTCCGGTCGACGATCGCGTTCCGCGCGACCGCGTACAGCCAGGGAGCGCCGGCGCCGCGCTCGGGCTTGTACGTCCTTGCCGAGCGCCAGATCGCGGCGAACGTCTCCTGCACCGCGTCCTCCGCGTTCATCCGGTCGCCGAGCCTGCGCAGGGCGAGCCCGAAGACGGGGCGCGCATAGCGCCGGTAGAGCGCCTCGAACGCGTTGGCGTCGCGGCGGGCGACGCGGCGGATCAGGTCGCCGTCGCTCACCGTCGGGTCGTCGACGAACGGCGCACTGTCGGCCGGTTCGCGCCGGGCTTCAAAAGGCAACGCAGGCAGTGCATAGCTGACGCCCATCTCTTCTGGATCTCTACGCGTTCCCACGTCGGCCGGATTGCAGCACAAAACGCTTACGAACCTTTAACCGCCCCGACGCGTCGGAATGGTCGCAAGGCGGGAAAAGACCCCAAAGACGCTTGACCAAGGGGGTTCCAAGATGCGCAGGGTCATTTGGATCGCCGCCACGACGCTGGCCCTGGTGCTGGCCGCACCGGCGTCGTCGGCGACCACCACGGTTCAGATCAAACGCACGGGCTTCGTGCCGGCAACGGTCACGATCAACCAGGACGATGCCGTCACCTGGACGAATGCCGACACGATCGACCACCAGGTCGTCGCGAACGGCGGCTCCTTCGCCTCGCCAATCCTGAAGCCAGGCAAGTCGTGGACGCGCACGTTCCGGAGCGGCGGCACGTTCCGCTACCACGACAGCCTCCATCCCACCCTGAAGGGGACGGTCGTCGTGAAGGGCGCGCCACCGCAGGTGACGCTTGTCGCGTCGGCGCCGGTGGTGAAATTCGGCGGCACGGTGACGCTGAGCGGCGCGGTCTCGAACAAGAAGGCCGGCGAGACGATCACGCTCGTTCAGCTGCCGTACGGCCAGACGACGAAGCAGGTCATCGCGACGTTGCAGACGACCACTGGCGGGGCCTTTTCGTACACCGTCTCGCCACAGGTGAGCACGACCTACCAGGCGCAGTGGCCGAATCGTTCGGAGAGCTCGGTGATGGTTCAGGTGCAGCCGTTGATCAAGCTCCCGTTCGTCTCCAGGAGCGGGTACTTCCACTTCTATGTCACCGCCGGCACGTCGTTCGCCGGTAAGAGGGTCTATCTGCAGCGCTTCACGCTCGCGCACCAATGGGTGAACATCCGCGTGCTCACGCTCGGGTCGAAGTCGGGCCGCCTGATCTCGGTGCGGTTCGTGAGGTCCATCATCCCGCGGGGCCGCTGGTCGATCCGCGTTTTCATGCCGGCGGCCGAGATGGGCGGCGGCTACCTCGACAGCTGGAGCGGCACCCAGCCCGTCGTCCGACGCTGACTTAGACGGGGGAGCTTGCCTCCCCCGTCTATTGCACCTGCTCGAAGCGCCGCTGGACGGCGTCCCAGTTGACGAGGTTCCACCAGGCCCCGAGGTAGTCGGGCCTCCGGTTTTGGTACTTGAGGTAGTAAGCGTGCTCCCACACGTCGATCCCGAGCAGTGGCGTATCCGCGTTACTGATCGGAGAGTCCTGGTTGGCCGTCGAGTAGACCGCGAGGTCGGTGCCGTCATGAACGAGCCAGGTCCAGCCCGAGCCGAAGCGCTTCACCCCGGCGTCGTTGACTGCCGTCTTAAGCTCATCGAGGCCGCCGAAGGTGGAAGAGATCGCGTCGGCGAGTGATCCGGACGGCTCGCCGCCGCCGTTCGGGCCCATGATCTCCCAGAAGAAGCTGTGGTTCGCGTGCCCCCCGGCGTTGTTGCGAACGGCTGCCTGCTTGTCGTCGGGAAGCTCGTCGAGGATCGTGAGCACGACCTCGACCGGCTGGTCGGCCCATTGGGTCCCCTCCAACGCCTTGTTGGCGTTGTCGACGTAAGCCTGGTGGTGCTTGTCGTGGTGGACGCGCATCGTCTGCTCGTCGATGTGCGGCTCGAGCGCGTTGTAGTCGTACGGCAGAGGTGGAACCTCGAAGGCCATCGGTCGCTCCTTTCTCGCTTGTACGGCGAGGATATGCTCCCCGCCCATGGCGACGCTTGCGTTCAGGTTCGAGGAGATCACGCCTCGGGAGCTGAAGCCGGAGCTCTACGAGCTGGACGGCATCTCGCGCGCGACCATCGAGGCGCACTACAAGCTCTACGAGGGGTACGTCAGCAAGCGGAATGAGATCCTCGAGAAGCTCGGCGCCGTCGACACCACGAGCGCGAACCAGGTCTACTCGGAGATCCGCGCGCTCAAGCTCGACCTCACGTTCGCGATCGGCGGGATCAAGAACCACGAGATCTACTTCGAGCACCTCGGCGGCGGGGGTGGCGACCCCAGCGGGCTGATCGGCGACCTGATCGAGCGCGACTTCGGCTCGGTGCAGGACTGGCGCACGGATCTGAAGGCGACCGGTATGGCCGGGCGCGGCTGGGCGTGGACGGCCTACGACTGGGACGAGGGTCGCCTCTTCAACTACGTCGGCGACGCGCAGAACACGTTCCCGATCTGGAACGCGACGCCTCTGGTCGCGCTCGACGTCTACGAGCACGCGTACTTCCTCGACTACCAGACCGATCGCGCGTCGTACATCGAGGCGTTCTTCGACAACCTCGACTGGTCGACGATCAACGACTGGGTGTCGAAGTACCAGATCCAGACCTAGACGTGGACATCCGGCTTCGGCCGTTGCGCGACGAGGAGTTCCCGCCACTCCTCGATCTGCTCCGCAAGGAGTACGTTCGCAGCCTGATGGAGGAGGCGGGCATGACGCGGGAGGCGGCGGTAGAGAAGGCGGCCTTCGACCACGGCGCGCTGTTTCCGGACGGAGTACCGCAGCCGCAACACCGGATCTACCTGCTGGAGGACGCGACCACCGGTCAGCGTGTGGGCCACCTCTTCTGGGCGGCGCGTCAACCGCCCGGCTCGGCGACCACGCGGGCCTATTTGTACGAGCTCTTCGTCGACGAGCCATTCCGCGGGCAGGGTCTCGGGCGGACGGCGCTCGAGCTGCTCGAGGCAGAAGCACGGGATGAGGATCTGCCGGGCATCGACCTGAACGTGTGGGGCGGCAACGAGACTGCGCGCAGGCAGTACCGCTCCGCGGGGTTCCAGGAACGTGCGGTCTTCATGTCGAAGGAGCTCGAGTGACGACTGCGCTGCTGGTCGTCGCCGGCTACGTGCTCGGCTCGATGCCGTGGGGCTACTGGCTCGTGAAGCTGGTCAAGCACGAGGACATCCGGCGCCACGGCAGCGGGAACATCGGCGGAACGAACGTCTGGCGCGTCTACGGCTGGCGGCTCGGGCTCCCGGTCGTCCTGCTCGATACGGCCAAGGGTTTCGCGCCGGCGCTCGTGTCCACTCTCGTCGTGTCGCATCTAGCCGGGGTGTTGGCGGGAGGGGCCGCGATGCTCGGCCACTGGCGGCCAATGTTCCTGCGCTGGCAGCGAGGGGGGAAGGTCGTGGCGACCTGCGGCGGGGCATTTCTCGGGGTGGCGCCGGTCGTCGGCGGCATCGGCGCGGGCGTCTGGATCGCGGTCTTCCTGCTCTTCCGCTACGCGTCCCTGGCGTCGATCCTGGCCGCGCTCTCGCTGCCGGTGACCGCGGCGCTGCTGGACGAGCCGTGGCCGGTGATCGCATTTGCCGCCGCGGCCGCACTGGCGGTGGTCGTGTTGCACCGAGCAAACATCGCGCGACTGCGCTCGGGCACCGAGAGCCGCTTCAAATTCAGGGGTCAGACCCCGAAGGGGTCTGACCCCAGCCTTTCGCCACCGCTACGCCGCCAGCCACTCCCGTAGGTCGGTATGCCGCGCGGCGGGCTCACCCGTCTGCAGCTCGGCGCGCAATTCTCCCACGGTGCCGTATCGCTCCGCGACGACCTCGTGGGAGTGGATCGTCTCGAAGTTGAGCTGCCTCGCGAGCAGGAAGTCGGCGTCCTCGAGCTCGCCGTAGCGCTCGAGCGCGAACTGCAGTGAGATCCGCACGGAGTCTTCGACGAAGCGCGGCTGTAGGTGCGCGTGCTCGACGACGAAGAGCTCGTCCGGCCGCTTCAGCAGCTCGTAGATCGGCGAGCTCATCGAGCCTTCCACGATCCGGGCGAGCGCCTCGGCGTTCACAGGGTGCTCGCTGCCGACGTACAGAGTCCCGCGGCCGCGCTGGTTGTGGGTCGCGATCGGGACGAGCTCGAGAATCCGCTCCACGTCGACATCGTCGAAGCCTGCTTCGAGCAGCCGCTCCGACGCCTTCCCGCGCACGAGGCCCTGCGCACAGGGGCACGCGTTGATTCCGGTCGCCTCGACGCCGACGATCCGGCGCACGCTCGACTCGGACGCGGCGGCGATCCCGATCAGCGCGATCATCTCCTGTGTCGCGAGGCCCGTCACTGGCGTCCGCCGCGCGAGTGGGTAGCGCGCGGAGATCCGCACCTCGGCCCGGCCGGCGGCCTGCCGGGCGACGATGTGGCGCGCGATGTGCTCGGCGAGCTCCTCGACGAGGAACGCCTCTTCGATCACGACCTCGTCGATCGCCTCCTCGAACAGCTCCGGAAAGCGCGACATGTGGACGCCCTTCTGCTGCGGATCGAGGTCGACGGTGCAGTCGATCCGCGCCGAGATCAGCTTCTCCGCACCGCTCCAGCGCAGGCGGATTGCCTTCTCGACGCCTTGCACGCCGGCGCGCGAGAGGCCGAGCCGGACCTCAGGCGTCGATGCCTGCAGGTCGAGGAGATGTCGCGACTCGGCCATGCAGACAGGTTAGTGTCACGCCGCTCAGTGGCCGCCGCCGATTCCAGCTTCTCGCGCCTCGTCTCGCTCGCCGCGCACGACCTGCGGACGCCGCTGGCGACCATTCACGGCTTCGCCCAGACGCTGATACGCATGGGGGATCTGGGCGAGCCCAAGCAGAAGTACATGGAGATGATCGACGCCGCCTCGCGCCAGCTGGCCGAGCTGCTCGATGAGCTCGGCACCGCCGCCCGCATCGAGGGCGGCCGCTACGAGCCGAGTCTGCAGCCCATCGACACGTTCGAGCTCGCGCGCGCCGCCGCCGCTCAGCTCGGCGAGGACCGGGTGCGCGTCACCGGCGAGGGCGGCGAGGTGCACGTCGACCCTGAGGCAACCGAGCGGGGCGTCTCGGCGCTCGCGCAGGCGGCGCTCCGCCACGGCGGTCTCCAGGAGGTCGACCTACAAGTTGACGGAGCGTCGTTGACGATCTCGCCCGTGACGGCCGCGTCCGCACCGGTCGTGCTCGGCGAAGAGCTCCGCGACCTCGGCGCGGCGGTAGCCGTGCGGGTCGTCCGCGCGCTCGGAGGCGCCGTCGAACTGGACGGCGACGCGCTCACGGTGCGGCTTCCGGAATGACCCGCGGCGCACAGGTCAGTCTCCTGCGCTGGCTCCGCCGCCAACTGCAGCAGCCGACGCCCACACGCGAGCATCTCGAGGCAGCTGTCGAGAACGACGATCCATCGGAGGTGCGCCGCCTGCTCGCCGACGTTCCGTTCACGCCGGAACAGCGCCGTCACGTCGAGGGCTTGCTCGACGCCTGGGAAGAAGGTCGCGGCTAGTTGGTCGCGCCGCGCTCGAGCAGGAGCTGCTCGACGCGCTCGTCGCCGTTCTGCCTGGCGGCATCGATCGCCCGAAAGCCGCCGCCCTGTTGCAAGTTCGGGTCGGCCCCATGGTCGAGCACGAGCTTGATCAGCTCGTAGCGGACTGACTCGTCCGTGCCTTCCTCGTTCGACGCGGCCGCGGCGTGGATCGCGGCGGTCTGAATGTGCTCGTTGCGCGAGAGCGCGTTCACGTCGGCGCCGCGCTCGAGCAGGAGCCGCGCTGCGTCGACGTGGCCGAAGAAGCAGGCGAGGCCGAGCGGATGGAAGCCGTCGTCGCCGAACGCATTGGCCAGCGCGGGGTCGTCATCGAGGAGCGCGCGCAGGCGCTCGGTGCGGCCGAACGCCGCGGCCTCGAACACGTCGAGGTCTCGTCCGGCGATGAGTCGCTCGGCCTCCTCCCGATGTCCGCGGTACAGCGCTTGGAGTGCATCCGACATCTTTAGCTATGCTAACTAAATCGCCCAGGGTCTGTCAATCGACGCAGCCGACAGCTTCCACTCGGCCGCCATCCATGCGTTGCGGTACGTCCGCCGGGAGGATCCCGTCACCGGCGTTCCGCCCGCGCAGCTCTCCGCGCTCTCGGTGCTCGTCTTCGGCGGCCCGCGAACGCTCGGCGAACTCGCCGCCGCCGAGCAGGTGCGCCCACCGACGATGACGCGGATCGTGCAAGCGCTAGAGGACGACGGGCTCGTGCGGCGCGAACGGGACCCCGGCGACGGTCGGATCCACCGGCTCTCCGCGACTGCAAAGGGTCGTCGTGTGATGCAGAGAGCGCGCGAGCGCAGGATCGCCAACCTGGCCGCCCTGCTCAGGCGGCTTCCTCCTGCGGACGTCGCCCGTGTGCAGCAGGCAGCGGAGCTGGTCGAGCGGGCGTTGGCGCAGGAGTCGTGACAGGCGTCGCAGCTGGGCTAATAGAGCTGTCGCCGGACGAGCGGCCACAGTCCTGGCGGGGCAAGAAGCGCTAGGAGGCCTCCGGCGCCGGCGAGGTAAGGTCCAAGGCCGACGTTGTCGTTCAGGTTGTCCCAACCGAAACGTCGCCCAAGCTGGACGACGAACAACGCCGAAGCCGCTAGCAGCAACACGCCACCGAGTCGCCGCAAGAAGTCGAGCGGCAGGGGCCGCGACAGCGAGAGGAGCGCGACAACCCCCGCGACGCTCACCAGCGGAATGCCGAGCTTGGCGCCTCCGCTCGCATTCTCGTCCCAGAGGAACTTGAGCGGGACCTTGAAGCTGTCGCTCCACGCCAATCCCGCTACGTCGTCCCAGGCGAGGAAGCAGGAGATGATCGCGAGGACCCCCCCGACGATGGCGATTGGCGAAGGCTCGAATGTGCGGCTCCGCGGCACCGCCTCGGGACCCTGACAGACCCGTTCAGCTAGCGCAAGAGTCGTGACAGCCGGCGGTCCTTGAGCACGCGGCCCCCGGTCTGGCACTCGGGACAGTAGTAGATCGTGTGCTCCTCGAAGTCGACCTGCGCAATCGGCGTCCCGCAGACGTAGCAGGGCTCGCCGAGCTTGTTGTGTACGCGATACGTCCGCTTGTCGTTCGCACCGCGTTCGCGCAGCTCGAGCCCGCGCTCCAGCTCGGCGTCGATTGCCTTGGCAAGCAGCGCTACCTGCTCGGGCGTCACGTCGCGCGTGAGCTCGTAGGGAGACAGCCGAGCGTGATGAAGGATCTCGTTCGCCCACGCGCGGCCGATCCCCGCGATCACACGCTGGTCGCGCAGCATCGAGTGCAGGCGGCGCGACTCGCCCGCGCAGATCTCGGCGAGCCGTTCGGCGCCGATCCCGAGCGCTTCGGGCCCGAGATGGGCGAGCTCCTGCTCAGCCTCCTCCGGCGTGAGCAGCCACACGCCGGCGCGCTTCTTCGCGCCCGCCTCCGTTAGCACGAGCTGCGAGCCGCCCTCGAACACCAGCCGGAACGCCGGCGTCTTCGGTCCGCGCTCGCCGAACTGCAGGTACTTGAGCCGGCCGGCCGTCATCAGGTGCACGAGCACGACCAGCTCGCCGTCGTCGGTCGGGAACAGCAGGCGCTTGGCGCGCCGTTCCGCGCCGGCGAGGCGACGGCCCTGGAGCGCCGACAGCGGCGGGTCGAACGTCTTCAGCGTCGCGACGTGCGCCGGCCCGGCCTTGACGATCGGGAACGCCGAGACCGGATCGTTCAGCGCCCGCCGCCACGCCTCCATCTCAGGTAGCTCAGGCATCGGCGTGCGCGGTACCGGGGAGCGGGGCGTCGGCGACGCCGGCGAGCACGGCGGGCTGCAGATCCTCGCTCTCCGGGAATTCGCGCAGCGCCGGAATCGGCGACAGCGCGATCGGGATGAACGCGAATAACCCGCCGAGGGCGCTGACGACGAGGGTGGCCCGCAGCCCGATCGTGGACGCGAGTGCGCCTCCGACGAGCGCGCCGAGCGGGATCGTGCCCCAGACGAGGAAGCGCATCACGGCGTTCATGCGGCCTTGGATCCGATGCGGCGTGATCGCCTGGCGGAGGCTGACCTGGGTGATGTTGTAGACGACCGAGCCGAAGCTTCCCACCACGAACGCGACGATCAGCGCGGGGAAGGCAAGGTCCGTCGGTGCAAGCGGGATGAGCAGAGAAGACAGGCCGAACAGCGGCGTCATCAGAAGCGTGGTCTTGCCGATGCCGAGTACGCGCTGAAGGCGTGGCGCAGCCAGCGCACCGAGCAGCCAGCCCAGCGATCCGATCCCGAAGCCGAGGCCGACCAGTCCGGCAGACATGTGCCAATGGCGCGCCGCGTAGACAAGCAGGATCGCGAAGCCGACCTGGCCGAAGAAGTTCGAGCCGCCCGTGCAGATCGCCTGAGGTCGAAGGAGTGGGTGCCGCACGACGTAGCCGACGCCCTCCTTGAGCTCGGCCCAGAGCCTCGGGCTCTCGGTCGTGCGCTCGGGCAGCGCCTCGCGCTTCCGGATCGCGGCCGTGAACCCGCCCGAGAGGACGAAGCTGCAGGCATCGAACAGGACGGCGTACGGCGCGGTCAGCGCCTGAATCAGCCCGCCGCCCAGCGCCGGACCGGCGATCTGTGCCCCGGAGACGGTGACCTGGAGCTTCGAGTTCCCCTCGACGAGCTGCTCTCGCTCCACCAGCGCAGGCAGGTACGACTGGTACGCGACGTCGAAGAACACGGTGAGGATCCCGACCAGGAACCCGACGACGTAGAGCTGCCACAGAGTCACTGCGTCGTAGATGTACGCCACCGGGATCGTCGCGAGCAGCAGCGCCCGGCCGGCGTCGCCCACGATCAGCACCGAGCGCCGCTGAAGCCTGTCGACCCAGACCCCCGCCGGCAGCGTGAAGAGCAGGAACGGCAGGAACTGAACAGTGCCCAGCGCGGCAACCTCGAACGCGCTCGCATCGAGGGTCTTGATCGCGATCCAGGGAATCGCGATCTGCGAGATCGGCGTCCCGAACTCGCTGATCGACTGCCCGATCCAGAGCTTCATGAAGTCCGGGTGACGCCAGAGCCCGCCCTGGGGGCGCTTTAGTCTCCATCGCATCGAGCCGTTCAGGGTATCCGTGCGCCGTGGCGAAACCGTCGAGGCGGTCCACCGCGTCCACGCGGTTGCCGTGCAGGCCGGCGCCGTGATCGCCGAGGCCGGCGACTCGGCGCTGGTCGCCTTCATGCGCTCGTCGTCGAAGCCGTTGCAGGCGCTGCCGGTCGCGCGCGCCCGCGACGATCTCGACTCGCGGGAGCTCGCGATCGCCTCCGCCTCGCACCTGGCAGACGAGGCGCAGCTCGCCGCGGTGCGCTCGCTCCTCGCCAAGGCGCCGGCAAGCGAGGACGAGCTCGAGTGTGGGCCCGAGGGCAACCCGCCCTCGCGCCTGAAGCACAACTGCTCGGGCAAGCACGCCGGGATGCTCGCGCTCTGCCGCGCCCAGAGGTGGGCGAGCGAGGGCTATCGCTTCGAAGGTCACCCCGTCCAGAGCGCGATGCTCGCGGTGCATGCCGAGGCAGCCGAGGTGTCCGAGGACGAGGTCCCGTCCGGGGTCGACGGCTGCGGCGTGCTGACGTTCGCGCTGCCGCTCGAGCGAATGGCGCATGCATTCGCGCGTCTCGATCAGCTGGACGGCGGTGACCGCATCGCCGCGGCGATGCGGGATCATCCGGAGCTGATCCGCGGGCCGCTCGCCACCGACACGCGCCTGATGCGCGCGCTCCCGGGCTGGATCGCGAAGGGCGGCGCGGAAGGGCTGCTTTGTGCTGCCGGTAACGGAGTCGGTGTCGCGTTGAAATGCGAGGACGGGAACGGGCGTGCGCTTGGTCCGGCCGCGGCTGCGTTCTTCGGGCGGCTCGATCTCGACCTCGGCGAGCTGGCGGTCATACCGGTCGAGAACAGCCACGGCGAGACCGTCGGCGAGATCCGCATCTAGCGGAAAGTCCCTAACCAGAAACCCGCACTTTGCTTTCGTGCGGACCTCTGTAATATCCGCCGGGCGAAAGGGTGAGCCGGGAGGCGTCAGGTGTCCGGCTCTTTTGCGTGAACAGGTAGATCGAGTCCCCATCCACCTACGCGAAACAGCCGGGAGGTAAGCCGCCGTTGCTCACCGTCGACATCTCCCTTCCTGACGTCGAGGAGCTGCAGAAGCTCGTTCAGGAGGGTCTCGAGAAGGGCGTTCTCAACTACGACGAGATCGCAGCCGGGCTTGACGATGTCGAGCTCACGAAGGAGCAGATCGAAGACTTCTACACCTATTTGATCGACCACGGGGTCGAGCTGATGGAAGGCGAGACGCACAAGCATCCGCCGCACGAGCAGCTCCCCGCGCCTGAAGAGGAGAAGGGCCCGAAGCTCGACCTGAGCGTCGAGCCGTCACTCGACTCACTGCGGCTGTACCTGCGCGAGATCGGCAAGGTGCCGCTGCTGACGGCGGACCAGGAGGTGTACCTCGCAAAGCGCATCGAGCGCGGAGACATGTCGGCGAAGACGCAGATGATCGAGGCGAACCTCCGGCTGGTCGTCTCCATCGCCAAGTCGTATCTCGGGCGCGGGCTGAGCTTCCTCGACCTGATCCAGGAAGGCTCGCTCGGGCTGATTCGCGCGGTGGAGAAGTTCGACTACCGCAAGGGCTACAAGTTCTCGACGTACGCGACCTGGTGGATCCGGCAGGCCGTGACGCGTGCGATCGCGGACAAGGCGCGCACGATTCGCATACCGGTGCACATGGTCGAGAAGCTGAACAAGGTCGTGCACATCGAGCGCCAGCTCGTGCAACGGCTGGGCCGAGAGCCGCGCCCGGATGAGATCGCCGACGAGCTCGAGATGACGACGGAGGAGGTGCGCGAGATCCTGCGCATGTCGCAGCTGCCGGTCTCGCTGGAGAAGCCGATCGGCGAGGAAGAGGAGTCCGAGCTCGGCGACTTCGTCGAAGACGAGTCAGCCGAGTCGCCGTTCGACACGGCGACGCTCTCGCTGCGGCGCGAGGACGTCGAGCACGCGCTGTCGGCGCTCCCGGAGCGCGAGCGTCAGGTGATCGAGCTGCGCTTTGGCCTGCTGGGCATGCCGCCCTGCACGCTCGAAGAGGTCGGCCGCGCCTTCGGCGTCACGCGAGAGCGCATCCGCCAGATCGAGAACAACACCCTGAAGAAGCTCGAGTCCCTGCCCGAGGCGCAGGGTCTCAAGGACTGCGTCTAGCCGAGGCGGAGGATCGGTGCCCGGGCGCTGACCGCGCGGTCGCCGAGGTAGCCCTGCTTCGAGCTCTTGAAGTGCAGGCTCCACGGTCCGCCGCCGGGAACCTGGAACCGCAGCGCGACCCGGCCGCCCGGCCGCACGCGGACGAGCCGATTCACGCCCTTCGCGGTGAAGCGGATCGGCGTCACCTGCGTTCCGCGCGGTAGCGCGAGGACGAGCTCGAGCGTTCCGCCCGTCTTCGTCCACACGGTGATCGCGCCGACCGACGCGAGCCAGTGATCCGAGAAGCGTCCGGCGGCGATCAGCCGGAGGCGCGGCGTCCCCGTCGGGCGGTAGAGGTCCCAGTTGGCCTCGTGACGGACGCGCTCGACGCCCGTGAGCTGCACACTCGACCCGTACGTCTGGACGAGCAGTGGCCGCCGGTCGGCGCGGCCGTCGACGAGCATTCGGCCGTCGCGCGCGACGCGTACGGGCTTGACCGAGAAGTGGTCGATGCGCGGGCTGCCGAGCAGCAGCAGGCGCTCGACGGACGTGTTCCAGAAGAGCTGCTCCCACGACTGCTCGCGGCGGGCACCGGGCGGTGCGAGGAGGTCGACGCCGCCGAGGCGCGCGTGGTCGACCCAACGCAGGTCGCGTGGCAAGGAGTTGCGCAGGCTCGTGCTCGTGCGGGCGTCGAACGACGACGCGCCGGCCGACAATGCGCAGCACGCTGCGATCGCCGTCACGAATGCGAGCGCCGGTGGGAGCTTGCGAAAAGCCGCTAGCGCGGCGACGCCGGAGAGTGCGGCTGCGATGAGCGCGATCGCGAGCGCGCCGTTGCCGACCGAGACGAGTCCTTCCAGACGCAGAACGGCCCACAGCGTCGGCGAGTCGTCCTTGTTGTGCGCCGCGGCGTAGCCCGAGAGCGGGATGCGCGCGGCGAGCAGCAGTAGTCCCGCTGAGAACAGACCCACCGGAATGCGTCCGGGCAGCCCGCGCTTCACGTAGAGCGCGAACGCCATCGCGAGCAGCGGCACGAGCGTGAAGAGGTAGCGCTCCTGGAAGCGCTCCGAGTCGGTGTCCGCGATCTGCGCGGCCTCGAGGAGCAATGCCCCTGCGAGCAGCAGCGTCGTGACCGCGAAGGCGAGCTCGGCGCGACCGCGCGGACGCGTTAGCGCGAGGGCCAGGCCGGCCAGCGCGCCCGGCACAATCACCCAGCCGCTCGAGTACGCGAGCAACATCGCCTCGCGGCCGACCCACTGCAACAGCGAGCCGGGGTGGAGGGAGTGCTTGCCGTCCGAGTACACACCGAGCACGCGGTTCGACCCGAGCGTCGCGAAGAGGACGGCCGGCGGAACGACGAGGAGAACGAGCGCGAGCCACAGCCGCCGGATCGACATCAGGATGCGGCCGCGGTCGGCGACGAGCTCCGCGCCGAGCACCGCAAGCGGCACGACCGCGTACTGGATGCGGGCAAGGACGGCGAGCGCGCTGAAGAGCGCGAACGCCAGCTGTGCGCGCCGCGTCGGCGCTTCCACGACACAGACGCCGGCGTAGACCGCCGCGAGCACGAGCGGGTAAGCGAGTGGGTCGGCGAGCATTCCGGACGCGTAGACACCGTCGGGCACCGCGACCGCAAAGGCCGCGACGGTCAGTGCGAGCCACTGCGGCAGCGCGAGACGCTTGCAGAGCAGATAGGCCGGGATAACTGCGAGCGAGATGAACGCCGCGTGCAATCCTTGCGTGAGGCGGAACGCGGTGACCGGATCGTCCGTGACGAGCCAGAGCGGCGCGGTGACGATCGGGTCGAGGAGCGCAGGGAAGTGCACGCCGACGCCGCGAATCAGCGGCCGTCCGTGCTCGGCAAAGCTGCGCGCGAGCGAGGGGTCGATGTACTCGTCGGGGAGGTAGTAGGGCGCGAGCCGTCCGGCGGCAGCGATCAGCCGGCCGCCGAAGCTGGCCGCCATGATCCCGGCGATCCAGACCCAGGCGGGGACGGCGGCAAGCCGCGCGAGGGGACGCGCGAGCTCTCGGTCCGTGCGGGCAGCAGCAGCCTCGACAGCCACGAAAGGCTCATCGGCAAGCGGCTCGTATCCCTTGAACGAGGGACATGTCCCAGGGACTGTCCCTGAGACATGGCTCTACAGGCCGAGAGTGCGGGCGCGGTCCGCGGGCACGAAGAGTTTGCAGTGCGGGCACTTGAAGCCGCGATGACGCTCTTTCTGGCCGGCGATCAGCTCAGCCGTGAACGTCTTCTTGCAATGCGGGCAGACGACCTGTTGCGGGCTTTCCTGGGCGGGGAGATCGGCCACGTAGCCAAGGTACCTGGGGAGCCGGGCCTCAGGGCAGCAAGGAGCGGTACGCCTCGAGCGGCGCACGCTCGGGTGCGGGAGGTTCTCCCCGCGGCGAGCCGAGGTGGATCAGGCCGAGGAAGCGCTCGCCGTCCGGAAGCCCGACCGCGTCGCGCCCCGCCTTGGTGCGCAACACGCGCGGCGTGCGCCAGTAGCCCGCCAGCCCGCGCGCGTGCGCGGCCAGCAGCACCGTGTAGATGGCGCAGGCGGTCGCGCAGATGTCCTCCTCGTCCTGCTGGAGGTCGCCGCTCAAGACGCAGGACGCGAGCACGAGCGTTCGCGCCCGCTCCAGCTTCGGCGCCTCCGCCGGCCCCGCCGCTTCCTTCAGACGTCCCAACGTCTCGGGCCCGACGACGCGAAAGCGCCACGGGTTCGTGCGGTGGTGATTCGGCGCCCAGCGCGCGAGCTCGAGCAGCTCGTCGACCACGTCGGACGGGACGGGATCGGGGCCGAACGACTTGTGCGTCCGCCGCGAGCGGATCAGGTCCGCGAAAGCTTCCACGCGGCGGACACTAGCGAGGCGCCCAGGAGCGTCCCGCAGGCGCCGAGCGCGAGGTCGCCGATCGTGTCGACGTACGTCAGCTGCAGGCCGGACGAGCCGAGCCTCATCACGCTGTACTCGCCGAGCTCCCAAAGGATCTCCGTCGCGGCACCGAATCCGATCGCCAGACCCCACGACGGCAGAAGTCCCAGCTGCGTGCGGCGTAGTGCGAGCGTCACGGCCGACACCGGCGACCGCGCAGCCACCAGACCGCCGGCACGACGAGGGCGGCAAGCGGATACGTGAGCGCGCGCGCCCTTATCGCCTTCCCGTTGAAGCGCTCGAGATCCGAGAAGACCGAGAAGAGCAGCAGGCCGACGAGCAGGGCCTTCACCGCGACGTTCAGCCAGAGCCCTCGCGCGGCCACCTACCTAGTTTGAACGCGCGGCGCAAAACGCGTATAAGGGACGGAGGTGGAGGAGGGGCGGACCTCAGGGGCGGCGTTGGTCGAGCCTGCGCGCGCGGCCACGCCTGTCGTGCGTGCCGAGAACGTGCGCAAGAGCTTCGGCGACAACGTCGTCCTCGACGGCGTCGACCTGACGGTCAACGCGGGCGAGGCGTTGGTCGTGATCGGCCCGAGCGGCAGTGGAAAGAGCACGCTGCTCCGCTGCGTCAATCTGCTCGAGCCGATCGACAGCGGCCGGATCTTCTTCGAGGGCGAGGAGATCACGCGCAAGGGCGTCAAGGTGCCCGCGGTGCGGC
>JBKPGW010000177.1:0-8019 GCA_046729555.1 Actinomycetota bacterium | reverse complement strand
CGCCCGATCCGCCCGAAGCCGTTGATCCCGACCCTGATCTTCGCCATGCCGTACGTGCCTCCCGGTTGCTTCGTTTCCGCCCGGACTCTAACCGTCGCAGAGCGGCGCGAACCGTCGCCACCGGCGTGCAGGGCGGGCCGGAGGGGAAGCTCCGAGGACGACCTCCCCCTCCGGTTGAACCACGCTCAGGACCGTGGCGTCGGACGGGGTCTGAATCCGGCGCCGGACGAGCGCAGACCCGCCGTTTTTGAGTATGACGAATGGTTAGGCGCAGAGACAACCATTCCCGCAAATCAGGTGGCTGAGAGTTGTTGCAACTTCTGTAAACGGCGGTGCACGGTTGCCTTGGTCGCCGGTGGACGGCATTTCAGGGCCAATTCGCGGAGCGACAGCGTCGGATGCCGTTCGCGCAATTCCGCAACCTCCTGCAATCGAGGCGGCAATTTCGCCAGGTCACCGGTGCGACGGAGGCGTTCGACCGCACGGAGCTGTTCGTGCGCGGCACGACTCGTGCGCACGAGATTTGCGTGATCGGCATTGGCGAGCCTGTTCGCGCGCGATCGCGTCGCCGACATCACGGCGCTCTCCTCGAAGAGCAGGACTGCTCTTCCGGCGCCGGCGAGCGCGAGCACGCCTGCGATCGGGTCGATGCCTTTCGCGTATGCGACAGCGTGACGACCTCGCTCCACGACATGGAGCTGTACTCCTTCCTCGGCCGCGAGCCGCGCGAAGAACTCGGCACCCTCGGGCTCGGCACTCCGAAGCTCCAGATGAGGCGAGCGCGGACCGCTGAGCGAACCACCGCCGAGCAACGCCCCGCGCAGATATGCCCCGCGGCAGCAGGCGCGTGCGACGACCCGCCGCGGCGGGTTGGCAAGCGGCGTCAGGCGCGCGCTCAGCACGCCCGCTTCGTGCAGAACCTGGAGCGCGCGCTCGTCGCCGGCAACATGGAGCTGGTAGCGCGTCGTCCGATCGAAGGCCCGCCGCTGGTACGTGCGGATCTCGGACGAGACTCGGAACCCTCGCAGCAGGCTGAAGGCACGCCGCACGACGGCGGAGTCGGCGACGTCGAGGTGGAGGGCGACCTCGCCGCGACCTCTCAGGTGGACGCTGCCCGCGGAGTGGAACAGCCCCGACAGTTCGGCGAGCCGGTCGCACTCGCTGCGCGGCGCGATCGCGGCGAGCTCGCTGCGGAGATCCTCAGAGAGTGACACCCTCGAGCGCAAGCAGGCGCCGCTTGTAGTCGAGCCCGAGCGAGCCGTATGAGCCAAGCCCGTCTGAGGAGACGACGCGATGGCACGGAACGAAAATCGGGAACCGATTCCGAGCGCAGAAAGTCCCGACGGCCCGCTGTGCCCGCGGGTAGCCGGCGAGACGTGCCAGCTCGGAGTAGGAGACGACGTCCCCGTAACGAACCCGCCGCAACGCGGTGAGGACGTCGCGCTGGAACGGCGTCCAACCTTCGACGTCGACCTCGGCGTCCGCGAGGTCGACGCGCGCGCCACCGAAGTACTCCTGCAGCCGCCCGAGGAGTTTCTCCACTTTCGGCACAGATCCAAGGCGGACACGCGATTGTTTCGCGGCTATCGTCGACCTCGAGGGTGGTGGGCGTTCTACCCCACCCTGGGAGGGGGTTTCACGCGCGCGCCCGCGCGCCCGCGCGCGTGTACCTATAGAGGGGCTCATTGAGGTGCCCGCAACGGGCCGCGGCAGCTCGTGCCAGACGACGCGGCTGCCGTCGTGCCACAGCTCCCCCACGCCCCACCCCTCGGCCGTGTACGAGACGCACGTCACAGACACTGGGCCCAAGCCTACAATCGGCTTCGATGTCCGCCGCGCCCGGCCTTTTCCGTCCGCCGCCGCCCCAGAACGAGCCGGTCAAGGACTACGCGCCCGGGACGCCTGAACGCGAGGAGCTCCGCCTCACCCTCGAGCGGATGCGGTCCGAGCAGCTCGAGCTCCCGCTCGTCATCGGCGGCGAGGAGGTTCGCAGCGGCGAGACGTTCGAGGCGGTCATGCCGCACGACAAGGATCACGTCCTCGCAACCGTCCACAAGGGCAACGCGCAGCACGTCGAACGGGCAATCAAGGCCGCCGGCGAGGCGTGGGAGGACTGGCACCGCACCCCCTGGGAGGAACGCGCGGCCGTGTTCCTCCGGGCAGCGGAGCTCCTCTCCGGCCCGTGGCGCGCGACGCTGAATGCGGCGACTATGCTGGGCCAATCGAAGACCGCGCACCAGGCCGAGATTGACGCCGCCTGCGAGCTGACCGACTTCTTCCGCTTCAACGTGCAGTTCATGCTGCGGATCTACGAGGAGCAGCCGCTCTCCGCGCCCGGCACCTGGAACCGCATGGAGTACCGGCCGCTCGAGGGATTCGTCTTCGCCGTGACGCCGTTCAACTTCACAGCAATCGGGGGCAACCTCCCGGGCAGCGCCGCGCTGATGGGCAACACCGTGCTCTGGAAGCCGGCGTCGACGGCGGCGTACTCGGCGCACTTCCTGATGAAGCTGTTCGAGGAGGCAGGGCTGCCGCCGGGCGTGATCAACCTCGTCTACGGCTCGGGCGCCGAAATCGGCGATCCGGCGCTCGCGAGTCCCGACCTCGCCGGCGTGCACTTCACCGGCTCGACGCCCGTCTTCCAGTCGATGTGGAAGACGATCGGCGCCAACATCGCCAACTACCGCAACTACCCGCGCATCGTCGGCGAGACCGGCGGCAAGGACTTCATCGTCGCGCACCCATCCGCGGACGCCGAAGCTGTTGCGACGGCGATCGTCCGCGGCAGCTTCGAGTACCAGGGACAGAAGTGCTCGGCGGCGTCCCGCATCTTCGCGCCCTCCAACCTCTGGCCGGAGATCCGAGAGCGGCTGGTCGAAGAGGTCGGCACGATCAAGATGGGTGACGTTGCCGACTTCCAGAACTTCATGGGCGCAGTGATCGACGCCGGCTCGTTCAAGACGCAGAAGCAAGCGATCGACGAGGCCAAGGCGACTGACAAGGTGAAGGTGCTCGTCGGGGGCGGCTACGACGACTCCGACGGGTACTTCGTCGAACCGACGGTGCTCGAGACGTCCGATCCGAATTTCCGCACGATGAAGGAGGAGCTGTTCGGCCCTGTCGTCACCACGTACGTCTATCCTGAGGCGAAGTACGGCGAGACGCTCGACCTGATCGACCAGGGCGCCCCGTACGGCCTCACCGGCGCGGTCTTCGCCCGCGAGCGCGACGCGCTCGAGCTCGCCGACGAGAAGCTGCGCTACGCCGCCGGGAACTTCTACGTCAACGACAAGCCGACCGGCGCGGTCGTGGGACAGCAGCCCTTCGGCGGCGCGCGCGCGTCCGGCACGAACGACAAGGCCGGCTCGATGTGGAACCTGATCCGCTGGGTCAGCCCGCGCACGATCAAGGAGACGTTCGTGCCACCCACGGATTACCGCTACCCGTTCATGGCGCCCGACGGCGGGCGCGGCACGAGCTGAGCCTCCGCAACCGGGGTCTCCTGCTTGCGGCCGCGGGGGCGGCGGTGTTGGCGCTCGCCGCGACGGGACGGGCGGGCGAACGCGTCGACGCGGCCGTCGCCGCGCTGCGGAGCAATCCGGTCTACGTCGACCCGAGCGCCGAGCTCGCGATCGACGCCGCCGATCAGAGCCGCCTGCGCCGAACCATCGACAGCGCCGGTGCGGGGCCCGTCTACATCGCGATCCTGCCGCTGGCGACCGAGCAGGAGACCGGCGGAGACCCGGACGGTGTGCTGCAGGGCCTGCACGACGGCCTCGGTCGGCCCGGCACGTATGCCGTCGTCGTCGGGCGGCACTTTCGCGCCGGCAGCGAGGGAGTGCTGCCGGCGGGCGTCGCCGGCCGGCTCGCCACCGAGGCACTCGACGCGCACCGTGGCGAGGGCGTGACCGCGACGCTCGTCGACTTCCTCAACCGTGTCGCCGCTGCGCAACAGAGCGACGGCGACGGCAACGAGGAGCCCGGGACCGGCGGCGGCGTCCTGATCGGCCTCCTGATCGTCGGCGCGGTCGCGTTCATCGCTTTCCGCGCCGTGCGGAAGCGGCGACGGGCGCAGGCCGAGCTCGCCGAGGTGAAAGCGGCGGCACACGAGGATCTGATCGCGCTGGCGGACGACGTGCAGAAGCTCGAGCAGCCGGTCGAAGCCAGTGCGGACGCGAAGCGCGAGTACGAGGCCGCGCTCATGGATTACGACAAGGCGACCCATGCCTACGACCGGGCGACCCGGACGAAGGAGCTCGAGGGCGTCGCGGGCGCGCTGGAGGAGGGCCGCTACCACATGACGGCCGCGCAGGCCCTGCTCGACGGAAAGCAGCCACCCGAGCGACGCCCGCCGTGCTTCTTCGATCCGCGCCATGGGCCGTCGACACGTGACGTCGAATGGGCGCCGCCGGGCGGCACGCCTCGCAAGGTGCCTGCCTGCGAGGCCGACGCGCAGGCCGTCGAGCACGGGCAGCAGCCGGCGTCGCGCGAGGTGCTGGCCGGAGGGCGAAGGGTGCCGTACTGGAACGCGCCGCCGTACTTCGGGCCCTGGGCAGGCGGGTACTTCATGCCGTTCGGCGGCATGGGGTTCCTGTCCGGGCTGTTCGTCGGGGAGCTGCTCGGCGGCGCCTACGGCGGCTGGGGCTACGGCAGCTGGGGCGGCGCCGGCACTGCGGGCGGCTTCGGCGACTGGAGCGATGCCGGCGGAGGCTCGAGCGACTTCGGCGGCGGCATGGATTTCGGCGGTGGCGACTTCGGGGGTGGCGGCGGGGGCGGCGGCGACTTCTAGCCGGAGAATCGCCACACTGAGACGGTGATCCACTCCGTCCTCCACGCGATCGGGGTCTTCATCCACCACCTGGCGGCAGTGGAGTGGAAATGGCTCGCCCTCGGCGTGCTCTGCCACCTCTGCAAGCTCGTCGCGGTCTCCCGCGCATGGCGCAACATCATCCGAGCCGCCTATCCGGACCGGCCCGTGCGCTGGCGGCAGATGTTCGGCGCCTACGTCGCGGGTACGGGGGTCAACGCCCTGATCCCGGCGCGCGGAGGCGACGTCGTCCGGCTCTTCCTGGCGAAGCGGCGGATCGAGGGCTCGACGTATACGACGCTCGTCTCCACGTCACTGCTGCAGACGCTTTTCGACATGGTCATCGCGGGCTGCTTCGTGCTCTGGGCGCTCACGCAGCACGTGCTCCCGGGCGTCGACGTCCTGAAGAGCCCCAGACTGCCGTCGCTCGACTACGGCTGGGCCTTCCGGCATCCCACGGCCGGGTTGATCCTGTTCGGGCTGCTGCTGCTGTTCGGCACGGCGCTCGTCGCGTGGGTCGCGGAGCACGTCGACAGGTTCAGGGCGAAGGTCGCGCAGGGGTTCGCGGCGTTTGGCGACCGCTCCTACTACCTCCGCCGCGTGGTCGTGTGGCAGCTCGCCGACTGGACGCTGCGCCTCGTGGCGGTCTTCTTCTTCCTCCGTGCGTTCGGGATCCCGGCGACGTTGCACAACGCGCTGCTCGTGCAGGTGAGCCAGAGCCTGGCGACGATCCTGCCGGTCAGCCCTGGGGGAATCGGCACCGAGCAGGCCTTGCTCGTCTACATCTTCCGTCACGTGACGTCCAAGAGCACGGCGCTGAGCTTCAGCGTGGGCATGCGCGTCACGCTGATCGTCGTCAACGCACTCGTCGGCTTCGGGGCGATCCTGCTGATGACGGGCACGCTACGCGTCCGCCGCACGGCCGAAGCCGATCGCGCCGGCGCCGAGCCGGCGCGGGTGAAGGTTTCGGACGGCCGCTAGTCGCGGCCGTCCGAGAAGCCGTCCGTCCAAGCGCCGTGGCTGTGAGACACGGCCGGGGAGCCCGGGTTCCTCGGGGCAGCTGACGCGTTGGCGACGCCAAACGTCACGGCGACCACGACGAGAGCTCCCAACGAGAAGATCTTCCGCAGCATCCTGATCACCTCCCTTCCTAGAACCTCACGTCCTGAAGTGCCTCCGCCGCCCGCCGGTACAGCGTTGCCGCGGCGCGGTCATCACCGCGCCGTGACGCGAGGTCGCCCTGGGCCGTCCAGGCAACCGCGCGATGGCTGGCGGAGGAAAGCTGGGAAAGATTGAGCTCGGCCTCGGCGAACGCGTGCTGCGCCTCGTCGAGCCGGTCCTGCTCCATCAACGCGCGGCCGAGCACGATCTGGGCGTTGCCGGCCTCGTCGAGGAAATCGGGGCGCCCCTCGAGCAGCTCGAGCGCGTGGCGCGCCTGCTCCTCGGCGAGCGTCCACTCGCCGGCGCCGAGGTGAACCTGCGCGAGTGAGGAGACCGCCTGGGCGGCGTCCGGCTCGCTCCCGACCTCGAGCGCGACGGAGAACGCGCGCTTGAGGTAGTCGATCGCATCCTCGGGCTTGCCGAGCAGGTAGTTGAGGCCGCCGAGGTTGTTCAGGAGGCGGCCGACGTTCTTGCGGTCGCCGTGCGCCTCGTACAGCTCCTTCGCGCGCTCGGCAAGCGCCCGCGCGCGCAGCCACTGCCCATCGCGCTCGGCGACGAGCGAAGCCTGGAAGGTGACATGCGCGACCGTGAGCGTGTCGTCGATGCGATCGGCGAGCTCGAGCGCCCGCTCGATGTCCTCGCGCGCGGCTTCGAAGTCGCGCTGGCGACGGGCACAGCGTGAACGCCATTCGAGATTGTGCGAGCGCAGCCGGTCGCACGGCAGCTCCGAGCGATCGGCCAGCTCGAGCGCCTCGCTCAGCAACGTCTGGGCCGTGTTGATCGACGTCAGCTTGTAGCGGCAGACGCCCATCCGGTACAGCACGTCGGCACGCTCGACGTCGGAGAAGCCATCCTGCTCGGAGAGCTCACGCGCGCGCGTCAGCAGATCCAGCGCCGGCCGGAGCTCGCCCTGCGACATTCGCGCCCAGCTCTCTGCGAGGCCGGCGCGGAACTCGAGCTCGCGCGCCTCCGGGGAGTGGCTGACGTCTTCGAGCGCCTCGAGCGCCTCATCGAACCGCTCCCCCTCGACCGCCGCCTCGGCGCGCATGACGGAGGCCTCGACCTCGGCGTACTCGTCCCAGGTCTGGCCGGTCTCGAGATATGACGCGTCGACGCCGAGCCGCTCCGCGATCCACTCGAGGGTCTGCGGAGTCGGGCGCGTCTTCCCACGCTCGATCTGGCTGACGTACTCCTTCGAGAAGCGGTCGCCGGCGAGATCCGACTGCGTCAGGCCCGCGGCCACGCGCAGCTGCCGGAGACGGGTACCAAGTCCCGAAGAAATGCGCTGCGGCGCGACAGGTGTGAGGGTGCGGTCCATGACTGCGGCCCCCCAGATATCGACCGATCACCGACGCATGCGGATCGCTTGCGCGAGTGACCCGAACGAGGGACTAGGCGCGGCCCGCTTTGTGCAGTTGCGCGTAAATGGAGCGAGCCGTCTTCGCCGGGACGCCTGGCACGCCCTCCAGCTCCTCTTGGCTGGCGGCGAGGAAGCGCTCCGCTGAGCCGAAGTGCTGCAGCAGGGCCCTGCGCCTCACTGGGCCGACCCCCTCCAGCTCGTCGAAGATCGAGGCGAAGGAGCGCGTGTCGCGCCGCTGGCGATGGAAGCCGATCGCGAAGCGATGCGCCTCGTCGCGAATCCGCTGCAGGAGCTGCAGGCCGGGCGAGTGCGCCGCGAGGCGGATGGCGTCCGGCCGTCCCGGCACGAATACCTCCTCGACCCGCTTCGCCAGCGAAACGACGGCGACGCGCGGCAGGTCGAACCTCTGCATCGCAGACAGCGCCGCCGAAAGCTGGCCCTTGCCACCGTCGATCACCACGAGGTTCGGCGTGGCCGCGAAGGACTCGTCGTACTCCTCGGAGGTTACGTTCGAGAGACGGGAGAAGCGGCGTGACACGACCTCGGCCATCGCGGCGAAGTCGTCCATGCCCTCCTGTCCGCGCACGCCGAACTTGCGGTAGTGAGCCTTCTTGGCGACGCCGTCCTGGAACACGACCATCGAGCCCACGTTGTCCTGGCCCATCGCGGTCGAGATGTCGAAGCACTCGAT
>JBKPGW010000176.1:0-1258 GCA_046729555.1 Actinomycetota bacterium | reverse complement strand
GGTAGAAGAAGCCCTTGTCGAGACCGTTGTCGGTCGCGACTTCGCCGCCGGTCAGGAGCTTCGCGCCCTCGTCCTTCCCGACCCCGCTGTACGAGTGGATCTTTTCGAGCGCGCTCTTGTTGATGACCGGGCCGACGTCGGTGTCGTCCTCCCACCCCACGCCGAGCCGGAGCCGCTCGGCCGCCGCGACGAGCTTCGACTGCAGCTGCTCGTATGCACCGTCCTGCACGATCACGCGCGACGCCGCCGTGCACCGCTGCCCGGAGGTGCCGAAGGCCGACCAGACGATCCCGTCCACTGCCAGCTCGAGGTCGGCGTCGTCCAGCACGATGATCGCGTTCTTGCCGCCGAGCTCGAGGTGGACGTGCTTCAAGCCGTCCGCCGCGTTGCGCATCACCTCGACGCCGGTCTCGCGCGAGCCGGTCAGCGTGATCACGCGCACATCGGGATGCTTGACCAGACGATCCCCGACGGCCCCGCCTCCGCCGTGCACGATGTTCAGCACACCCGCGGGGAGCCCAGCCTCTGCGAACAGCTCGACGAAGCGCTCGCCCAGCGCCGGCGTGTCCGTCGCGGGCTTGAAGACGACGGTGTTGCCGCAGACGAGCGCGGGCGCGATCTTCCACGAAGGGATGGCGATCGGGAAGTTCCACGGCGTGATCGCTCCGACCACGCCGATCGGCTGCCGCACGCTCATGTTGAACTTGTCGCGCAGCTCCGACGGAGTCGTCTGGCCGAACAGGCGCCGCCCCTCACCCGCCATGTAGAGGCTCATGTCGATCGCCTCTTGCACATCGCCGCCCGCCTCGGCCCTGACCTTCCCCATCTCGTGGGTCATCAGGTCGGTCAGGTCGTCCTTCTCCTCCATGAGGAGGTTCGCGAATCGGTAGAGGATCTCGCCGCGCTTCGGCGCCGGCACGAGCCGCCACTCCTCGAAGGCAGCCTTGGCCGCGTCGACGGCGCGGTCGACGTCCTCGGCGTTCGAGCGCGGGAAGACGCCGATCGTGTCGCCCGTCGCCGGGCTGGCGCTCTCGAACGTCTCGCCTGAGGCCGAGTCGACCCACTCGCCGCCGATGTAGTTCTGGAAGGTCTTCGTGCCCGTCAGCGCCACAGGGGCGAGTCTAGTCAGCCGGGGCGTCCGTCTCTGGGAAGGTGCCGGTCACCCGAGGGCGGCGCCGGTCGCGGATCGTGCGCTGCTCGCGGGCTCCGTCCCCGCCTCCGCCCTTGCGGTTCCGCCGGTCCGGGCCCTTGCGCCGGT
>JBKPGW010000175.1:0-22698 GCA_046729555.1 Actinomycetota bacterium | reverse complement strand
AGGCAGTACGTACCAGCCAACTACCTACCGCCAGATCACCGACGCCAGCCGCTAGAAACGTCCCGCGGAGCAAAGCGGATAAGCATGAGCGCAGCTTTCGCGGGGCCGTCTAGCGTCCCTGGAACTTCGGCGGGCGCTTCTCGCCGAAGGCCGTGACGCCCTCGCGGAAGTCGTCCGTCGAACGGAGCAAGCCGTAGGCGAGCCCTTCGACCTCGAGACCCAAGCCGAGCGGACCGTCGTACGCATGGTTGAGCACACGCTTCGCAAGTGCGAGCGCGAGCGGCGACAACGCGCGTAGCTCGTCGACCAAGCGTGCCACGGCCGCGTCGAGCTCGGCCGGAGCGACGACCTCTGTGAGCAGTCCAATCCCGAGCGCTTCGCCGGCGTCGATCCGCCGCCCGCGCATGACCATGTCCTTCGCCCGGCCGACACCGATCATCCGCGCGAGCCGCTGGGTCCCGCCGCTGCCGGGGATCATCCCGATCTTTACCTCGGGCAGCCCCAGCTCGACATCGTCGGAGGCGATGCGGAAATCGCAGGCCAGCGCGAGCTCGAGGCCGACGCCGAACGCGTAGCCGCGGAGCTTCGCGATCACGGGCTTGGGACACCGCTCGGGCGCGGCGACGTTCCAGGCCAAGCGGGAGAGCTCCTCCGGCTCGCGCTCGAGGAAGCCCGCGATGTCGCCGCCCGCGGTGAACGCCTTCTCACCTGCGCCCGTCAGCACGATCGCGCGCACGCCCTCGTCGCGTCCGAGCTCCTCGAACAGATTCGCGAGCTGGTCGCGTGCCGGCATCGAGACCCGGTTCAGCTTCTCGGGGACGTCGAGCGTGATCGTCGCCACGTCGCCGTCGCGCTCGACTCGCAGGCCGTCCAGCTCCGTCATGCGGTCACACCCTCCTCGCGTAGGACGCGGCGGAGAATCTTCCCAGACGGGCTCTTCGGCAGGGCGGCCACGAAGCGGTACTCGCGCGGCCGCTTGAAGCGGGCGAGCGAGTCCGACGCCAAACAGTGCGCGTCGAGCTCCTGCTCGGTCGCCGTGCCGACGACGACCGCGACCACGCGGTGGCCGAGCCGATCATCGGGTGCGCCGATCACCGCAACCTCCGCCACCCGGGGATGGCCCGCAAGCACGTCCTCCACTTCGAGTGGGTGGATGTTCTCGCCTCCCGACACGATCATGTCGTCGACGCGGCCGACGACCCAGAGGTCGCCCTCCTCGTCGATGTGGGCAACGTCCCCGGTTCTGTACCAGCCGTCGCGCATCGCCTTCTCGTTCGCGTCCGGCCGCCGCCAGTAGCCGGCGAACGCCTCGTCCGACCCGAGATGGCACTCGATCTCGTCGTTCGCGCCCAGGCGCAGCCGCGCGTTCAAGGCGGCTCGTCCGGCGCAGCCCGGCTTCGCGGCCTGGTCGCGGTGCACCGCGAAGGTGTAGATCTCGGTCGAGCCGTAGTGATTGACAAAGAGCTGCGGCCGGAACACGTCGCAGCAGCGCTCGACGAGGCTGCTGGTCATCGCCGCGCCCGCGTACGCGAGCGCGCGCACGGAGGAGAGGTCGTGGCCGCCGGCGTGGCTCTCCTCGACGAGATCGTGGAACAGGGTCGGGGCGAGGTAGAGCGCCGTCAGCCCCTCGCGCTCGATCAGGTCGAGCGCCTCGCGCGCATCCCAGCGCCGCTGCAGGACGAAGCAGCCGCCGATCAGCGACATCGCGAGCAGCGAGTGCATCCCCATCGTGTGGTACAGCGGCATCGCTCCGAGCGTGCGGTCGCCGTCTTCGAGCCCGTGCTGAACGACCTGCGAGAGACCCCCGGCCCGGTCCGCGCGATGCGAGCGCGGAACGCCCTTGGGCTTTCCGGTCGTGCCCGACGTGTAGAGCATCAGCGAATCGGCCTGCTCGTCCATGTCGAGCGCTCCGGGATGCTCGTCGCTCTCGAGCAGCTCGGTGAACGTCGTGTCGCCTGCGCGGACCGAGCCGTCTTGCTCGGTCCAGACGAGCGCCGCCGCCGCATCCTTGATGCAGTAGTCGACCTCCGCCCGCGAGGCACGCCAGGAGAGAGGCACGAACACGGCGCCGAGCCATTGGCTCGCCCAGTAGAGCTCCACTGTCTCGTGCCGGTTCGTCAACACGGCGGCGAGCCGGTCGCCTCGCGCGAGGCCGAGCGACGCGAGCCCGCCGGCGAGCCGCGCGGCGCGCTCGCGCAGGGCGGGGTACGTCAGCCGCACTTCTCCATCGACCAGCGCCTCGCGTTCGGGATGGCGTTCCGCGGCGTAGGCCAGGCTCAGGGCGAGGTTCACGAGGCGGCCGCCACCTGTGCGATCGCGTCGACGATCGGCTCGTAGCCCGTGCACCTACAGAGATGCCCCGAGAGCATGTCGACGATCTCGTCCCGCGTCGGCGTCCCGTCCTGCTCGAGTAGGTTCGCCGCCGCCATCAGGATGCCGGAGGTGCAGAAGCCGCACTGCAGGGCGTGATGCTCGCGGAAGGCCTCCTGGAGCGGATGCAGCTCGCCGTTCGCCGCGAGCCCTTCCACGGTCTCGATCGTGCAGCCGTCGGCCTGCACGGCCAGTAGGAGGCACGAACGAACGGCCGCGCCGTCGAGGCGGATCGTGCATGCGCCGCACACGCCGTGCTCGCAGCCGACGTGCGTGCCGGTCAGTCCGAGCGTGTGCCGCAGGAAGTCCGACAGGAGCAGGCGGGGCTCGACGTCCTCTCTGTACGTGCGCCCGTTGACCGTGACCTCGACCGCGATCACGGCGACGTCTTCGTCGTCCGCGCCCAGGCGGTCCGCAGCGCGCGCTCGACCAGCGTTGCGAGCAGCGCGCGCCGGTAGTCGGGGGAGCCGTGCAGGTTCAGCGGGGGATCGACCGCCGCGGCGGCGACGGCGCCGAGCGCGCGCGCGCGGTCGTCGTCGAGAGGGTTTCCGAGCAACGGCTCGACGTCGACGAGCTCGGGCCGTTCGGTGACCGAGCCGACCGCGAGTCGGGCTTCGGTCACGGCGCCGTTCTCGGCGCGCAGGACGCAGGCGGCCGACGCGAGCGCGAAGTCGCCGTGCCGCGGTGCGAACTCCACGATCGCCGAGCCTTCGCCTGGACGCGCGCTCGGCCACGTGGTCGCGACGACGACCTCGTCCTCCGCGAGCGCCGTCGTGAAGTGGCCGACGAAGAAGTCCGCGGCCCGGATCGTGCGCAGCGTGGTGACCACGCTGCCTCCCAGCGCGACGAGGGCGAGCGGCAGCTCGGCCGCCGCGTCGGCGTGCGCGATCGAGCCGCCGATCGTGCCGCGGTTGCGCGTGACGAAGTGGCCGACGAGCGGCAAGGTCTCCGCAAGCAGCGGGCACCGCTCGCGCACGAGTTGCGCACGCTCGGCCGCGGACTGGCGCACGAGCGCGCCGATCCGGAGGTCGCCGTTCTCCTCGTCGATGCCGTCCAGGCCCGGAACGCGATTCAAGTCGACGAGCGCCGTCGGCCGCGCAAGTCGCATGTTCAGAGCAGGGACGAGGCTCTGCCCGCCTGCCAGCAGCTTCGCCTCGCCGCCGTGCGCGCGCAACGTGTCCACCACATGCTCGACCGACTCCCCGCGCACGTAGTTGAACTGCACGGGCTTCACGCGAGCAGCTCCCAGACCCGGGCCGGCGTGAGCGGCAGTTCGAGCGCGTCGATGCCGAGCGCATCGGCGACCGCGTTCGCGATCGCGACGGGTGCGCTCATCGTCGTCCCTTCGCCGAGCCCCTTCGCACCGAGTGCCGTGAACGGAGAAGGCGTCTCGAGGTGTTCCATACGCACGGACGGCACGTCTGCGGCCGTCGGGCACAGGTAGTCCATGAACGTGCCCGTGAGGAGATTGCCGTCCTCGTCGTAGACGATTCGCTCGAACAGCGCCGCGCCGACGCCGTGGGCGAAGCCGCCGCGAACCTGGCCCTCGACGATCAGTGGATTCAGCAGCCGTCCTGCATCGTGAACGCTGACGTAGTCCTGGACGTGCACAGCACCCGTGTCGCGGTCGACCTCGACGACCGCAACGTCCACCAGGAATCCGTGCGCCGCCGAGGAGGCGACCCGGTCGTCCTCGTCCGGCGGCGCAAGGTTCGGCGCGGCGTAGTACGCCGTCTCGTGCAGGCCCGGCTCCACGCCTTCCGGCAGTGCGTCGGGATGCCAGTGGGCGATTCCGCCCAGCCGCCGCACCGAGACCGCCTCTTCGCCGTGCCACGCCTTGCCGTCGCGCAGCTCGACCTGTAGCGGCTCGCAGCCCAACTGCGCGGCGGCAATGGCTTGCAGTTTCCGCGCGACCTTCTCCGCCGCGCGCAGCACGGCACCCGCGCCCACGCCGGAGAAGCGGGACGAGTAGTTGCCGGAGGCGACCGTCCAGGCATCGGTCGCGGTGTCCAGCTCGGAGACGACGTCGATGTCGGCGGGCTCGAGACCGAGCGTGTCCGCAATCACCTGGGCGGCGACGGTCTTGTGACCTTGCCCTTGCGGTGTCGTGGAAATCCGCACCGTCACTCCGCCCAGCGGATTCACCATCACGGTCGCGCCCTCCGCGTTTCCGGACTTCGGGAGCGTCTCCGCGCGTTCGGCAGCAGTCTGCGCGAGCGTGATGTAGCCCATGTTCGAGATCGACGGCTCGACGACGCAGGCGATCCCGATCCCGAGCAGCCGTCCACCATCGCGGGCCGCGGCCTGCTCTGCACGCCGCTCGTCGTAGCGCGCGACCTCGAGCGCGCGCTCCAGGCACGCGCTGTAGTCACCGGAGTCGTAGAGCCCTCCGGAGGCGGTCCGGTAGGGAAACTCCTCCCGTCCGATCAGGTTCCGTCGCGCGAGCTCGGCCGGATCGAGCCCGAGCCGCCTCGCGGCAATCGCCATCGTCCGCTCGAGCGCGAAGTACACCTGCGGGCCGCCGAAACCGCGGTTGAGCCCAGTCGGGCAGCGGTTGGTCAGCACGACACGATTCCTCGCGGCCACGTTCGGCACGTCGTAGGCGCCGGCGAGCGAGCCGTGCATCCGGTAAAGCGTCGCCGGCTCGGGCGCGCGCACGTACGCACCGACGTCTTCGATCGCGTCGTAGCGGAGAGCGAGGAGCTTCCCCTCCGAGTCGAAGCCTGCCTCGAGCTCCGTGACACGTGCCGTGGACGCCGAGCTCGCCGCGAGATGCTCGAGCCGGTCCTCCGTCCAGCGCACTGGCACGCCGAAACGCCGCGCGGCGAGGCCGATCAGGACGACGTAGGCGTACACCGCCGACTTGATCCCGAACGAGCCCCCCGAGTCGCGCGGCGTGATCAGCCGCAGCTTCGACCCCGGCAGCCGGAGCGCGGCCGCGGCCACGGAGTGCAGCGTGAACGGCCCCTGGAAGTTGGACCATGCAGTCAGAGTCCCGGTCGCCTCGTCCCAGTCGCAGATCACTCCGTAGCACTCGACCGGCGTGCAGCTCCACCGAGGGAAACGAAACCGCTCTCGGACGACGAGATCTGCGCGGCCCAATGCCGCGTCGACGTCGCCGTAGAGGAACGAGCGGTCGTGCACGCACGCCGCGCTCTCGGCGTCCAGCACCGGCTCCTGGGGCTCGTAGTCGACCTGGATCAGCTCAGCTGCGTCCTCGGCCACGTACCGGTCCTTCGCCACCACGACGGCGAGCGGCTCCCCCGCATAGCGGGTGACCTCGTGCGCCGCGGCCAGGTACTCGACGCCGCTGTCGATGCTCGCCGGGAAGGGCCGCGACATCGCCGCCACGTCGGCGCCGGTCAGCACGCCGACGACGCCGGGCCGCGCGAGCGCCGCCGAGGCGTCCAGCCCCCGGATGCGGGCGTGCGGCACCAGCGAGCGGAGGATCGCGGCGTGTCTGGCATTCGGAACGGGATCGAGGTCGTCGACGAAGCGGCCCTCGCCGCGTAACAGCGCCTCGTCCTCCAGCCGTGGGAGTGCGCGTCCGACCCACGGCTGCGTGGCCGTCGTGAGCGAGGTCATACCCGCGTCGCGGCCCGCCGCACGAGCTCCGGATCGGGGCCGCCGGGCTCGTCGAGCGAGCGGAACGCCTCCAACACTGCGCGTGGGTCACAGGCGTGGCGCTTGGCCGCCATCGTCAGCGGCTCGTGAAACGCACCGCCGCAGTGTGCGCACGCCCAGCTGAGCTCCGACATGAGCCGTGCCGCCTCGCCGCCGGGATAACGGCGGAGCAACTCGACGATCGTCGTCGACCCACGGATCTGGGCGTCCACGACCGCGCTACGCGTGCGCCTCCTGCGGGAACCGAAGCGGCTCGGCCTCGAGGCGCACCATGTTCTGTGGCAGCTGGTACCGCGCGAACGGCAGGACGATCACTTTCGCCTCCGGCCCGTGCGTCTTCATCGCCTCGTCGAACGCCTCGCCCAGCGAGGTCGTCGCGTCGATGCCGATGTCGGCGGCCATCTCCAGGTTCTCCTGCAGCGTGACGAGCTTCAGGTGCTTGCGCGTCATCACCTCGTAGATCGGAACCCAGATGCAGCCGGCCCACATCTGGATCGTGCGCGCGTGGATGTCGCGCAGGATCCGCTGGTAGTTCTCGGGTGTCGGCGGCATGTACGGCTTCATCAGATCCATCAGCGCGAGGCCGGGAAAGTCCCCGACCTCGGTGTGCACTCCCGGGGACGGGCTGCAGTAGATGATCGTGCCGCCGTCTTTCAGGACGAAGTCCGCCGACATGCAGCCCCAGCCGGTGTGGAAGAAGAGGTGGTCGGTGGGCGCGAACACGCCGCAGATCGCGATGTCGGCCTGGCCTTTCTCCTCCACAGGGTTCTCGTACGCGTAGATCTCGTTGAAACGTTCGATCGCAAGGCGGTGCGAGCCCGGATGCGGGCCGAAGTTGAGCTCGATCACGCGGCCACGTGTGTCGAGCAGGACGTTCATCGTCGCGTCGAGCCCGACCATCGTCGCGATCTCGTCGATGTCGGAGCGCATCGGGCCGGCTAGCGCCCCGTAATGCGTCTGTGGGGACGGCACGAAGTTGCAGTGGTTCGACTCGATCGTCTCGTCGGCGGAAACGCCCGGCATGATCAGCTTGCCGCCGCCGCCGTAGCCCCAGTGATTTGCCTGTGCCTGGCCGATCGCGATCTTGACGTCGCGGTGCGCGACCTCGTTGTGGATCCAGACAGGCGTCCCGCGCGAGGTGACGCCCACGTATGCGTATGCGTCCGCGTTGCGCGGCTCGTTCTGGAAGAGCGGGATGCCGAGCTTCTCCATCCGGTCGAGGTTCTCGCGCCCGACCTTCTGCTCGATGTCCGACTCCGACAGCGGGAAGACCTTGCCGTTGGCGGTGACCACGCACGCGTCGATGCCCGCGGCTTCGATCGCGTCGAGAACGGGGGGCAGGAGCTTCGAGGCGGGAGTGGGGCGGAACTGGTTGTCGATGATGACGGCAACGCTGCCGGCGCCGTTCAGCAGATCGGCGAACGACGGGCCGCTCGTCGGAGAAGCGAGGGCGTTCCGGGCCGCTTCGGTCGCGCTCGGCACCGGCTCCGGCTCCTCGGGGTAGATCGCGGCCAGCAGGTTCTGCTCCGGGATCTCGAGCTCGAGCTCCTCCCGGTAGACCTTGGATTCGTCGTCCGAGGCGCCGATTGTCAGCGGATCGAGCGACTCGAATGGGATCCGCGCACGGTAGGAATCGGCCATTGGACCTCCCTTTCGATCGGCAATGGGTTTACCGTATCGCCGGGAGTCGACCGGTGCGAGCGAAACGTCTCAACCACGTCAGCATCCATGCCAACGACATGGAGGAGTCGCTGCGCTTCTACATGGACGTCTTCGGGATGGAACGGCTGCCGAGCCCCAATTTCTCCCAGCACGTGGAATGGCTCCGCCTCGGCGAGCAGCAGCTTCACCTCTTTCTTCGAGAGGCGCCGGCGCCCGAGCTCCACCACATCGCCCTCGACGTGGACGACTTCGAGGCTGCGTATCTCAAGGCCAAGGAGCTCGGTCTCCTCGACGAGCAGGCCTTCGGTGCCGCGGTCCGCGAGCTGCCTGACGGTGCGGTGCAGATGTACATCCGCGATCCGGCCGGCAATCTCGTCGAGATCGACTGGCCGGACGTCGCGACGCTCGATCGCTCGGTGATCGGGGAGATCCCCCGCATGGCGGACGAGCGTCCCCAGACAGGCGACGCGGCCCGGGCGACGCTGTACCACGCCGCCGCCGACGCCGTCCGGTAGGCGCACAGCTGCCGAAACCCCGTCGCCGACGTTTTAGACTCGACCCTTGACCTCCGGCGTCCGAGGGCAGCTCAGATCAGCACGGCCGAGCCAGGTTGTGCCGAAGGTCGTCGTGGCTCTCGCCGTCGTCTTCGCAATCCTCTACGTCGCCGTCATCGCCGAGCAGTCGCCTGCCACAGGCGGCGGAGGTTGGCGAACGACGACCTTCGGCTCGGCGGTCAACGATCCAGGCTCGTTCCTGAGGGTGGTGCTCGACTCGATCACGTTCGCTGGGGCGCTGTTCATCGTCGCCAGCGGCTTCGCCTTGATCTTCGGGCTCATGCGCGTCGTCAACATGGCCCACGGCTCGTTCTACCTGCTCGGCGGCTACATCGCCTACGAGATCCAGCAGACGATGACGGGCCAGGGATTCTCGATTCCCAGTTCCGAGGTTAATACGTGGGATTGGCTGGTGCCGCTGCTCGTTGCGGTGCCTTGCATCGCCGTCGTCGGGCTCGTTACGCAGCAGGCGTTCCTGCGCTGGAACCAGGGACAGGAGCTGAGGCAGGCCCTGATCACGATCGCGATCTCCGTGATCATCGCCGACCAGATCATCGCCCACTTCCCGCGGAGCGTGTCCACCGGCGCGCAAAGGCTGGGCGGCAATGCCGTCGACCTCACCTGGCCCGGGTGGACGGACCGCCTGGTCGACCTTCACGTCTGGGGCGTGTACTACTCGCTCGCGCGTCTCGTGATGCTCGCGATAGGGGTCGCCGTCGGCGTGGGGCTCTGGCTCTGGCTCTACCGGACGAAGACCGGGATGGTTATCCGCGCCGGCGTCGACGACCAGAAGATGACTTCGGCGCTCGGGATCAACATCCAGAGGACCTTCGCGATCGCCTTCGTGGTCGGGTCGGCCCTCGCCGCGCTGGGCTCCGTCGTCTGGGCCTCGCAGGGGAACATCGCGTCTGGCCAGGACGCGCAGTGGCTGCTGAACTCCCTCGTCGTCGTGATCGTCGGCGGCATGGGCTCGATCTTCGGTGCCGCCGCCGGCGCGATCCTCTACGCCTTCGTGCTCGACTTCAGCGGCTCATACCTGCCGACGGCGGGAGCGGACTGCTGCACGCAGTACTCCCCGATCTTCACGTTCATCCTGATCGCGCTCGTGCTCGCGTTCAGGCCGCGTGGCCTGTTCGGGAGGGACGGTTGAACCCGCTGCGCTGGGCACCGAAGCAACAGCTCGAGCGCAGCATCGCGCTCGGCGCGCTCGTGCTCGTCGCACTCTGGCCGGCACTCGGGCTGAACTCGTACTGGTCGCACCAGATCTTCCTCCAGACCTTCCTGTTCGGCATCGCGGCAGCGAGCCTGATCTTTCTCTCGGCCTACGGCGGAATGGTCTCGCTCGCGCAGACGGCGCTGTTCGGGATCGCGGGCGTGATCATCGGCAACCTCGCCACGAAGGGTGGCGCGGGGGGAACCTCGAAAGGGCTTCACCTAGGCTGGGATCCGACAGTCGCGCTCGTGGTCGCGGTGGCGATGACGACGGCGATCGGCCTCATCTTCGGCCTCGTTGCCGCTCGGAGCGCGGGCATCTACTTCCTAATGATCACGCTGACCTTCTCCGTGATTGCGACGTACACGCTCGGACAGGTGACGAAGATCTCCGGCTTCTCCGGGATCGGCGGCATCAGCTCGTACACGCCGGGCTGGCTCGGCGACGTGCTCGCGCATCCCGACCGCCTCTACTACCTTGCGCTCGGCGTCGCCGTGGCCGTGTACGTGCTGATCCGGTACATCATTCGCACGCCGTTCGGCATCTCGTTGCAGGGGGTGCGCGACGAGCCCGTGCGAATGGGCTCGCTCGGCTACAACGTTGCGCTCCACCGCACGCTCGCCTTCGGCTTCGCGGCGTTCGTCGCGTCGCTCGGCGGCATCCTCTACGTGTGGTGGAGCGGGCAGATCTCCCCAGGCAACGTTGACCTGCCGGAGACGATCAACCTGCTCGTGATGGCGGTGATCGGCGGCCTGCTGCGGATCGAGGGTGCCTGGCTCGGCGCGTTTGTGTTCATCGTGATCCAGAACTACGTGCGCGACTTCTCGGTCCCGGGGCTGAGCTTCGGCGGCACGCTCTTCGGCGGATCGTTCAACACCATCGTCGGGATCATCTTTCTCGTGATCGTGCTCGCCTCACCCGGCGGCCTGATGGGTGCTTGGGACCGGGCTGTGGCGGAGATTTCGCGCCGCCGCGGCCTCATGCGAACGGCCGATGAGCCCGCTGCTGGCCGCGGAAACTGACGGAGGGAGGACTGGCTTGCCAAAAGGCTGTACTTGAGGTCGAAGTGCGGAACCGAAAGAATCGCGTCACGACCCACAAGAGGGCGAGAGCAAAGGGAGGAAAGTGAGGCTATGAGCAAACCCAGCTTGCGGGGATGGAGGATTGCCGTGCCATTGCTCGCGGCCGTGGTCGGGCTGACCATCAGCGCCTCGGCATCGTTCGCCGGCGCCCAGGCGGGCGTGGTCAAGGTGGCGATCATGACCGACTGCAAGGGCGCCTTCAGCTTCGGCTACGACTACGACATCGGCGGGGCGCAGGCCGCGTTTGCCCAGTACGCGCACGGCAAGGTCAAGAACAAGAACAAGCCGTCCGCGGGCATGACCGGCATCAAAGCCGGGGGCAAGCAGATCAAGATCGTCGGCTACGGCTGCGGCAACGACACGGTGCCGCTCGCCGTCACCGAGACGAAGCGCCTGATGGAGAAGCTGAACGCGGACGTGATGGTCGGCCCGCTCTCGGGCGACGAGGCCGTGTACGTCGCCAACTACGCGAAGGCCCACCCGAACAAGACGTTCATCATCGGGACGGCGGGCTCGCAGGATCCGACGCTGCAAATCGCGCCGAAGAATGTGTTCCGCTACCACGGGGACGGCGCGATGTGGAACGCGGGCGCCGGCGAGATCGCATACAAGAAGCTGAAGTGGCGAAAGGCCGCGATCATCATGGACGACTACAGCTTCGGCTGGACGTCCGCCGCGGGCTTCATCGCCGACTTCTGTGCAATCGGCGGGCAGATCACGAAGCGCGTGTTCCCGCCGCTCAACACGACCGACTACGCCCCGTTCGTCCGGCAGTTGCCGGCGCCGAACCAGGTGGACGGCTACTTCTGGGTCGTCGGCGGCTCGGGAACGGCGCCTTCGCTGAAGGCGTTCGAGCAGGCATTCGGCAAACTGGACCCGAAGAAGCTGTACGGGAACCTCTTCTTCGCGTTCCTCGGTGCGGACAAGGTGGTCGCCCCGAAGGTCGCAGGCGCCTACGTCGGTGGCTTCGGCACCGCGGCGGGCCTGAAGACCAAGGCGGCGAACGCGTACCGGGCGATCATGAAGAAGTACTACCCGAAGCTGCCCGCTGACGACGGCTTCGTCTACAACTACTACAACGCCGCGTGGGCGCTCGTTCAGGCCCTGAACAAGTCCGGCGGTGCACTCGGCTCGAAGCTCCAGGCGGCAATGCCGCGGACCCTCAAGGCCGCCTTCCAGGTGTCGAACGGCGGCGTGCTGCATCTCGACAGCAACCGCCAGGGCATCCAGGATCAGTACCCGCTCCAGCTCGTCAAGGGTGCGAAGGGGGCCGTGGCTGCGAACGTCGTCGGCTTCGTGCCGAACGTCGACCAGTCTTTCCACGGGCTCTTCAAGCGCTCCAGCCCGCCGCCCGGCCGCACGCAGCCGAAGTGCGTGAAGGCCAAGCTGCCGTGGCAGGGCAAGATCCGCGTCGTCAAGAACGGCGTGATCACGAACCAGATCATCAAGTAGGCGTTTGACCGAACCAGCACCAGCCGAACACGCCGAGCCGACGCTCCGTCTCCGGGGCGTCGGCCGGCGGTTCGGGGGCCTTCACGCAGTTCGCGAAGTCACGCTCGACGTACTGCCGGGGGAACGTCGCGCGATTCTCGGCCCGAACGGCGCCGGCAAGACGACGCTGTTCAACGTGATCGCCGGCGATCTCGCACCGTCGGCAGGACGAGTCGAGCTGTTCGGCGAAGACGTCACGACTCTGCCGTCACGCGCGCGCGCCCGGCTCGGCCTCGCACGCACGTACCAGCAGTCGCGCCTGTTCCTCGGACTGACGGTGGAGAACAGCATCTATCTGTCGATCCTCGGCGTCCGCAACGGCCACCTGCGACCGGTTGTCCTGCCCAGGCGGGACGAGGAGCTGCGCGAACGCGCACGGGCGGCTGCCGGGCGCGTCGCGATCTCGCACAAGCTCGACGAGCTCGTCGGGTCGCTTTCGCACGGCGAGCACCGGCAGGTCGCGCTCGCGATGGCGCTGGCATCCGAGCCGAAGATCCTGATGCTCGATGAACCGGCCTCCGGTCTTTCCCGCGGTGAGCGGACGCTGTTGACGGACTTGCTGCTCGCACTCGACCGCGAGATCACGTTGATCCTGATCGAGCACGACATGGACGTTGCACTGCGCGTCGCCGAGCGCGTGACGATGATGCACGAGGGCCGAGTGATCGTCGAAGGAACACCAACCGAGATTCGGGCCGACCAGCTCGTACACGAGCTCTACCTCGGGACGGCCTTTCGCAATGAGTGAGCCGCTGCTGGCGGTCGAGGACCTGCACGCCTACTACGGCCCTGCGCACGTGCTGCAAGGCGTGTCGTTCGAGATCGGCGACGAGCCGGTTGCGATCGTCGGACGGAACGGGATGGGCAAGACGACGTTGTGTGCAGCGATCATGGGGATCAAGCCGCCGCGTGCGACCGGCTCCATTCGCGTCCGCGGCTCGGAGCTCCTCGGCAAGGCGTCGTACAGGATCGCGAGGCTCGGCGTCGGGTACGTCCCGCAGGGCCGCCGCCTGTTCCCGTCCCTGTCGGTGGACGAGCACCTGCGCATCGTCGAAGGACGGCGCAATGGCGCCCGACGGTGGACGCCCGATCGCGTCTACGAGCTCTTTCCTCGCCTGGCCGAGCGCAAGCGAAACGGGGGGGCACAGCTCTCGGGCGGAGAACAACAGATGCTCGCCATCGGTCGCGCGCTGCTGACGAATCCCGATCTGTTGATCATGGACGAGCCTTCCGAAGGGCTCGCGCCCACGGTCATCGAAGGGCTGATCGACACGTTCCGGAAGCTCGAGGAGGAGGGCCTACGCATCCTGTTGATCGAGCAGAACCTGGCCGTCGCCACCTCGCTGGCCGAGCGGCAGCTGATCATGATCGCCGGCGAGATCGCGGCCGAGACGACAGCGCACGAGCTCGCTGCGAATCCGGAGCTCCAGCGGCGATACCTCGGCGTCGAGCCGGTCGAGCACACCTAGCAGGCCGCATGCGCCGCTTCGTCCTGCTCGTCATCGTGCTGTTCGCTGTCGCCGGTTGCGGCTCGGGCGCTGCGCCGCCGGCGGACCTTCTTTTCGTCTCCACTCGGGACGGCGACTATGCGATCTACGGCGTCGCCGCGGACGGCGGGCACGAGCACCGCGTGACCAAGGGACGAGGAGATCCGTCGGGCCCGAGGGGCCTGTTCTTCGCGATCGAGCCCGCGTGGTCTCCGAACGGCCGGCTGATCGCCTTCGTGAGCAAGCGTGACGGCGTGTCGCACGTGTACGTGATGAACGCAGACGGCACGGGCGTCCGCCGCCTCACCGATGCAAGGGCGGAGGACGGCGGCCCGACGTGGTCGCCCGACGGTCGGCAGATCGCATTCGCACGCGAGGGCGCGCTCTTCGTCGTCGACTCCGCCGGCGGCCCTGCCCGGCGGCTCGGTCGCGCGTTCGCCGGTCGGGTCGCCGACCCGGCCTGGTCGCCCGACGGGAAGTCGATCGCCTTCGACTATCGCCCCGACGGTTTCCAGGAGATCTGGGTCGTCGGCGCGGACGGCAGCCACGCGCGCCGGGTGACGAAGCTGCGGGCCCTCAGTGGTTATCCGTCGTGGTCGCCAGACGTCCGGCGCCTCGCCTTTCAGAGCAACGCCGAGGGCGGCCACTTCGAGATCTACTCGATCGCCCTCGCGGGCGGCGCGGTGCTGCGCGAGACGATGTCCTCGATCGACACGATCGAGCCCGCCTGGTCTCCGGACGGCAAGGAGATCGCGTTCTCGCGCGACGGCGCGATCTGGACCGTCGACCGCGCCGGCAACGAGCGCAAGCTCACCTCCGGCGACAACGACTCTGCTCCGGCGTGGCGTCCCGCCGGCACCGGTGCGCAGGAATAGACTCGTCTGCCCATGGGCGACACCCGCGCGTTTCTCGCGTCGATCGGCCTTCCGCCCGGCGACCTGAATGAGCTTCCCGACTCGCCGCTGCGCTTCGCCGACGGCGCGCAGTATCGGATCGAGATCCCGAGTGTCGAAGGACCGGCATGCCTCGAGGCCGTGCTCGAAGAGGCGGCGCGGCTGGACGTCCCAGTGCATCGCGTGTCGCAAGGAAGTGGCGTCTTCCTGCAGACCGACGACGAGCTCGATGCGATGGCGCTGACGGCAGCCGACGCCCGCGTGGAGGTCAGCCTCTTCGCTCGGCCTAACTCGGCGTGGGACACGTCCGCGATGGCCCGTTCGCCGGCCGGTGCGGTCGTCGCGGCGACGTCACGCGGGCAGGAGCAGATCGTCCACGGACTCGAGGACGTGCGACGCGCCGCGGCCCACGGCATCCGCAGCGTGCTGATCGCCGACCTCGGCCTGCTCTCGATCTTCGGCGCGATGCGCGCGGCCGGCGAGCTGCCCGGTGACATGCAGGCGAAGATCTCCGTGATGCTGCCGGCCGCGAATCCGGCGGCCGCACGCGTGCTTGCCGAGCTCGGTGCGAACACGCTCAACCTCCCGACCGACCTGACGCTGCCGCAGATCGCCGCGATCCGCGCCGCGGTCGACCTGCCTCTCGATCTCTATGTCGAGGCGCCGGACAACGTCGGCGGCTTCGTCCGTCTGCACGAGATTCCAGAGCTCATTCGTATCGCCGCGCCCGTCTATGTGAAGTTCGGCCTGCGGAACGCACCCGACGTCTATCCGGCCGGGACGCACCTCGAGGCGACGACAGTGACGCTCTCACGCGAGCGGGTTCGCCGCGCGCGTCTCGGCCTCGAGCTGCTGGCGCGCTCGGGTTTTGAGCCGGCCACGTCGGAGCTCGGCGCCGCCGGCCTCGCCGTCCCCGTCCTGGCGGCCGCGTAGCCGTGGCGCGGCCGGTCACGCTGTTCACGGGACAGTGGGCCGACCTGCCGCTGTCGGAGCTCGCAGCCAGGGCGGGCGACTGGGGCTTCGACGGGCTCGAGCTCGCCTGCTGGGGCGATCACTTCGAGGTCGACAAGGCGGTCGCCGACCCCGGCTACGCCGACTCGCAGAAGCAGCTGCTCGAACGCCACGGCCTACAGGTCTTCGCGATCGGTGCTCACCTGGTTGGCCAGTGCGTCTGCGATCCGATCGACGAGCGCCACCGCGCCATCGTCCCGCCGGACGTCTGGGGTGACGGTGAGCCCGAGGGCGTGCGGCGGCGTGCAGCCGAGCGGATGAAGGACACGGCGCGCGCGGCTGCGCAACTCGGCGTGGAGCAGGTCAACGGCTTCACCGGGTCGAGCGTGTGGCACATGCTCTATTCGTTCCCGCCCAACGACTTCGGCGAGATCGAGCGCGGCTACTCCGACTTCGCCGAGCGGTGGGGCCCGATCATGGACGTGTTCGCGCAGGAGGGGGCCCGGTTCGGCCTGGAGGTGCACCCGACGGAGATCGCCTACGACTTCGTCACCACGCGGAAGACGCTCGACGCGATCGGGCGGCGGCCCGAGTTCGGGATCAACTTCGACCCGAGCCACTTCGCCCACCAGTTCCTCGACTCGGCCGCGTTCGTCGAAGAGTTCGCGGACCGCATCTATCACGTGCACGTGAAGGACTCGCGCAAGACCCTCGACGGCCGCAAGAGCATCCTCGGCGGGCATCTCAACTTCGGAGAGTCGCAGCGAGGCTGGGACTTCGTCTCGCCCGGGCACGGTGACGTCGACTTCGACTCTCTCTTCCGTGCGCTGAACAGAATCGGCTACGCCGGCCCGCTCTCGATCGAGTGGGAGGACTCGGGCATGGACCGGAACTGGGGCGCGCCCGAGGCGCTCGCGTTCGTTCGCCGTGCGGACTTCGCGCCCTCGGCGATCGCCTTCGACGCCGCCATGCAGCGCGCGGACGCATGAGCGATGCGGCCACGCGCGAGATCGGCGTCGGCATGCTCGGGTACGGCTTCATGGCGAAGGCGCACTCGAACGCCTTCCGCAAGATTGCGTACATGACTGCCCCACCGCTGATGCCGAGGCTCGTCGGCTCGGAGCACACGTTCGTGCACGAGATCCATCACCTGCTGCGTGCGATCGCGGAGGACTCGGACGTCACCCCGCTGGGTGCGACGTTCGAGGACGGCTATCGCGCTGCGGAGGTCTGCGACGCGATCCTGCGCTCCGCCGAGAGCGGACGTCGAGAGGACGTCGTCTACGGCTGATTGCTCCGACGTAAAATCGCGCGTCATGGCGCAGATCGCGGCACAGCCGCTTCTCCTTGAGCAGGGATACGTCGGCGGCGCCTGGGTCGAGGCGGACAGCGGGGGAACCTTTCCGGTCGTCGACCCGGCGACGGGACACGAGCTCGCGCGCGTGCCGCGCATGGGAGCGGACGAGACCCGGCACGCGATCGACGCGGCGAGAGACGCGTATCCGGGCTGGCGCGCGACGCTGGCGAAGGAACGCGCTCGGATCCTGCGTCGGTGGGCCGATCTGATGCTCGAGCATCGCGACGACCTCGCGCGACTCCTGACCGCGGAGCAGGGCAAGCCGTTGGCCGAATCGATTGTCGAGATCGAGTACGCGGCGGCGTTCCTCGAGTGGTTCGGGGAGGAAGGCAAGCGCGTCTACGGCGACACCATTCCGACGTACATGCAGGACCGCCGCGTTGTCGTGACCAAGGAGCCGGTCGGCGTCACAGCCGGCATCACGCCGTGGAACTTCCCCTCCGCGATGATCACCCGCAAAGCGGCGCCGGCGATCGCCGCCGGCTGCACGATGGTGCTGAAGCCGGCCGAGCAGACGCCGCTGTCCGCGCTCGCGGTCGCGAAGCTCGGCGAGCTCGCGGGCTTGCCCGCCGGAGTGCTCAACATGGTCACGGGCGACGCGGAAGACGCGCCGGCGATCGGCGGCGAGATGACCTCGAACCCGGTCGTGCGCAAGCTCGGCTTCACGGGTTCCACCGAGGTCGGGAAGCTGTTGATGGAGCAGTGCGCGCGGCAGGTCAAGAAGGTGTCGCTCGAGCTCGGCGGCAACGCTCCCTTCATCGTCTTCGACGACGCGGACCTCGACGAGGCGGTCGCGGGGGCGCTGCTGTGCAAGTACCGCAACTCCGGGCAGACCTGCATCTCCGCCAACCGGATCCTCGTCCAGGACTCGGTGCACTACGAGTTCGTTCGCCGTCTGACCACTGCGGTGAAGGGACTGAAGGTCGGTGCCGGCACGGAGCCGGACGTCAATGTGGGACCGCTGATCGACGAGCCGGCGCTCGCCAAGGTCGAGCGACACGTCACGAACGCCCTCGACGGAGGCGCGCAGCTCGTCACCGGTGGCGAGCGGCATGAGCGCGGCCACACCTTCTTCCAGCCGACGATCCTGACGGGCGTCACCGCCACCATGGCGATGAGTTGCGAGGAGACATTCGGGCCGGTTGCCGGCATCGCGCGCTTCGCCAGCGAGGACGAGGCGATCGAGGTTGCCAACGACACACCGTACGGTCTCGCCGCGTACTTCTACAGCCGCGACGGCGCACGCATCTGGCGCGTGTCGGAGGCGCTCGAATACGGGATCGTCGGGATCAACACCGGGTTCATCTCGACGGAGGTCGCGCCCTTCGGCGGGATGAAGGAGTCCGGCATCGGGCGCGAAGGCTCGAAGTACGGGATCGAGGAGTGGCTCGAGCTGAAGTACCTCGCGCTCGGCGGGGTCGACCGGTGATCGTCGAGCAGCGCGACTATCACGTCTTTACGGGCAAGCTCGTCGAGCTCGTACGGCTGTACGAAGAGGAAGGGATCGCACTGCAGCAGGAGCATCTCGGCGGCCTGATCGGCGTCTTCACCACCGACATCGGCGCCCTCTCCACCTATACGAGCCTTTGGGGCTACGACAACTTCGCCGAGCGGGAGCAGCGCCGCGCCAAGCTGCAGGCGGACGTGCGCTGGCGCGACTTCCTCGCGCGGATCCAGCCGCTCATCCATACCCAGCAGAACCGGATCCTCGTGCCGACGGCTTTTTCGCCGATTCGATGAGCAACTCCCTCGCGGGCAAGGTCGCGATCGTCACCGGCGCCTCGCAGGGAATCGGCAACGCGATCGCCAAGGGTCTCGCCGCCGAGGGCGCGAGGATCGTGGTCGCGGACCTGAGCCGGGCGGAGGAAACGGGCCGGGAGTTCGACGACGGGCTCGGGCTCACCATCGACGTTGCCGACGAAGCGCAGGTCGAGGAGATGGCCCGGCACGTGGTCGAACGCTGCGGCCGCATCGACATCCTCGTGAACAACGCCGGGCTGTACGCGTCGCTCAAGATGCGTCCGTTCACGGAGATCCCGGTCGACGAGTGGCGGCAGGTGATGGACGTCAACGTCCTGAGCATGTTCTTGACGACGCGGGCCGTCGTCCCGCACATGCGCGAGCAGGGCGGCGGCCGTGTCGTGAACATCTCCTCAGGGACGCCGTTTCGCGGTGTCCCGTTTCTACTGCACTACGTGACGAGCAAGGGTGCGATCGTCGCGCTCACCCGTGCGCTCGCCAAGGAGCTTGGACGCGACGACATCCTCGTCAACTGCGTCGCGCCGGGGTTCACGATGACTGAGGGCGTTCGCGAGAATCCGGAAGTGATCGAAGCGCTCCGCGACGTCTCCATCTCCGCTCGCACACTGCAGCGCGACCAGGAGCCCGAGGACATCGTCGGCGCCGTCGTCTTTCTCTGCGGGCCGGGTGCCGGGTTTGTCACTGGTCAGACGATCGTCATCGACGGCGGCCAGTACTTTCATTGATCCTCGCGCTCTACGAGCACCCAGCGGGCGTGGAGACGACGGCCGGCAAAGTCGCCGTCTACGACGTCGACCGCGACACCGCGTACTTCGGCGCGGCGGCCGTGCCCGGCCGCGCGCTCGTCTGGAAGCTCGAGGACGAGGTGGAGGCAGGCGCGAAGCTAGCGGCCCCGGTCGCACTCGACGCGGACGTCGAGTGGCTGCTCCGCTGTGATCGCGTCGACTTTCCGCCCGGGGGCATCGCGTACCGGCACACGCACCCGGGCCCGGGGATCCGCTGCCTCCTGTTCGGCTCGATCCGCATCGAAAGCGGCGGCGAGACGCACGTGTACCACGCGCTCGAGCCATGGTTCGAAAGCGGCCCGGAACCGGTGTTGGCGTTCGCCTCGGAGGACGAGGAGACCGCCTTCGTGCGGGTGATGCTCGTGCCGCGCGAGTGGCAGGGCAAGCGGACGATCCGCTACGTCGACTCGGCCGACGAGGACAAGCCGAGGCTGCAGCGCGCGGTCGTCTTCTTCGACGAGCCGATCGAGCTGTGACGCGCACCGGGGCGAGGATCCTCGTCGACCAGCTGCTCGCTCACGGCGTCGACGCCGCCTTCTGCGTTCCGGGCGAGAGTTACATCGCCGTTCTCGACGCCCTCCGCGACGCTCCCATCCGCCTCGTCGTCGCGCGGCACGAAGCCGGCGCGGCGAACATGGCGGAAGCCTACGGGAAGCTGACAGGCCGTCCGGGGATCTGCCTCGTCACACGTGCGCCCGGCGCCACGCACGCGGCCACCGGCGTGTACACCGCCTTTCAGGACTCCACGCCGTTGATCCTCCTTGTCGGACAGGTGCCGCTGGAGCACCGCGGACGCGAGGCGTTCCAGGAGCTCGACTACGGCGACGCATTCGGCGCGATGACGAAGCTCGCGGTCGAGGCCGAGGCGCCCGAGCAGTTCCCGGAACTTGCGGCTCGCGCCTTCGAGATGGCGGTGTCCGGCCGTGCGGGGCCCGTCGTCCTGACGATGCCCGAGGACGTGCTCGCCGCCGAGGCCGAAGTGGAGGACGCAACGCCGCACGCTGTTGCTACCGCTGCCGCCTCGCCCGACGAGCTCGCACGCGTACGCGAGCTCCTCTCCACCGCGGTCCGACCGCTGATCGTCGTCGGAGGTGGGGGTTGGAGCGCGCAGGCTGCCGAGGATCTGCGGGCCTTCGCCGAAGCGTCTGCGATCCCCGTCGCGACGTCGTTCCGCCGGCAGGACTACATCGACAACACGTCCCCCTCGTACGCCGGCGTGCTCACGATTGGGCACGACGCGGCGCTGGCAGCGCGGCTGCGCGAGTCGGACGTGCTCCTCGTGGTCGGCTCGCGCCTCGGCGACATCGCCACGCGCGGCTACACGACGCTGGAGCCGCCCAGGATTCCGCAAACGCTCGTCCACGTGCATGCCGACCCGAAGGAGCTGGGTCGCGTCTATGAGCCCGACCTCGCGATCGTCGCCGCCTCCCCCGAGTTCCTCGCGGCGCTTGAACCGGTGGAAGGCGCGCACCGAGCCGACTGGTTTGCGTCGGCGCACGCGGACTTTCTCGCCAGCCTGCGTCACAAGCGTGGCCCGGGAGAGCTCGACGTCGGCGACGTGATGGAGTACCTGCGCGAACGTCTCCCGGCAGATGCGTTCCTGACGAACGGGGCCGGCAACTACACGGTCTGGTGCCATCGCTTCTATGCGTTCCGCCGGTACCGGACCCAGCTCGCTCCGTGCTCGGGTGCGATGGGCTACGGCATCCCGGCGGCGATCGCTGCGAAGGTCGTCCATCCCGAGCGGATGGTCGTGTGCGTTTCCGGCGACGGCGACTTCCTGATGAGCGGTCACGAGCTCGCCGCCGCGGTCCAGGAGAGTGTGCCGATCGTCGTGCTCGTCGTGAACAACGGGATGTACGGAACGATCAGGATGCATCAGGAACGTCTCTTCCCAGGCCGCGTGGCGAGCACGGATCTCGTCAATCCCGACTTCGCCGCTTGGGCCCGCGCGTTCGGTGCCCACGGCGATGTTGTGCTGCGCTCGGACGATTTTCCTGAGGCGTTCGAGCGCGCGCTCGCACAAACGCGGCCGTCGCTGCTCGAGCTCCGCGTCGATCCGGAGGCGATCACGCCGCGTCAGACGCTGTCGGAGATCCGCGCGGAGGCAATAGGCTCCGTCCAGCGATGAGAGCTGCGGTGATCAGCGAGCTCGGCCGGCCGCCGGAAATCAACGACCGGCCCGAGCCCTCGGGCGAGACGATCTACGAGGTATCGGCAGTAGCGCTCAACCCCCTCGACATCAACGTCGGGGCGGGGCGCTACTTCGCCGGCCATCCGGAGCTCCCGTACGTTCCTGGCTGCGAGGGCGTCGGTCGCGCGCCCGACGGCACGCGCGTCTACCTCTTCAGCGACGGCCTCGGCCTTTCGCGCGACGGACTCCTGGCTGAGCGCGGTGCCGCGCCGGCCGACCTCGGCATCCCGCTTCCGGACGCTGCCTCGGACGAGGTTGCGGCTGCGTGTGGCATTGCCGGGATGGCCGGTTGGATGTGCGTCGCGTGGCGTGCACCTGTGCGGAGGGACGACCGCGTGCTGGTGCTCGGCGCGACCAGCACGGTCGGACTCGTCGCCACTCAGACGGCGAAGCTCCTCGGCGCCGAGCGCGTCGTCGCGGTCGGACGTAATCCCGACCGTCTGAAGCGTGCCGCTGAGCTCGGAGCCGACGTGACCGTCAGCCTCGAGGAAGATGATCTTGCCGCCGCGTTCAAGGAAGCGGCGGGAGGCGACGGCCCGACCCACATCGTCGACACGCTCTGGGGCCCGCCCGCGGCCGCCGCGATCCAGGCCGCCTCACCCGGCTATCGCGTCGTCCAGCTCGGGCAGTCCGCAGCCGCGGAGGCGACGCTGACCTCGGCGGCGATCCGCGGCAAGATGGGAGAGATCTATGGGTACACCGACTTCGCCGTGGCGGCGAACACGTTCCGTGAGCAGTACCTGCGCCTCGTCGGCCACGCGGCCGCGGGCGAGATCGTCTTCGACATCGAGACGTACCCATTCGACCGGATTGCAGAGGCCTGGGAGCGGCAGGCCGCGGGCGCGCACGCCAAGCTCGTCGTCACGCTGACGTAATCTGCTGACCGAGACGCTCAGGTCGAGACCCGCGATCGCACCAGTCGCACCAGTCAGTGCAACGCAATGCGTTCCATCCGTCGCGGCCCGTCGCGACGGCGGAGACCGACAGTTACGTCGGGTCGCGGGAGTATCCGCTCGGAGTAAGGACGTGTGTCTGGCTTCGGGTCTAGGCTGCGTCCGATGACGGAGACCGAGGAGCTGGGCCGCGGCGGACGGCTGCGGGGCGATGCGGCCGGCGAGCTGGTCGCGGCTGCGTACGCCGCCGAGAGCGCGCACGGCCCGCGGCTCGCGCACGGGCTCTCGCTCGCCGATCTGGCGCACGCGGTCGCGCTCGTCGAGGGCGGCGACCTGGCCGGCGACGACGCACGGGCGCTCCTGCGCGGGCTGCTCGAGCTG
>JBKPGW010000174.1:0-8533 GCA_046729555.1 Actinomycetota bacterium | reverse complement strand
ACCCCCGCCGCGGCTCCCCCGCTCCGGGGGGGGGCCCCCCCCCCCCCCCCCCCCCCCCCCCGACCGGAACGCGGTGTCGATCTCGCTGCCGCCGATCTCCAGGCTCGCCTGCGCAACGAGCTCGAGCGCCCGCAGGTAGGTCCCCTCGAGCCGGTCCCGCAGTTCCTCGATCCAGGGCGCGTCGTCCCCGGCAAGGAAGGTGCGGCCGCCGATGTGTTGCGCGACGCGCGCGGGCCCGTAAGCCGCGCGCGCGGCACCGCGCGCAGCTGCCGACTCGGCCGCGGGGAGGGCTTCCGGCCCGGCCTCGACGTCGATCCACGCCGCGTCGGGAAGGACGAGGCGAACCTCGCTCCGGCCTTCGAGCTCGACGAGCCGTCGCAGCTTCGACAGCAGTGCGGAAAGTGCCGACTCCGGGTTGGCCGGCACTCCGTCGCCCCACAGGACGTCGATCAGCTCGCCGCGGCCGGCCGGCCGCAGCCGGCTGACGACGAGGTAGGCGAAGAGCAGCCTTCCCTGGCGGCCGGGCAATTCGTCCTCGATCCGCCGGCCGTCGATCTCCGCGGTCAGGCGCCCGCAGAGGTGGATCCTCGTGCCCGTCAAGGTTCCGCCAAGGTAACCGCAAGGCTCGCGTCGGACAATCGCAGCATGGCGAAGATCCTGGTTTACATAACGAGAGGGCCCGAGGACCCGACTCGCGCAGCGCTCGGGTTTCTCGTTGCGCGTTCCGCGAGCGAGGCGGGCCACGACGTGTCGCTGTTCCTCGCCGGCGACGGCGTGCAGTTGCTGCGCGAGCCGGTGCTCGAGTCCCTCGTCGGGCTTGGCACGGGCAGGCTCCGCGAGTCGTACGACGCGCTCGCCGCTGCGGGCGCGAAGTTCTACGTTTCAGGCATGTCGAGCAAGGCGCGCGGCTTCGAGCCCAACGGTGTCGCCGAGGCGGCGATGCCGTCGAAGCTCGTCGAGCTGGCGCTCGAGCACGACCGCGTCTTGACCTACTGAGGAGGGGCGATGGCGAAGCTCATCAACTGCGAGTGTGGCTACGTCGTCCGTGGCGCAGACGAGGACGAGCTGATCCGCAACGCGGAGGAGCATATGAAGGAGGCCCATCCGGATCTCGTCGGGCAGATCTCCCGCGAGGATCTCCTGGGCATGGCCGAGGAAGCGGCCTGATCCACCATCCGCGAGAGGCGCTAGCCTCTCGCGGATGCAGTTACGCGCCATCAAGCTGCGCGGCTTCAAGTCGTTCCCCGAGCCGGTCGAGGTGCGGCTCGAGGCCGGCGTTGCCGTAGTCGTCGGCCCGAATGGGTCGGGGAAATCCAATGTCGCCGACGCGATCGTCTGGGCAGCCGGCTCGATGGCTCCGTCCGAGCTGCGGGCGGAGAAGCCGGACGACGTCATCTTCGCCGGCGGCGGCGGCCGCGCCGCCGCGGACTTCTGCGAGGTCGAGCTCCTGTTCGACAACCCGGACGGCGACGGGCCGCTGCCCTACTCCGAGCTCTCGGTCGCGCGGCGGCTGCATCGCGGCGGCGAGGGCCAGTACCTGCTCAACCGCACGGCCGTCCGCCGCATCGACCTCGTCGAGCTGCTCGCCGACCTCGGCCTGGGCGGGGGGATGCATTCGATCATCGGGCAGGGCCGTGTCGAGGAGATCCTCGGCTCGAAGCCGGAGGAGCGGCGGCAGCTGCTCGAGGAGGCGGCCGGGCTCGGTCGCTTCAAGCGCCGCAAACACCGCGCCGAGCTGAAGCTCGCGCGGGTCGCGATTCAGGTCGAGCGCGCGCGTGACGTCGAGGCGGAGGTGAAGAAGCGGTTGCGTCCGCTCGCGCTGCAGGCGACTGCCGCCGAACGCGCGGAGAAGCTGCGCGGCGAGATCGGCGCACTGCGTGCGCGTGTGGCCGAGCTCGACCTCGCCGATCTCCGCGAACGGCTCGAAGACGGCGACGGACGCCGCACCGCAGCTGTCCTCGCGCGCAAGCACGCCGACGAAAAGCTCGACTCCCTGCTCGAGGAACGCCGCCGCGCCGAGGAAGAGCTCGCCGACGCCGCCGGTCGCCGCGAGCAGGCAACCGCGCTCCTCTACCGGCTGCGCAGCGCGCGCGAACGGCTGGAGCTGCGGCGCGAGACTGCCGAGACGCTGCTCGAGAACCTGCGCGCCGAGCTCGGGCGCCCGCGCCGTGTCCTCGATGCGCGCGTGCGCGCGGAGCGCGAGACGTTGCGGGAACAGGCGCGCGTCGCACGCGAGCGGCCGCAGACGCTCGAGCGCGCACTGGCCGAGCGCGAAGGCCTGCCGCCTGCGGCGCGCGCGCTCGCCGAAGAGGGTGAGCGGCTCGCGCTCTCGCTGCTCGACGTTGCGCCCGGAAGCGAACGTGCCGTTGCTGCAGCGCTGGGCCACCGGGCCGCGGCCGTCGTCGCCGACGATGCGCGCGCGGCGCTCGCGCTCGCCGAACGCGCCCGCGCGGCCGGTCTCGGCAACGTCGTCGTGCTCACCCGCGAGCCCGCAGAGCTCGTCCGCGGTCTTCCGGTCGTGCCGAAGGATCAGCTCCTGCAGTCACAGGTTCCGGCGGTGACACCCGAGGGCTTTGGCTATGACCCGCAGCGCGGGGAGATCTGGTTCGTCGGCGAGACCTCCGAGGCGGTCTGGCTCGAGCTCGAGGCCCGCCGCCGCGCGCTCGCCGCCGAAGTCGACGATCTCGACGCACGCGCCTCCGTGCCGATTCCGGAGGACGCCTACCGCGCGGCGCGCGATCCCGTCACGGTGACGCTCGCGCGGCTCACCGCGCGCCTCGTCGAGACGCTGGGCGGCATCACCGAGGATCGCTTCGAGGCGCGGCTGCGCGCGCGCGCGGACGCGGGCACGACCCGAACCGGCGCCCTCGCCGAGGAGCTGAGGCGCCTCGGCGCCGCGGAGGTCGACGCGCGCCGCGCGACGGCCGAGGCTGGTGAACGGCTGAGCGCGATCGACGTCGAGCGCGCGCGCATCGAGGCGGAGGTCGACGAGGCACGTCGCCGGCTGGAAGCCGCAGCGTCGGAGCCGGCCGAGGGCGACGACCGCGACGAGCTCGCGGAGCGCATCGAACGGCTGGAGCGCCGCCGCGAGTCGCTCGGACAGGTGAACCCGCTGGCGAAACAGGAGTACGACCAGGAGAAGGAGCGTCTGACCGAGCTCTCCACGCAGCGCGCCGACCTCGAGGCGAGCCTCGAGAAGCTGGAGTCGCTGCGCGACGACCTCGCGCGCACGGTCGAGGAGCGCTTCGCCGAGACCTTCGCCGCCGTGCAGGCGAACTTCGCCGAGGTTGCCTCCACGCTCTTCCCGGGAGGCGAAGGCAGGCTGCGCCTGACCGAGCCCGAAGACGAGGAGGAGCAGCCCGGCATCGAGGTCGAGCTGCGGCCCGCCGGCAAGAAGGTGACGCGCCTGTCGTTGCTGTCGGGCGGCGAGAAGGCGCTGGGCGCGATCTCGTTCCTGTTCGCACTCTTCCTCGCGCGTCCGTGCCCGTTCTATCTCCTCGACGAGGTCGAGGCCGCGCTCGACGACACGAACATCGGCCGCTTCGTCGAGTTGCTTCGCCGCTACTCCGACCGCGCGCAGTTCATCGTCATCACGCACCAGAAGCGGACGATGGAAGCCGCGGACATCCTCTACGGCGTGACGATGGGCGCCGACGGCGTCTCGCAGATCGTCTCGCGGCGTCTCCCGCGCGAAGAAGCCGTAGCCGTCGCGTAGATCGAACGGCTGGGGTCAGACCCCAAGGGGTCTGACCCCAGCCGTTACGGTTCTCGACCCATGCCCCGCTCCTGGTCACAACTACTCGGCGAGGAGAACGCGCAGGCCGAGCCCGATGCCGACCGGGCCGGGCTCTTCTCGCGCTTGCGCGACTCGCTCTCGAAGAGCCGCCGCGCGCTCACGGCGGAGCTTGCGTCCGCTGCCTTCGATCCCGGTGACGACGCGGCCTGGGAGCGGCTCGAGGAAGCGCTCATCCGCGCCGACGTCGGGGTGCGCGCGACCGCCGAGCTCGTGCAACGGCTCGAGGCCCGCCAGGACTTGACCGACCTCAACGCCGCGCTCGCAGAGGAACTCGCTGCGCTGCTCGGGGATCCCGGAACGCTCGACGTCCGTGCCGATCCGAGCGTCCTGCTCGTCGTCGGCGTCAACGGCACCGGCAAGACGACGACGATCGGGAAGCTGGCGGAGCGGCTGCGGCAGCACGGCCACTCCGTCGTCCTCGCGGCCGCCGACACGTTCCGTGCCGCCGCGGAGGAACAGCTCGAGATCTGGGCGGCACGTGCAAACGCGGAGTTCGTCGGAGGCGAGCGCGGGGCGGATCCCGCCTCCGTCGCGTACGACGCGATCGAGCGCGCCGCGCGCGACGGCCGCGACGTCGTGATCGTCGACACCGCCGGGCGGCTGCACACGCAGGCCAACCTGATGCAGGAGCTCACAAAAGTGCGGCGCGTGATCGAAGGCAAGCTCGTTGGCGCGCCGCACGAAACGCTGCTCGTCGTCGACGCGACGACGGGTCAGAACGGAGTGCAGCAGGCGCGCCTCTTCGGCGAAGCGGTCGGCGTCACCGGCGTCGCGCTGACGAAGCTCGACGGCAGCGCGAAAGGCGGCATCGCCGTCGCGATCGCGCACGAGCTCGGGCTCCCCGTCAAGCTGATCGGCGTGGGCGAGACGCTCGAGGACCTCAGGCCGTTCGATCCGCAGGACTTCGCCACCGCGCTCGTCTCGGGTTAAGGTCGACCCGATGCCGTCAGCGGAGAACAGCATCGTCATCAACAAGCCACGCTCCGAGGTGTTCGCGTTCGTCGCGAACCACGAGAACGACGTGAAGTGGCGGCCGGGGATCGTCGACATCGCACGCGCCTCCGGCGAAGGCCGGGGCGCGGTCTACCGGCAGAGTGTCAAGGGCCCGATGGGCAAGCGCATCGACGCCGACTTCGAGGTGACCGCCTACCAGGAAGGCTCGCACCTCGCGTTCCGTACGCTCGTCGGGCCGGTCCAGCCGGAGGGCAGCTACCGCTTCGAGGACGCGGACGGCGGCACGCGCGTCAAGTTCTCGCTCAACGCGGACCTGCGTGGGTCGCAGAAGTTGATGGCGCCGATGGTGGCGAAGTCGATGCGCAATCAGGTCGGCGCGCTCGAGAACCTGAAGCGCGTGCTCGAGTCCTAGGAGCCCGAGCTCTCCTCCAAAGTAACGGTGTACTTCTGAATCTGACCGGGATTCGTGACGCGAATCGTCGCGCTGAAGGTCACGTTCACGTCGTACGTCCCTCTGCGGATCCTGCTCGCACTCGCGAGCGCTTTGTCGAGCGCCTGGTCCCAGCCCTCGTGGTGAGAGCCGACGACCTTCTTTGCGTCGATTCCCCGCTTGATCTTCGCCATGCCGATCCTCCTCCGGTTGGAAGTGGAACGACGATAACGCCTATCGGACCGAAGTTGTCAGGAGCGACGCGGCGTTTGCTGCTGCGACGACGTTCCCTTTTTGTTCGTAGAGCTCCAGCGCGCGCTGCACGGCCCGCGCCGCCTCGTCGGGCTCACCCGCCAGACGCAACGTCTCGGCGAGATCGAGCTCGGCATCCCCCCGTAGGTTGAGGGCGTCGGTTCGGCCGGCCAGCTCGACAGCAGCCTCGGCCAGCTCCACCGAGCGCTCGAGCTTTGCGCGCACCGCGCGCCACTCGACTTGAGCCGCGATGTTGTCGTCTGCGGCCCCCGCCTCGGCGCGCGCCAGGAGACGCTCCGCCTCGTCGACGTTGCCGCGCCTGTAGGCCACGTCGGCGAGCAGCGCGTCCTGGTACCCGCTCGATCCCAGCGGCTCGAGGATGTCGAGGCCCTCGCGCAGCTCGCGTTCGGCCGCGTCGAGATCGCCCGCGAGCAGTTCCAGCGGCCCGGTGACCTGCGTCAGGCCGGCGGTTGCAAGGCGCAGGCCGAGCTCTTCATACGCCTGTCGAGCGGCCGCCGCCAAGGACCTCGCTTCCTCGAAGTCCCCACGCATCGCCTTGAGACCGGCCAGGGAGATGCCCACGTTCGCCTCCATGACGCGACTGCCGCGCGCCCACTCGAGCATCTGGAGACAGCGGTCGATTGCCTCCGCCGCGTTTGCCGGGCCGTACAAGAGGCTCGTGCAAAGCGTGTCGACGATGCGCGCTTCCTCGTGGCGGTCGCCCGCACGCCGAACGTGCACCAGCGCCTTCTCTCCCGCCTCCTCCGCGGGGCCGTAGCGTGATCGAACCTGGTGCGCGTGCGCGACGCGGCGCCAGGCGCGGGCGAGGCCTGCGTCGTCGCCCAACTCTTCGAACACCTCGATGGCCTCCTGTGACACCTGCAGCAGCTCTTCGGCGTCCGCCTCGCCGCCGGAAATGTTCTTCCGCGCGGCCTGCTCGATCAGGCCCGACCAATGCTGTCCCCGGTCGCCCAGCGCCGAGGCTGCCTCGATCAGTCCGTTCAGCAACGACTCGGCGCGCGCGACCTCGCCCGCCCACCACAAGGCCATGCTGAGCTCCCGGACGAGCTCCAGCCTCGCCGGCTCTTCTTCGTTCATCAGCGCCAGCGCTCGGTCGAGCAGCGTCAGCGCGGCTGGAAGATCGTCGCGCGCAAACGCGCGCCGGCCGGCACCGCCGAGCAGCTCTGCCCCGCGCGCAGCGAGCGAATGGGCATGCTCGTCGAGGGGCCCGAGCTGCTCGCGGTAGCGGAACGCCTGCTCGAGGTGGTAACCGATGATCTCGTCCACCTCGCGGGCGCGGCCGGCGGTCGTGCCGGCGGCCCAGTCTGCGAAGCGCTCGTGCAGCTGTGCGCGCACCTCCTTCGCGATGCCTGCGTACGCGGCGTCGCGGATCAGCGCGTGACGGAAGCGGTAGGCGTCCTCGCGCCCGGGTCGGGCTGCGAGCAGATCCTTGCGCGCCAGGCTCAGAAGACGCGCGTCGACGTCCGCCTGGTCGGCATCCGGCGCGAGCCGTCGCAGCGCGGACCGGACGAAGTGCTTGCCCGCAACGGCGGCCCACTCGAGCACGGTGCGCTCCTCGGCCGGAAGCCGGTCGAGGCGAGCGGCGATCAGCGCATGGATCGACGGCGGGATCGCATCCGCCGGCTCTCCCTCTGCCAGCATTGCCGCCATCTGCTCGAGGTAGAGCGGGTTGCCCTCCGCCGCGTCGGCGATCTGCTGACGCGCCGCGTCGTCGAGCGGCCACTCCTGCGCGATTTCGTCGAGCAAGGCATGGGATTCCTCTTCGCTGAGAGGTTCCAGGAGCACGCCGCTGCCCGGCTGCGTCAGCCAGCCCGGGCGTTCGTCGAGGAGCTCCGGCCGCGCGATGCACAACAGGAGCGTCGGCGCGTCGTGCATCCAGCCGGCCAGGTACTCGAGCAGGTCGAGCAGTGTCGGCTCGGCCCAGTGGATGTCCTCGACGACCACGACGAGCGGTTGCTTTCGCGCAACCTCCTCCAAGAGGCGGCGCACTGCCCAGAACGTCTCGCCTCCGGGCGCGACCGACGCTGTCGGCCCGACAGCGCCGAGCACGCGCGTCGCGACCAGCTCCCCGTCCTCGGCGCCCGCGACCGCTTCGCGCACACCGTCGTCGCTGCCGAGCGAGCCGACGATTTCGACGAGCGGCCAGAACGTGATCCCGTCGCCGTACGGCAGACACACTCCGGTGAGCACGGTTGCGTCGTCGCGAACGCTCGAGCACAGCTCCGCGGCGAGACGTGACTTGCCGATGCCCGCAGGCCCGACGATCGTGCACAGGCGGCAGGACCGTCGTGCGACAGCATCCGTGTACGCAGCTCGCAGGGTTTGCAGCTCCGCATCGCGCCCGATCAGCGGCGCGTCGAGACGGCGCGCGTACGCGGTCGCGCCTTTGATCACGGCGAGGACGTTCCACGCCGCGTGCGGATCACTCTTGCCCTTCAGCGCGAGCTCGTCACGAGGCTCGAGCACGACGGCGTTCTCGACGAGCCGCCGCGTCGGCTCCCCGACCAGGATCTCGCCCGTCCGGGCGGATTCCTCGAGCCGCTTCGCGACGTTGACCGCGTCGCCGGTGACGAGCATCTGTCCGCCGCTGCCGTCGCCCGCGACCACCTCGCCCGTGTTGACGCCGACGCGGATGCCGATGCGGACCGCCAATTCGCGCTCGAGCTCCTCGTTCAGCTTGGCCAGCGCCTGCCGGAGCTCGGTCGCCGCGCGCACCGCGCGCAGGGCGTCGTCCTCGTGCAGCTCGGGGATCCCGAACACGGCCATCACGGCGTCGCCGATGAACTTCTCCACCGTCCCGCCGTGGCGCTCGAGCACAGCGGACATCTGCTCGAAGAAGCGCGACATCACCCGCCGCAGCGACTCTGGATCGAGCCGCTCGCCGAGCGGCGTCGAGTCGGCCACGTCGGCGAAGAGGACGGTGACCGTACGTCGGCTCACAGACATGTCCTGAGTCTAGGACTGGATCTGCGCAACGCCTAGCCGAGCGGGGCGCGCATGCGCTTGAACATCCCCTTCTCGCCCGGCGAGACTGCTGGGGTCGGAACCCCGGAGGGGTCAGAACCCCCCCCTTCGTCGTG
>JBKPGW010000173.1:0-12517 GCA_046729555.1 Actinomycetota bacterium | reverse complement strand
CGCGAGGACGGCCAGAATCAGCGGATCCAGGTAGCCCTTGAGGGGCTGGTTCATACCTAGTGATTCTATGCTTAGGACAGCTAGGGCGTCAAGGTGCCCAGAAGGCGACCGCCGCTAGTTCAACTGCGGGCGAATGCGACCAGTGGATTGATGTCCCCTCGATCGGCTGTCTGCAGAGCGGAGATGTACGCGCGTCGCGCGCCAGCGGGATCTGCTGCGGCGAGCGCTACACCCCAAGTAAAGCGCTTACCCCCGAGTGCCACGACAAGCAGGTCCCCCACCGCTCGTGCCAGCCGACCGTTGCCGTTCGGGAACGGGTGAATGGCAACCAGTCGGTGGTGGAAGCGCACGACGAGCTCGTCGGGCTCGTAAACACTGTTTTCCACCCAGTAGCGAGCGTCACCAAGGAGCTGACCAATCTCCTCGCTGATTCGCCAGTGGTCGACACCGATGTTCTTGTTGCTGGTGCGATACCTCCCCGCCCACTGCCAGACCTCCTCGAACATTCGCCGGTGTAGTTGCCTCACAGAGCTCTCGGTTAACAGGCGGTCCGGCCGACGAGCGCGCCGTCCTATTGCGGCCTCGGCGCGCAGGATGTTCTCCTGCTCGGCGCGATTGAGATCCTCCCGGGTTGCAATCCACGCTGGAATCAGCCCGTCCATCTCGTCTGCGTCGAGCGGCGTTTGGCCGTCGTCGCCGCCGGCGAGGAAGTGCACCTATTTGCGCCAGAGGTGCCGAGACCTCTTCAGCTCTTCTGCAAGTTCGTCGACGAGACGGGTCTGATCGACCGAGTCGTCGACGAGCTGGTTCTCGAGCAGCATGGTCTGCCGCACGCGCGCCACCTCCGCGGCGGCGACATCGTGTGCGCGACGGTCAACAGTCTCCTCGAGAGGCCGGTTTGGCACCAACGCGTAGACGAGAGTGGAGTCGAGTGCCTCAGCGGCGCGGCGGAGGGTCTCCAGGCGAATCGAGCCGCCGATCTCGGATTTCTCCATCTGCGCAACCGCTTGACGAGTTGTTCCGAGCCGGCTCGCGAGATCAGTCGAGGACATGCCCAAGGCCTCGCGGATCGCGCGAATCCAGCCACGGCCGGGAGCCGGACCGTGAGCGCGCCACGCAGCCAGGCGCTCGTCGAGGGCTTCCCGGGCGAGGCGAGTTGTCTCCATCGTCTTGAGCATTTGAGGAAGTATAGCAGAGGTGACAATCTATGGATTGTCGAGAGGTCATGTCGTGACAAGCTTTAGCTTGGCAATCTCTCGTTCTCTGTCAAGCGATAGATTGACAGGTCAAGGCGCCCACAATGCGCCCAGATAGACAGCGGGATCTCCCGGCTGCCAGCGGCTGAGGAAACGCTGGATCGGTGGATGCAGCACGACGCCGTCGAGATCGTTCACCTCGAAGAGCCGGTGGCCGCGCACCGCGGCGTCCTGCGAAGTCACCGCCTCGAGTGAACGGGCGCCGAGGTCGCCGGCGAAGATGATGTGGACGACGTGCTTGGCCGCGAAGGTGCGTGCGGGCGCGATCGAGTCCGCGATCGCGACCGGGCCCTCCACCGGCAAGTCTTCGTCGATCCCGATCTCCTCGGCGAGCTCGCGATGGAGCGCGTCGACAAGGCTCTCGCCGGAGTTGACGCCGCCGCCCGGCAGCAGCCAGTACTCCTTGCCCGGCTTCTCGTGCCGGCAGAGCAGCACGCGCCCCCTCCAGCGCAGGATCGCGGAGACGCGGATGCGCGGCTCGACGCCCATCACGTTCCCGACGACCCGTGTCCGCGCACACCGCGTTCCGTGGTAGGAAGTTCCTCCAGCTCGACGAGCTCGACCTCGGGAACCTCGAGCACGACCAGCTGGGCAATCCGCATCCCTGGCTCGACGACGAATCCGTGCGCCGTGTCCGTGTTGAGCACGATCACCTTCAGCTCGCCGCGGTAGCCGGAGTCGATCAGTCCGGGCGAGTTGACGATCGTGATGCCGTGACGGTCCGCGAGGCCGGAGCGGGGCTGGACGAAGCCCGCATACCCCTCAGGAATCGCGACCGCCAAACCGGTCCCCACGACCGCGCGTTCACCGGGCGCGAGCTCGAGGCGTTCGCACGCGGAGAGGTCGAGCCCTGCGTCGCGGTCGTACGCGCGCTTCGGGACGACGGCGTCCGCGCGCAGCCGCTTGATCGCCAGTTCGATCAACGGGCGCGCCGCGCCGGCTCGGTGCGCGCCTCCGCGACGAGGTAGCGTGCGAAGCGGCGGAGCTCGCGACGCGGCAGCCGCGCGCGCACGAAAACGCCCTCAGGCCGGTCGTCGCGTTCCTCGATCGGCGCGCCGAGCGCGTAGAGCTCCGCGAGCTTCCCGCCCTCCTCGTATGGCAGGAACAGGTGCACGGCCTCGAAGCGATCCGAGAAGCGGGCCGCGATCCGCTCGCGCAGGTCGTCGAGTCCTTCGCCCGTCAGCGCGGACACCTGGAGCGCGTCGGGAAAGCGGTTCGCGAGGCGACGTCGCCGGAGTGCATCGACGCCGTCGATCTTGTTGATCACGACCTCCAGCGGGAGCTCCTGCGCGCCGATGTCGTGCAGGACGGACGCGACGGCGCGCGTCTGCTCATCGAGGCGATCGTCCGCGGCAGAGGCGTCGACGACGTGCAGGACGAGATCGGCAACGAGCGTCTCCTCGAGCGTCGCCGCGAATCCCTCGACGAGCTGCGTCGGCAGTCTGCGGATGAAGCCGACCGTGTCGGTCACGAGGTACTTCCGCCCGTCGTGCTCGAATCCGCGCGTCGTCGGATCAAGCGTCTCGAACAGGCGGTCGTTGACGGATACGGACGCGTCGGTCAGCGCATTCAGCAGCGTCGACTTGCCCACGTTCGTATAGCCCGCGAGCGCGACGGTGGGAGCTTCGGCCCGCTGACGCTCCTTGCGCCGCACTTCACGTTGCTTGCGCAGCTCCTTCAGCTTGCGGCGAAGCAGCGTGATGCGCCGCCGCGCGATGCGGCGGTCGGTCTCGAGCTGCGACTCGCCCGGGCCGCGCGTCCCGACGCCGCCGCCGAGACGCTCGAGGTGCTGCCACATTCCCCGCATGCGCGGGAGGTTGTACTCGAGCTGTGCGAGCTCCACCTGCAGCTTGCCCTCGGCGCTCACGGCGTGCTGCGCGAAGATGTCGAGGATCAGCTGCGTGCGGTCGACGACGCGCGCCTGCAGGGTGTCCTCCAGAGTTCGTTGCTGGGAGGGCTCGAGCTCGTCGTCGACGACGAGCACCTCGGCGCCCGACTCGCGATAGGTCCGCTTGAGCTCCTCGAGCTTTCCCTTCCCGAGGTAGGTGCGCCGCTCGGGGCGCGGCCGATGCTGGACGAGCGCCCCGACGGGCTCGACGAGCGCGGTGCGGGCAAGCTCACGCAGCTCGGCCAGCTCGTCCTCGGAATCGACTCCCTGAGCCAGCACGGCGGCGATGAACCCACGCTCCAGCGCGGGGTCCGGCTGGCGTTGGATCACGGTTGGATTATGCACGCGAGCAGCGCATTCCTCGATACCGTCCCCGGCGTGCAGCTCTCCCGCGCCCTCGCGGCAACCGGCACCTATCCGTTCGTCAAGCTCGAGCAGGCGAAGCGCCGGCTCGCGGCCCAGGGCGTCGAGCTGATCGACTTCGGCAAGGGCGATCCGCGCGAGCCGACGGATCCCATGATCCGACGCGCGCTCGTGGAGAGCCTGACGGAGATCTCGACCTACCCGCTCGCCGAAGGCCTCCCCGAGCTGCGCGCCGCGGTCGCCGGCTGGTGCGCGCGCCGGTTCGACGTGCAACTCGACCCCGACTCGGAGATCGTGCCGACCTACGGGTCGAAGGAGGCGATCTTCCTGCTGGCGCAGGTCGTCGTCGACCGGGACGGCGACCGGCCGCTCGTCGTGACGACGCAGCCGGGCTATCCCGTGCCGGACCGCGGCGCGACCTTCGCAGGCGCCGAGGTCGAGCAGCTGCCGTTGCGGGAGCACAACGGGTTCCTGCCCGATCTCGATGCCGTCGCCGACGAGACCTGGCAGCGGGCGGCGATCGTCTGGCTCAACTATCCGAACAACCCGACGGGGGCGGTCGCTCCGCTCGAGTTCCTGCTGCGTGCGGCCGAGCTCTCGCGTGAGCACGCCTTCCTACTCGCCTGCGACGAGGCGTACTCCGAGCTGTGGTTCGAGAGTCCGCCCCACTCCGCGCTCGAGGTTCGCGAACACGGGAACGTCGTCGTCTTCAACACGCTGAGCAAGCGCTCCTCGATGACGGGTTATCGCTCCGGCTTCGTCGCGGCAGACGCCGATCTGACCGCAGCGCTGAAGCAATACCGTCCCTCCGTGGGAACCGCGCCGCAGGAGTTCGTCCAGCAGGCGTCCGTCGTCGCGTGGAACGACGAGGAGCACGTCGAGCGCACACGCGCCGCGTACCGGCGCAAGCGTGATGCGTTGCTGCCGACACTCCAGCGCAAGGGCCTGCGGGTCGCCGGCAGCTCCGCGACGATGTTCCTCTGGATCGAGGCGCCGTCCGACGACTTCGCCGAGCGGTTGCTCGAACACGGGCTGATCGTCTCGCCGGGAACGTTCTTCGGGCCGGCGGGCGAGGGCTACTTCCGCCTCGCCCTCGTCCCGACGGAGGAGGAGTGCCGGCGGGCGGCCGCGATCCTCGAGGAGGTGCTGTGAACGTCGACGAGATGATCGCGGCGCTGGATCGTGGCGAGGTGCGTGTCGCCGAGCCGGTCGACGGGGGCTGGCGCGTGAACAGCGAGGCGCAGGAGGCAATTCTCGAGTACTTCCGGGCGCGCCGGATGGAGCCGCAAGAGGTCGGGCCGTTCGAGTACCACGACAAGATCCCGCTCAAGCGGAACTACGAGGAGCTCGGTGTGCGCGTCGTCCCGCCCGCCGTCGCGCGCTACGGCGCCTATCTCGCCCCGGGCGTCGTGATGATGCCGAGCTACGTGAACATCGGCGCCTGGGTCGGGCCGCGCACGATGGTCGACACGTGGGCGACCGTCGGGTCGGGTGCGCAGATCGGCGCGGACGTGCACCTCGCGGGCGGCGTCGGCATCGGAGGTGTGCTCGAGCCGCCGGGCGCGACGCCGGTGATCGTCGAGGACGGCGCCTTCATCGGGTCGCGCTGCATCCTCACCGAAGGTGTGCATGTCGGCGCGGGCGCCGTGCTCGGGCCGAACGTGTCGCTGACGGCGTCGGTGCCGATCATCGACGTGACGGGCAGTGAGCCTGTCGAGCATCGAGGCTCGGTCCCGCCGCGCGCGATCGTTGTTCCCGGCACTCGCCCGAAGGAGTTTCCCGCCGGCACCTACCACCTTGCGTGCGCGCTCATCATCGGCTGGCGCAGCGAGGCGACTGACCTGAAGGTCAGCTTGAACGACGCACTACGCGAGCTGGACGGCCGGGCCGGTTAGCCGCGCCTCGCCGTCGGCGAGCTCGACGTACAGGTCGCCGCCGGGCAGGTGCACCGTCACCGGGCTCCTGCACCAGCCGCTTGCGACCGCCGCTGCCGCGGCCGCGACCGAGCTCGTTCCCGACGAGAGCGTCTCCCCCGCGCCGCGCTCCCAGACCCCGACGGTGAGGTCGTGCTCGCCGTCAACGCGGACGAGCTGGACGTTCGTGCGGTCCGGGAAGCGCGGATGGCGTTCGAGCAACGGGCCGAGCCTTCGCACATCGCCCGGGTCGTGCCGCACGACCGCGTGCGGGTTGCCGACCGACACCGGGGTGAACTCGATGCGTTCTCCGTCGACGTCGATCGTCTCGCGCTCGCCAACCTCGACGCGGCCGACGTCGAGCGTGACCTGTTCACCGTCGACCGTCGCCCTGACGTCACGTTCGCCGACCCGCAGCGTCACATCCCGCGTTCCGGATTCGCGTGCGAGCCATGCCGCTGCGATGCGCGCGCCGTTGCCGGACATCTCAGCGACCGAGCCGTCCGGGTTCCACACCTTCACCTCGGTGCCCTTGACCTCGAGGACGCCGTCGGTGTCGCGCGCCAAATCGCGGGCGCGTTCGGGCGTCAGCGCGTCATCCTGCTCGACTAGCAGGTAGACGTTCCCGAGTGCGTGCCACTTCGACGATCTCATCGGCGACCTCGCCGGGCGGGCGATCGGCGTTGACGCTAACAAGGCCCGGAATCCGTCGCATCCACTTGCGCTGGTACGCCGCGTAGCGGCGCGTGCGGACGATCAGCGCTTCGAGCGCCTCCTCGCGCGGCAGCTCGACCACGTCACGCAGCCCGAGCGCGCGGACGGCGGTCGACGACAAGTCTCCCGCGAGCGCGCCGCGCGCTTCCTCCACAACGCCGGCGTCGAACATCTGACGTGCGCGCCTCTCGATGCGGTCGATGAGGACGTCGCGCGGGACGTCGAGGCCGAACACGATCGTGTCGTGCCGCATCTCGCGCGTCCAGAGGCGGTCGGCGTCGGGGCGCAGCGAAGCACCGAGCTCTGTCAGCTCGAGCGCGCGCACGACGCGCCGGCGGTCGTTCGCATGCAGGCGCGCCGCGGCTTCGGGGTCCCGCTCCACGAGCACCTGGAGCGCGCGCTCGGCGCCGAGGCGGTCGTAGAGCTCCTCCCAGTGCGAGCGGAGCTCGGGCGGCGGGGCCGGCGGCAGGCCGAGCTCGGCGAGCGCGGCGCGAAGATAGAGACCGGTGCCGCCCGCGACGACGGGCGTCCCGCCCGCTGCGAGCAGCTCGTCGATCGCTGCGTGCGCGCGCTCTGCGTACTCGGCGACGGAGCCCTCGTGCGACAGCGGCCAGATGCCGACGAGAAGGGTCGGCCGCTCGGGTTGCGCCGTCAGGATCGGCAGGCCTTGGTACGCCTGCATCGAGTCGGCCGAGACGACCTCGCCGCCGATCCGATCGGCTACGGCTTCGGCCACCGCGGTCTTGCCTGACGCCGTCGGGCCGAAGATCGCGATGACGCTAGGAGACGGCAAGCTTGAAGTCGGCTTCCTGCGGCACCCAGTCGCCGACGAAGTCGGCGGCATGCTCCGGGTGCTCGCGGAACCAGGCGACCGCGCGCGGGATTCCCTCGTCGAGCGGCACGTGCGGCTCCCAGCCGAGCAGGTCGCGCGCCTTGCGGATGTCGGCGACGTAATGCGTCACCTCGCCGAGCAGCGCGGGCGTAAAGGTGATCCGCGGCTCGACCCCGAGCGCGGTGGCGATCAGCTCCGCCGCGCGGACGATCGTGTTGCCCTCCCCGTAGGCGAGGTTGATCGTCTCGTTGACCACGTTGCCGGCGACGAGGGCGTCCACCCCGCGGGCGAGACCGTCGACGCAGTCGTCGATGTACGTGAAGTCGAGCGTCTTGTCGCTGCCGCCGTAGATCGTGATCGGCTGGTTGTGGATCAGGCGATGCGTGAACAGCGGGATCACGCGCACCATCCGCGCGAGATCGTTGTCGTAGCGGCCGTAGACATTCGAGAAACGGAAGACGAGGTACCGCAGCCCATAGCAGCGCGCATACGAGTAGATCAGCGCCTCGGAGGCGATCTTCGACGCCGAGTAAGGGCTCTCCGTGTACGCGAAGTCCGCGCTTGCCTCGCCGTACTCCTCGAAGCGGTGGACGTCGCCATAGACCTCCCGTGTCGACGAGAACACGAGCGGGAGGTCGTTCGCGCGGCAGTACTCGAGGACGTTGAACGTCATGATCGCGTTCTCGAGCGCGCGGCGCGGCTCGCGCACGAGCTCGTGCACCTTCGCGTGCGCGGCGAGGTGCACGATCACGTCGGCCGGCGGATAGTCGTCGCCGAGGCCGCCGGGGAAGGTCAGGTCCTGGAGCAGGTAGCGGAACTCCTCCGTCCAGGCGTTCAGGCGCTTGTCGACGCCGAACACCTCATGCCCGTCGGCCTGCAGGCGCAACGCCAGGTTCGTCCCGATCTGGCCGCTCGAGCCCGTGACGAGGATTCGCATCAGGCGGCGACAGGGACGGCCTGCACGCCGCGCAGGGTCGTCGAGGTCGCGCCGTCGATGCGCACGTCGACGAGCTCGCCCGCTGCCGCGGTGCCGCGGAAGTTGACGGTGGTGTTGCGGCGCGTGCGCCCGCGGAGCAACGACACATCGGTTCGGCTTGTGCCTTCCACGAGCACCTCCTCCACCCCGCCGACCCGTTCGGCGTTGCGCGCGGCCGCCGCGCGCTGGACGACGTCGACCAGCCGCCCGATCCGGTCGCGCTTGACCTCCTCGGGGATCTGCTCGTCCATCGCGGCCGCCTCGGTTCCGGCGCGCGGCGAGTACACGAAGGTGAAGGCGCCGTCGAAGCCGACCTCCTCCACCACCTCGACGGTCTCGCGGAAGTCGTCCTCCGTCTCGCCGGGAAAGCCGACGATCAGGTCGGTCGTCAGCGCCAGGTCGGGAATCGCGTCGCGGAGCTCGTCGACGAGGCGCAGGTACCGCTCGCGGCCGTACGTCCGGCGCATGGCCTTGAGGATGCGCGACGAGCCGGACTGCAACGGCAAGTGCGCGTGCTCGCAGACGGCCGCGCACTCGGCCATCGCCTCGATCACCGGCCGGCGAAAGTCCTTGGGATGCGGGCTCGTGAAGCGGATCCGCTCGATGCCCTCGACCTCGTTGCAGGCGCGCAGCAGCTCGCCGAACTCGGTGCGGATCTGCGGCGCCAGGTCGCGGCCCCACGAGTTGACGTTCTGCCCGAGCAGCGTCAGCTCGCGGACGCCGTCACCGGCAAGGCGCGTCACCTCCGCGATCACGTCGCCAGGGCGACGACTGACCTCGCGTCCACGTACTGCGGGGACGATGCAGTAGGCGCACTTCGAGTTGCAGCCCATCGAGATCTGGACCCAGGCCTGGTAGGCGCGCTCCCGGTGCATCGGCAGCTCGCCGGCGAAGCTGCGGTCGTCGAGACCGAAGCGGCCGCGTGCGACGCCGAAGCCGCCCGCCCCGAGCCATTCGCCGAGATGCGGGATCGAGCCGGGCCCGAAGGCGACGTCCACGTACGGGTAGAGCTCGAACAGCCGCTCGCGCTGCGCTTCCGCATAGCAGCCGCCGACCGCGATGATCTTGTCGGGGTCGTGCTGCTTGAGCGCGGCCGCCTGTGCGAGGTGCGCGGCGAACTTCGTGTCCGGCTTCTCCCGGATCGTGCAGGTGTTGAACACGAGCACGTCCGCGGCCCCCTGCGAGGGCGCCTCGCCGAGGCCGAGCTCCTCGAGCATGCCCTTGATCCGCTCGCTGTCGTGAGCGTTCATCTGGCAGCCGAACGTCGTGACGTGGTACCGCCGCACGGGCCAGAATGGTACCCGTGGTCTTTCCGGACTCCACCGCGCTCTGGCTCTTCAGCGTCGCCGCCGTCGCCCTCCTGCTGATCCCCGGGCCTGCGGTCCTGTACGTCGTCGTTCAGAGCGCCGAGCAGGGCCGCCGGATCGGCCTCGCGTCGGTGGCCGGCATCCATCTCGGGACGCTGGTCCATGTCGCAGCCGCCACTGCCGGCCTCTCTGCGTTGATCGTCGCCTCCGCACTGGCCTTCAGCGTCGTCAAGTACGTGGGGGCGGCCTACCTGATCTACATCGGCGTCCGGAAGCTGCTCGGAGGCGATGAGGATTCGGCTCTGCGGCAGCGACGCGAGTCGCTCCGGCGTGCCTTCGCCCGGGGCGCCGTGGTCAACGTGCTCAACCCGAAGACCGCGCTCTTCTTCCTTGCCTTCCTCCCGCAGTTCGTCGATCCGGACCGCGGCGGAGTGTGGTCGCAGGCGCTCGTCCTCGGCTTCGTCTTCGTCGGGCTCGGCCTCGTCAGCGACTCGCTGTACGCCGTCGCCGCGGGCACGGTGGGCGACCTGCTGCGCCGTCGCCGGCGCGCGCTCCGCTACGGCTCGGGCGTCGCCTTCCTCGGCCTCGGCACTCTCGCCGCGCTGGCGAAACGAAGCTAAGCAACTTAGACAACCGACGGTTACGGGTGGCGCCCGTCAGCGACATAGCGAGTTCGTGGTTCGAGCGCCACATCACGGATCAACGCGACCAGCTCGGACGAGGAGACGCGGCGCTTCTCACCTTGGGGCCGCAGTGTGGTGCGCGGCTCGGTGGATACCGAGAGACGGCGCGGACGTAGTTTCAGCAGCCGCTCGACAGCGGCGCACCGGTTGCGAAGCCCCAGCCAAGAGACAACCCACCTCCGAATCCGCCACTGCAGGGGAAGATCGATCACGCAGGAGGTATACCGCGCCCTCGACCGATTAGCGGCCGCCCGGGACCGTTTGAGATCGTCACTCAATCCCTTCGCACTTGCGCGAACCGAAAACGCCAGGGCGGGAAGCTAGTGCAGGCGAAGCCGCACTAGCTGGAGGCGAACTCACGTGGGCGGGACGCTGGAGGCGCCACCGCCCACGGACCAACCAGCGTTGCCCGGCAGCATTGAAGTGCGTGGGCTCTGCCCGCGCACGTTTTCCCGCGAAGCGGCCTAAACCTCACTCGTGCGAAAGCGAAGCTTTCGCACGGTTCTAGGCCGCCTGGTCGGGCTGGACCTGAGGCTCGGGTGCCGGTGCGGTCTCGGATGCCGGCACGGTCTCTGGTGGCGAGACGGGCTCGGCGTGCACACCGCCGTTCGTGACGTTGCGCGCCACGTCGATCGCGCGGCTCTCTCTGATGACGGTGACCTTCACCTGACCCGGGTACTCGAGCTGGTCTTCGATCTCGCGCGCGATCTCGTGGGAGAGCAGGATCGCCCCGTCGTCGTCCACCTCCCCGGGTCGGACGATCACCCGGATCTCCCGTCCGGCCTGCAGCGCGTACACCTTGTCTACCCCCGGCTTCTGCGCCGCGAGCTCCTCGAGTGACTCGAGGCGTTTGATGTAGTGCTCCAGGCTCTCGCCGCGCGCGCCCGGCCGCGAGGCGGAGATCGCGTCGGCGGCGATCAGCAACACGGCCTCGACCGTCTGCGGCTCGACTTCGTAGTGGTGCGCCTCGATCGCGTGCACGACGTGCTGCGACTCGCCGTACCGTCGCGCGAGCTGCGCCGAGATCGACGCGTGCGAGCCCTCGACCTCGTGCGTCATCGCCTTGCCGAGGTCGTGCAATAGCGCCGCACGCTTCGTCACCTTGACGCTCGCGCCGACCTCGGACGCCATGATCCCCGCGAGGTGCACGACCTCGAGCGTGTGCTTGAGGACGTTCTGCCCGTAGCTGGTGCGGTAGCGCAGTCGCCCGAGGATCTTGACCAGCTCCTCGTGGAACTCGCCGCAATTCGCCTCGAACACTGCCTGCTCGCCGGCCTGGGTGATGTGGTCCTCGATCTCCGCCTTCGACTGGTAGTAGGTGTCCTCGATCCGGGCCGGATGGATCCGCCCGTCCTCGATCAGCTTCGACAGCGTCAGCTTGGCCACCTCGCGGCGGATGCCGTCGAACGACGAGAGCACGACCGCCTGCGGCGTGTCGTCGATGATGAAGTCGACGCCGGTGAGGTGCTCGAGTGCGCGGATGTTGCGGCCCTCCCGGCCGATGATGCGTCCTTTCATGTCGTCGGACGGCAGCTCGATCACCGACACGGTCGTCTCCGCTGCATGGCTCGCGGCGACGCGCTGAAGCGCATCCGCGACGAGATTGCGCGCGCGCCGCTTCGCCTCTGTACGGGCCTCCTCTTCGAGCTGGCGCACCCTGCGGGCTAGCTCGTGACGGACGAGGTCTTCGGAGCGCTCGAGCAGCGTCAGCTTCGCCTCGTTCACGGTCATCCCTGAGACGCGCTCGAGCTCGGCGAGTTGCTCCTCCCGCGCCTGCTTGTGTTCGTCTTGGAGCTGCTTCAGATGCGTCTCACGGTCGGCCAGGCCCTGCTCGCGCCGCGCCAGCTCCGTCAGCTTGTTGTCGATCTCCTCTTCCTTGGCGAGCACGCGCTCCTCGACCTTCACGATCCGCGCGCGGTGCTCGGTGACCTCCTGGTCGATTTCCGCCCGCAAGCGGACGGCCTCTTCCCGCGCGCTGATCTGGGCTTCGCGCCGGAGCGTTTCCGCTCCGCGAGTCGCCTCCTCGAGCATCTGCTTGCGCTGCTGGGCGGCCTCGCCCAGGCGTGACTTCCCGAGCACGCCGACCGCGACCGCAACCCCGATCCCTCCGACGATGAGTCCGATCAGTATCCCGATTGCGACCAGCATGGACAGCTCCTGGGTCGGTTGTCCGCGGCACTACCGCGGCGCCTACCCGGCGGTCGGCCGGCACGGGATGTCCCGAATCGGGTGAAGCGAGCCGCCAGCGCGGCTCGAGAAGCGGTCGGCTAGCTCGCCGCTGTCAGGAGCCTTCCGTTGTCGCGCTGGTCGGTGATGGACATGAGTTTCAGGATTTCGGTCTTGATTCGGAAAAAGTCGCTATGCAGGCAAATCGTCGGATGAGACAACTTCATCCTATCGCCGCTCAGCCCTCCTGTCCAAATAGGGCGGCCTCGACAGCCTCCTCGCCGAAGCCCCTGGCCTGGAGGTATCGGGCCGTCCGCGGCCCGGCTCCACGCCGTGCGACGACGCGCCCGGCGCGCTCGAGCTCGGGGCTCAGGCTCGCTACGGCCTCCTCGATCGGCCCCGGCTCGAGGCCCTCCTCC
>JBKPGW010000172.1:0-26146 GCA_046729555.1 Actinomycetota bacterium | reverse complement strand
CAAGTGGCTGCAGCCGCCGTACTCACTCGACGGCTGGCGTGTGGACGTCGCGAACATGACCGGCCGCACCGGCGAGACGGACGTGAACGCGGACGTCGCACCGACGCTGCGCGCCGCTCTGAACGACGACTCGCTGCTCGTGGCGGAGCACTTCCACGACTACCGCCCCGACTTCCGCGGCTGGCACGGCGCGATGAACTACGCCGGGTTCTCGCGACCCGTGTGGACGTGGCTGCGCGGGGAGCTCGAGATCCCGTACTTCGGGCTGCCGATCACGATGCCGCGACTGGGCGGCGAAGTCTCGGTCGCGACGATGCGCGCCTTCCGCACGGGTGTCCCGTGGGACTTCGTCCTACACTCCTGGGCGATCCTCGACAGCCACGACACGCCGCGCTTCCGCACGATGGCAGGCTCCCAGGAGCGCCAGCTCGTCGGAGTCGGCCTGCAGATGACGACGCCGGGGGTGCCGATGGTCTTCGCCGGCGACGAGCTCGGGCTCGCGGGCGAGTGGGGCGAGGACGCGCGACGGACGATGCCGTGGGATACGCCGCTACCGCCGCTGTTCGACGAGTACCGGCGCCTGATCGCCCTTCGCCGCTCGCACCCCGCGCTCGCGCGCGGCGGCATTCGCTACGCACACGTCGACGACGACGTGATCGCGTATCTGCGCGAGACGCGCGACGAGCGGCTGCTCTGTCTCGCGAGCCGCGCCGCGCACGAGCCGGTTCGGCTTCCGCTCCGGGCGGAGGAGACGCTCTACGGAGAGGACCCCGAAGACGACCGCTTCCCCGCCGCAGGTCCCGCATTCCACGTCTGGAGGCTGACGAATGGCTGAGGTGATCTTCGACAAGGTCGAGAAGATCTACGACAACGACGTCCACGCCGTGCACGACCTCTCGCTGGAGATCGGCGACGGCGAGTTCGTCGTTCTCGTCGGACCGTCTGGCTGCGGCAAGACGACGGCGCTGCGCATGGTCGCGGGCCTCGAGGACATCACGGATGGCAAGGTCTCGATCGGCGGGCGCGTCGTCAACGACCTGACCCCGAAGGAGCGGGACATCGCGATGGTGTTCCAGAACTACGCGCTCTATCCGCACCTGTCCGTCGCGGACAACATCGGCTTCGGGCTGCGCCTCCGCCGCACGCCGAAGGACGTCGTCGAGGAGCGCGTGTCGTGGGCGGCCAACCTGCTCGGCCTGACGCCGTATCTGAGCCGTCGTCCGAAGGAGCTGTCCGGCGGCCAGCGCCAGCGCGTGGCCATGGGGCGCGCGATCGTCCGCAAGCCGCAGGTATTCCTGATGGACGAGCCGCTCTCGAACCTGGACGCGAAGCTCCGCGTGCAGATGCGTGCGGAGATCGCGCGCATCCAGCACGACGTCGGCGTGACCACGATCTATGTCACACACGACCAGGTCGAGGCGATGACGATGGGAGACCGCGTCGCCGTCATGCGCAAGGGCGAGCTGCAGCAGATGGCGGAGCCGCAGAAGCTGTACGCCTCCCCGAAGAACCTCTTCGTTGCGAGCTTCATCGGTAGTCCGGCCATGAACATCTTCGAGGCAACGGTGGAGCGGCGCGGAGACGGGCTCGCGGTCACGTTCGGCGACCAGGAGCTGCCCGTTCCGGAGGACGTCGCACGCCGCCGGCCCGCGCTGGCCGGTTACGCTGGCCGGACGCTTGCAGTCGGCATCCGTCCCGAGCATCTGGAAGACGCCGCGATCGCCCGCAACGGCGGCGCGAGGCTGCGCGGGCACGTCCTGCTGACGGAGGCGCTCGGGTCGGAGATCCTCGCGCATGTCGAGCTCAACGCGAAGCCCGTCGTGACGGAGGACGTCGTCGAGGGCGCGGTCGTGCACGAGGAGGAGCAGTCCGTCGCCGCCGACCTCATGGGCGACCACGGCAACGGCAACAAGACCACGTTCGTGGGCCGGCTCGATCCGGCGTCGGGGGTCAAGCCCGACGGCGACGTCGAGCTCGTCGTCGACACCGAGAAGCTGCAGTTCTTCGACCTCGAGACCGGCTACGCGATCCACGAGTCCGCCGTCTAGCGCGTGAATCCGGGTCCGGCTGCAATTCTCGGAAACGGGTCGCTCTTGGCGACCATGTCCGCGCGCGGAGACGTCGAGCGGCTCTTCTGGCCGCGGCTCGACCGGGGCTCGCACATCGGGGAGCTGCGCTTCGGTCTGGCGCTGGACGGCGCGGTGGAACAGTCGTATCTGCACGACGCGAACGTCCTGCTCACTCGCGCCGGCGAGCTCGAGCTGGTCGATCTCGTGCACGAGCTCGAGCCGGTGCTGCTGCGCCGCATCCGCGGGCACGCGCGGGAGCAGCGGCTGGTCGTCGACTGCCGTCCCGAGCTCGACGGGGTGAAGGGTGGTCTCGCGGCGAGCGTGGACGGCAACCGCGTCGTGTTCTATCGCCGCGACGTCGCGCTGGCTCTCGGCGCCGTCGATGCCGAGGCGTTCGCGACGGGCCTCGGTGAGACGGAGGGTGGCATCGCGCTGCCGTTTGCGGGCGATGCGGTCGTCGCGCTGGCGTTCGGCGCGTCGTCGCGGGAGGCCGTCGCGCGGCTCGACGCTGCGCTGCAACAGAATTTCGATGCGCTCGTGACCTCGCGCGTGCGCTACGACGCGGCACGGCTCGCCCGAGCACAGCGTCCCGCCGTGCAGGTCCCGGACGTTCCGACGCTCTACCGCCGCTCGTTGCTGGTGCTCGAGTTGCTGTCGGATCGCGACACCGGCGCGGTGATAGCCGCGCCGGAGCTCGACCCCGAGTTCGAGCACTCCGGAGGCTACGGCTTCGTGTGGGGACGCGACCTCGCCTTCATCGTGCTGGCCTTTCTCGCCGCCGGTCGCGACGACCTGGCGAAGCGCGCGCTGCGCTGGCTGCCGAAGGCGCAGGAGCCCGAGGGACTGTGGCTGCAACGTCACTGGACGGACGGGTCGCTGGCACCCTCCTGGTGCCGGCATCAACTCGACGAGACCGGTGCGATCCTGTTCGCGTACGAGGCGGCCTGGCAACAGCTGCGCGACAAGGCGCTCGACGCCGATCTCTGGCCGTCGGCGAAGCGCGCCGCCGACTTCCTGCTTGGGACGATCGAGCGCGACGGCCTGCCGGTCGCGACCGCGGATCTGTGGGAGGAGCGGGAGGGGCGGCACGCGTTCACGGCGGCGGCGGTCTACGGCGGGCTGCGCGCCGCGGCTGCGCTGTCACGCCGGCACGAGCCGCCGCTCGCCGAGGGGCACGAGGCTGCCGCCGAGGTCGTCCGCGAGGCGATCGAGCGCGAGCTCTGGAGCGATTTCCATGGTCGCTACCTGCGCTCGCTCGCCGATCCCACGCTCGACGTGTCGCTGCTCGGCCTCGCGTGGCCATTCGCAGCGGTCGATCCCGCAGGCGAGCGCATGCGTGCGACGATCGCTGCGTTGCAGGCCGAGCTCGGTTGCGAGGCCGGCAGCCTGCTGCGCTACGCGGGCGACACCTATGCGGGCGGGAACCGCTGGGTCCTGGCGGCGCTCTGGCTCGGCCTCTGGCACCGGCAGGTCGGCGAGGGCGCCGGTCTGCAGCGCGCGCTCGAGTACGCGCTGGGCGCGCAGACGAACCTGGGCCTGCTGCCGGAGCAGGTGACGGAGAACGGCGAACCGGCCTGGGTCGTCCCGCTCGCCTGGAGCCACGCGATGCTCCTCCTCGCCGCGCGACCGGAGCTCGAGGTCGTCCGGGGTCTGACCGGCCGCGCAGCGGCCCGTCCGCGTAGCGGACCAGTGGAGGGGGTCTGGGGGAACCGGGAGGTTCCCCCAGCGGGAGACGCGGCGCTGCGTCGCTAGCCTCAGCGGCGTGGGTCTGATCGCGATTCCGCAGCCGTACGACTTCGAACGCTCGCTCGATCGCTTCACGTTTTGGGGGGTCGACCGCGCGAACGTCTGGCACGACGGCGGGCTCCACCGCGTCGTGGCCGGGCGCGAGGTGCGGATCACCCCGGCGAACGGCGGTGTGGAGGTCGAGCCGTTCGACCCAACCATCGAGCCGGTTGTCCGCAAGCTGCTCGGGCTCGAGCTCGACCTCGGCGCGTTCCACGCTTTCGCCCAGGGCGACACCGTGCTCGCGGAGACGGTGCGGCGCTTTCCCGGCTTCCGCCCGCCGCTCGCACCCGATCCGTTCGAGGCGCTCGTGTCGTCCATCACTGCGCAGCAGGTGTCGCTGCACTCCGCCTTCGCCGTGCGGAGCAGGCTGATCGACCGCTATGGCGAGGCGCGTAGCGCCCCTCCGCGCAGCGGACCTGGGGAGGGGGTTCGGGGGAACCGGGAGGTTCCCCCGACGGGCGCCAATGTGCTCGCGTTCCCGACGCGTGAGCGCATTGCGCAGGCAACCGAGGAGGAGCTGACCGCGCTCGGCTTCTCCCGCCGGAAGGCCGAGTATCTGCTCGGCCTCGCCCGTGCCGATCTCGACCTCGACGCGTTGGCCACGCTTCCGGACGACGAGGTGAAGGCGCGGATCACTGCCCTCCGCGGGCTCGGCGAGTGGAGCGCCGACTGGTTCCTCGCGCGCCACCTCGCCCGGCCCGAGGCTTGGCCGGCGGGCGACCTCGGCCTGCGCAAGGCCGTGCTGGCGTTCTACCCTGAGGTCGCCGACGTCCGCATCGCGGGCGAGCGGTTTCGCCCGTTCCAGAACCTGAGCGCCCACTACTTGCTCGCAGCGCTGCGCTACCAGTGACGATCCGAGACGCCAACGCGGCCGACCTCGAGCTCCTCCGCCGGATGCGTGACGAGTTTCAGCGCGAGCTCGACAAACCGCCCTTCTTCGACGAGCCGTGGGAGACGGTGGCAGAAGACGTCGACGAGACCATTCGCGACGGCGTCGCGCTGATCGCCGAGGACGACGGCCAGCCCATTGGTTACGCACTCGCCTCCATCGTCCCCCAGACGCCGATCCGCGGTCACCTCTATGACCTGTTCGTCACGGCGGACACGCGGGGCCGGGGTGTCGGCCGCGAGCTGATCGCCACCGCAGCGCAGCGGCTGCGTGAACGCGGCGTGTCACACCTCTCCCTCGACGTCGCGCTCGGCAACGACGGCGCGCGTCGCCTCTACGAACGGCTCGGCTTCCGCTCCTACGAGGTGCTGATGGCGGTAGAGCTCGACGATATGGAGCGCAAGCTCGAGACGCCGACCCGGGCGCGGTCGGTCGCCTCGACGCACGTGCAAACGGACGACGAGGCCGGCGTCGAGCGCGCCGTGACGCAGTTCATGCCGCGCCTCGGCCGAACCGAGCGGACGGAGGTCGCGCCGGCGCGGAACGGCTGGGTGACGGTGGTCGACGAGCTGTGCGACCACGACCGCAGTGCGCAAAGGCGACTCGGTGCCGAATTGTCCGAGCGGATGGGCGTGCCGGTAGTCGCGCTCGCACTCGAAGAGGATGCGGTCGTGCGCTACCTGCTGTTCGAGCGCGGGCGCATGGTGGACGAGTACCTCTCGGTGCCGACCTATTACGGCGACCTGAACAAGGCGGACGAGCTCTCGCTCGCCGCGAATGCCACGCTCGTCGCACGCCTCACCGGCGCGGACCCGGCGCGCGTGCGCGCCGTGGCGCGCACCGCCTCGACGCCGTCCGAGCTGCCGCCGGCGCGCGAGCTGCTCGAGGAGCTTGCCGCAGTCATGAAGCTCGAAGCTAGGATCGAACGGTGATCACGCTCTACGACGCTGATCGCTGTCCGTACTGCGCGCGTGTCCGCATCGCGCTCGCCGAGAAGGGTCTCGAGTACGAGACGGTCGAAGTCGATCTCGATGACCGGCCCGCGTGGATCTACGAGAAGAACCCGCTCGGCAAGGTGCCTGTTCTCGAGGAGGACGCGTTCGTGCTGCCGGAGTCGGGGGTGATCGACGAGTACCTGGAAGAGCGGTACCCGGAGCCGGCCCTCTGGCCTGCGGATCCGGGTGAGCGTGCGTTCGGCCGCCTGCTCGTCTTCCGCTTCGACCAGCTCTCGAAGCCGTACTACGCGTTGCGGCGCGGTGAGGAAGGCGCCGGCGAGCGCCTGGCCTCCGAGTTGGCGAAGCTGAATGCCGTGCTGGACGCGCGCCCGTACCTGAGCGGCCGCGAGTTCGGGCTCGCCGACGTCGCCTACATTCCGTGGATCGTCCGTGCGCGCGATCGCATGGGCGTCGAGCTCGGCTCGTTCCCGGCGTTGAGCGATTGGCTCGAGCGGCTGTCGGCGCGACCGTCCGTCGCTGCTGAGCTGGACGTCGTCGCCGCACTTTGAAGGTCCTCTTGCTGCATGCATTGCCGCTCGACGAGCGGATGTGGGAGCCGCAGCGCGGGGCGCTCGAGGGACGCGCCGTCGTTGCGCCGCGGTTGTACGGGCGCGGACGGACGATGGACGCTTGGGCGGAATCGCTCGCAGGCGAGATCGAGGGGGAGCTCATCGTCGTCGGTGCCTCGATGGGCGGCTATGCCGCGCTGGCACTTGCGCGTCGGGCGCCGGAACGCGTGCGCGCGCTCCTGCTCATGGGTGCACGCCCTGACGGAGATTCGGATGAACGTCGCGCTGGGCGCGCGGACACGATCAGGCTGATTCAGAACGAAGGGCCTGAAGGACTCTGGCGGATGATGGTGCCGAAGCTGTTCGCGGATCCGAGCTTGGCGGACGAACGCCTGCTGTTTCGGGAGCAGGACGGGCTGATCGCCGCGGTGGAGGCGATTCGCGATCGCCCGGACTCGACACAGCTCGCGCGCGACTTCGCCGGCCCGCTGCAGTTCGTTGTCGGTGAACACGAGAATTTCGTCACCGCGGGCGAGCTCGCCGAATTCGACATCCGTGAGGTGCCGGGCGCGGGCCATCTCGTGAACATCGAGCGTCCCGACGAGTTCAACGACATCCTGCGAGAGTTCCTGGGCCGTGTCTGACCTGCCCGCCGTCGTCGACGTCGCGTGGCTGCAGCGTGAGCTCGCCGCGGAGGACCTCTTCCTCGGCGACGTTCGCGGCCCGAATGCGCACGCCCGCGGGCACATCCCCGGCTCCAAGCCGCTCGTGCTCGGCTCGCCTCCACCGATGAGCGACCGCGAGGTGCTCGAGCCGCTCGCCTCGGAGGTCGGCCTGCGCCTGCGCCGCCACGGGGTGACCGGGGAGGAGCGGCTCGTGCTCTACGACCGCGGCGACGGCGTCGGTGCGATGCCGGCGGCCCAGATGGCGGAGCTCGCCGGCCATCCGAGGGTCGCCGTCCTGCTCGGCGGGCTCGCGGCCTGGCCGAGCGAGCCCGAGGTGGGGCAGGTCGAGCTACAACCGGTCAAGACGACCTTCGAGCCGAGCCTCGACGCCGTTCCGACGCGTGAGGAGCTCGCGCGCCGGCTCGACGATCCCAGGCTGACGATTCTCGACGTCCGCACGGAGGAGGAGTTCAGGGGCAAGCACGGGTATCCGTGCGATCCGCGCCAGGGACGGATCCCCGGCGCGCGCCACCTGCACGTGCAGGACCTGTTTCTCGGGCCGGGCGAGCCGCTGCCCGGCGATCACCTTCGCGCGCGGATGGGCGACGCCGACGAGATCGTCACGTACTGCCACTCGGGCTCGCGCTCGGCGCTCGGGACGCTCGCGCTGCGCTCCGCCGGTTACCGCGTGCGCAACTACGCGGGGTCGTGGCACGAATGGTCCCGCCATCCCGAACTGCCGATGCAAAGGGGTTAGCCGGACTTCTGGGGTCTGACCCCAAGGGGGTCAGACCCCAGCCTTTCTAAGCGGGTGTCGCACGACGGCTCGCGCCCTAGTCGAGCGCGACCCAGAGACGACCGAAGCCGAACGCGAGACCGCTGGGGACACCGCCCACCGGAATCTTCGCCACGACGGCGTTCGTGTTGGGGTTGACCTTGAGGATGACGCCGTAGGCCGCGTCCGCCACCCAGACGGCGCCCGCGCCGACCGCTACCCCACCCGGCTTCCCGCGAACCGGAACCGTGCCCACGATCCGGCCGGTTCCGGAGTCGACGCGCCAGACCACGCCGCGGCCGTGATCGGCCACCCAGACGGAGCCTGCACCGGCCGCCAACCCTCCCGGCTCGCAACACCCGCGCGACGACAACGCTAGCCGCTCCTCGAGGCGGCCATTTCGCCGATCGAGGCGGACAAGGCCCGAATCATCGCGAAGCCAGACGGAGTCGCCGGCAATTGCAACGCCACGATCGCCGTACGCGAGTGGAACCGTCCGCGTCACCTTGTTCGTGTGCGGATCGATCCGCCATGCCAGCCCACCCGCCCGCGTACCGCCGGCGGCCCAGACATCCGATGGACTTGCGGCGATCCACCCTGCGCCAGTCTTGTCGCTTCCCCCAGGGAGCCTGATCGTGCGTAGGACTTCTGCCGACCGCGGGTTGATCCGGGAGACCGTGCCGTCGCCGTTCGTGACCCATGCGCTCTCGGGACCGACGGCGATTCCCGATCCACTCACCAAGGCGCCCGTCGAGAACGTGCGGACCGACCGCGTTTGCGGGTCGATACGCGAGACCGTCCCGTCGCCCGAGTTGACGACCCAGACGGCGTTGGCGCCCGTCGTTGGCTTGACCGGTACGCCCCCGACGCTAAACGCGTCGACGAGGTGGTTCGAGTGCGGGTCGATGACGGCGACCATGTTCGGCCCTGTCGTGACACGCGCCCGCTCGCCGCCTGTCAGACCCAGCGCAACCGCCGTCGTAGCCGCGGCGAGGAGCGCCGCGCCACCAGCGAACAGTTTCCACCGCTGGTGCGTGACGACTGTGAGGGGCGCCGGCCGCGGCACGCGCCGAAGTGCGGGGTCCTGCGCGAGGATCTGCCGCTGCAGCTCCTGCAGCTCCGGCCCCGGCTCGATCCCCAGCTCATCGACGAATCGCCGGTACGCGTCCGCGTAGAGCTCGAGCGCCTCTGATTGACGACCGGCTCGATAGAGCGAGAGCATTAGTTGCGCGCGCGGACGCTCTCGCAGCGGTTCCTGGTGGACCAGCGCTTCAAGCTCGGGAATCAGCTCTCGGGCACGTCCAAGCGCGAGATCGGCATCGATCCGATCCTCGAGAGCCGCGAGTCGCATTTCCTCGAGACGCGTGATCTCGGTCTGCGCAAACGATTCGTAAGCCATGTCCGCGAACGGCGGACCACGCCAAAGACCGAGCGCCTCGCGCAGCGTCTCAGCCGCCCGGCGCGGCTCTTCCCGGCGCGCGCGTTCCGCGAGTTCCTCGAACCGGTCGACATCGAGCTGGCCCGGCGGCACGGCGAGGACGTAGCCGGGCGAGCGCGTCAAGAGCACATCTTCGCCCAGTGCCTTCCGCAGCTGCGAGACGTAGCCCTGGACGACCTTCGCCGCCGTGGCGGGGGAACTCTCTTCCCAGAGCGCGTCGATGATCCGGTCTGAGGCGACGACCTCGTTCCGGTGCAACAGCAGGAACGCCAGCAAGGCCCGCTGCCGGCCGGCACCGAGTTCCTGCTCGGCAGCGTCGCCGCGGACCTCGACCGGGCCGAGCACGCAGTAGCGCATCTCGGGATGGACGCTAGCGCGTGTCAAATCAGGGGACAAGCAGGGGATTTACCGGCGATTGGGCGACACTGACCGAGCGCCGACCGGGGTCGTTCACCGTGCAAAGCAACGCGACCGCGACGGGCGGTCGCCGGAGAGGAAGGAAGGACATGACCTCCCTGCTCAAGTCACTCGGCGCACTGGTTGCCGCAGCCGTCCTCGTTGTCCCGGTCGCAACCGGCGGCAACCGCCCGGACGACCGCGCCCTCGGTCCGCGCTCGGAAGCTTCGGCGGCGGCCCAATCGCTGCGCCCGGACGATCGAGGCGGTGTGCGTGGCCCAGGCTCGATCATCTACGAGGTTCGCGTCTCCAGCTCGGGCAGCTCGTTTCACTTCGGTGACGCCGCCGTCGGCGCAGCGATCGGTGCGGGCTTCGTGCTCCTCCTGTCGGGAACAGCGCTGATCCTCCTGCGCCGCCGCGCGGGGCTGGCGCTGTAGCTGATCGCAGCTCGCAAGAACGTACTGCTGGGGTCTGACCCCGAAGGGGTCAGACCCCCGGCCCTTCAAGCCGGAGTAGCGACCCGCTCGGCGACGTCGACGAACGCGTCGCACAGCGTCCGCCCGAGCTCGTTCCACCCACCAATTCGCGCACGCGTGTCGTCGAGGAGGGTCGGGGGAACCGGCTCGTCCTCCTGCAGCCAGCTCTCGACCTGTTCGAGCGTCACCTCCGGGTGGAACTGCATGCCCCAGGCGCTGTCTCCCAGCCGGAACGCCTGCGTGCAGACCCGGCTGCGCGCCAGCTCCACCGCGCCCGCGGGCAGCCCGTGTGTGTAGTAGTGCCACTGGAACGCGTCGAAGCGCGAGGGCAGGCGCCCGAGCAGCGGATCGTCCGACGCCTCCTCCATGAGCTCGACCGGATACCACCCGATCTCGGCCTCGACGGCCGGGCCCACCGGCGCATGCGCGGCCTTCGCCAGGAGCTGCGCGCCGAGACAGATTCCGAGCACCGGCTTCCGCACATCCAGCAGCCGCTGGAGGAAGAGGTTCTCCTCGCGCAGCCAGGGGTGGTGCGAGTCCTGATCGGCGTGCATCGCGCCGCCGAAGACGAGCACTCCGCCGTACGCGTCGAGCGGCCGCGGCAACGGCGTGTCCCACGCGAGGCTCCACTCCTCCAGCGTGTGGCCGCGCGCTGTGACGGCGGCGCCGAAGACGCCTGCTCGCACATTGTCGCCGTGGATGACCGCGAGGACGTGCATCAGCTCGGCGTCCCGGCGCTGACCGGCACCTTGGCGGACTGCAGCAGACGCTGGAGCGCCTTGGCGTTCGCCGCGGCCTGCGCCATCCGGCCGCCGCGCCCGTCCGGGCTGGTGGCGTTGTTGTTGAAGAATGCGTAGGCCTGTTCCGCCTGCTCGGCGACGTCACGGAGCGGCCCGACCCACTCCTTCAGCTCCTCGTCCGAGTACAGGTAGTCGAACCGCTCCGACGCGCTGCCGCCGCGCTTGTTCCAGGTCTCCGCGTTGCGACCGTGGAACCGGACGTAGGCGGTCGGGCTCGTCAGCGCGAGCACGGTCGGCGCGACGTTCTTCGCGCCCTCGATTCGCGGCGAGTCGACGATCACATTGGTCGCGCCGAGGTCCTCCAGGAAGCGCAGCGTCTCGTCGCGATGGTCGTCGTCGAACCAGCTGACATGGCGGAACTCCACGAGCAGCTCGTCGTCCCCGAGCTGCTCTTTCGCCCACTGCAGGTACTCGAGCGAGCGGTCCTTGTAGACGACGTACGACGGAAACTGAAACAGGATCCCGCCCAGCTTCCCGGCCGAGCGCAGCGGCTCGAGCGCCTCCAGGAAGCGGCGGAAGACCTCGCCGCGGAACTCGCGCGAGGGCCGTTCGACCCGGCCCTTGTCGTCGACCGGCGCCTCCTCACGCAGGTCGGGCGGCAGCGACTCGAGCTTCACGGGGTGGCGCGTCATCAGGCCGAACGCCTTGACGTGCATGACGAAGCCGTCGGGCGTCCGCTCAGCCCAGCGCCGCACCATCTCCTCGGCCGGCAGCCGGTAGTAGGTCGAGTCGACCTCGACCGTGTCGAAGTGCTCCGCGTAGTACGGCAGGCGCTCGCCCGCCGCGAGACCCTTCGGATACCAGTGTTTCGAGAGCGCCTCGTCGGCCCAGGAGCAGGTGCCGATCCGGATCTCCGCCACGACCCCAGACTACTGGGGTCTGACCCCTTGCGGGGTCAGACCCCAGCCGTTCGATCTAGAGCCGGACTTTGAGCCTCGCGCTGACCGCGGTGAAGCCCGAGGCGGTCGCACTCACGCAGGAGACGCCCGGCAGTGACGGGCTCGCGCAACCCGTCGACGTGACGTCGCGCTCGCCCACGGTCACCCGCGCCTGGAACGTCGTCGTCGACTTCTTGCCCGTCTTCCTGAGGTTGATCGTGTAGCTGCCGGACGCATTCGTGCGCGCCTTGAAGCGCGACGTTGCGCCGTTGAGGAGGAGGCTCACCGAAGCGCCGGCGACGGCCGCACCCGACTGCGTCACCTTGCCGGAGATCCGGAGCAGTCGCTTCTTCACGCTCGTGATCTTCTTGGAGATCGAGACCGTGCCGGCGGACGCAACCGCCCTTGTCTCGACCGTTCCGGCCGGGTTCGGGACAGGCAGGCCCGGCGTCCACGGCGTGGTTATCGCTTTCCAGACGTTCTGTCCCGCCGGCACGTTAAAGACGTTGTCGAGCGTGAACGTAGCCTCGAGCAGCTGAGCACCGTTCGGGGCCCGCCCGGGCGTGCCCACAGGAACGTCAGCTGGCGGAACGCAGATCACCAGCTTGTATGCACCGAGCGCTGCTTCTGCGCCCGACGTCGCGTCGACATGTACCGGCAGTTGCTGGACCTGCCCGGCGACCTGGAGATCGAGGATCCACACGGCCAGATGGGTTCCGGTGGCACAGCCCGTTGCATTTGTGTCCGGAGGTGCCACGACGACGTCGCCGGACAGCGGTAGCGGGATGTTCGCGTCACGCGCGAAGACGCTGCCACTCGCCTTGCCTATCTTCGTGTTGGGCGCTGCAGACGTATTGATCGTGTAGCCGGTCGGGACGTAGACCGTGACCTTCGCCGGCTGCGGATCTGACTGAGCCTGGGAGATCTTCACGGTCAGCGAGGTCCCGCTCGTCGAGACGCTCAGCTTCTGCGTCGCGAGCGCGTTCCCCGCCAGCGCCAGCGCCGCGGTGCCCGCGCCCGCCAGCACGGCCAGCTTGAGCAGTGTCTTCATACCCCTTCCTTTCCTACTTCTAAATGAGAAAAGCCCTCCGTTAGACGCTCTATTGCCGCGAAGGTTGTAGCTAACCACGGGCGTCGACGAGCTTTCCGAAGAACTGCCAGTGCGTGCGGTGGTAGCGCGCGAGCTTGACCTTGTCCATCGGGTAGTAATCGTTCGGCGTCGTGCGGATGCGGACGCCGGGGAGCAGGAACGGGTTCGTCTCATCCAGATGCGTCGCCGCGCGGAGCACGCTCTCGCGCGTCGGGTTGCGGCCGGCCTTGCGCAACGTGTCGACCATCGTGTACGCGACCGCCATCCCGTAGTAGTTGAAGACGTCGTCGGCCTTCGCGGACGGGAGGTAGCGCTTCATGATCGTTTTGTAAAGGCGGACCGTCTTGTCCTTTGCCCACTGCTGCGCGGTCGGGTCCTTGACGAAGGCGATCGAGATCGAGCCCTCGACCTGCCTCTGGTTCGAACCGAAGCGCGCGATCTTCATGATGTCCGGCGAGATCGAGACCGACGTGACGAACACGTGCGGGTGCCAGCCCAGCCTGAAAGAGTCGACGTATCCGAAGATGGCGAACTTCGGCGTCGCGAACAGCATCAGCGTGTCCGCGCCCGAGCTCTCCAGCTTCGCCAGCTGCGAGCTGATGTCCGTGTCCTCGACCTCGTAGGCCTGCGTCGCGACGATCTTTCCCTTGCCCCCGAGGCCGCGGCGTAGGCCGTTGAGCATGTCCTTGCCGAAGTCGGAGTTCTCGTACAGAACGGCGATGCGCGTCTTCGGCTGGTGGACCGCGATGTAACGTCCGTAGATGCCGCCCTCTCCGGCGAAGCTCGGGAGGTAGCCCATCGACCAGGGGTACTTCTTGTGCTCCGTCGCGAGCTTCGAGACGCCGCTGCCGACGAACAGCTGCGGCACTTTGCGGTCATTGAGGTAGGAACGGATCGCGAGCGCGTGCTCCGTGCCGACGCTGTTGAAGATCGCCAGCACGTTGTCCTGCTCCACTAGCTCGCGCGTCAGCGAGATCGTCTTCGCCACCTCGAACTCGTCGTCCTCGTACTTGTAGACGATCTTCCGCCCGAACACGCCGCCTTTGGAGTTGACGTACTTGAAGTACGCGTCGGCGCCTCTGCCGACGGAGCCGTAGGCGGCGGCCGGGCCGGTGATCGGGATCGTGCCGCCCAGGGTGATCGTGGTCGGCGTGACGCCGGGCGTCGCCAGCGCCACCGCAGCCGCAGCGATCGGCGCGATCAACCCGAGATCGGCTTCCGCAGAACCGTAAGCGTCAACCCCACCGCACGCACGGTCGCCGTCGAGCCCTCCGCCACGGGGATGAGGTACACGAGGTTGGCGATGTTCTGGACGGTCGAGCGCGCGCCGAGGGTTACCCGCAGCCGGGATCCGCGTGGAATCGAGGTGATCTCGTTCTGCAGCTTGATCGGGAACGTGCCTGCGCGGTTCACCGCAACTTGCGTGTCGGCGCCCCCGTCGGCGACGACGATCTCCTTTCCGGCCGGCGTGACGGCACTGAGCACCGCAACGAGGTGCTTATAGCCGGTGTGGCTCTCGAACAACACGTTGACGGTGGGAGTTCCGAGCGTCTCAATGTGCGAGACCCGCTTCGTCGTGCGGACCACTTTCCCGTCTGCAGTGAGGGTGCTGCGAGCGCGGAAGGTGAAGCTGAGCGTCCGAGTCCTCGGCAGCGCACGGAATGACGTCGTTGGTTGTCGCCATGGGTCCGGCGCAATCTCGACGGGCGGACGCTTGTCGATCCCGTTCGGAACGCCTTTTAGGAAGCGGTCGAACCACGCGCGCACCTCCTGCGCGGCGTAGTCGAACTCGGCCGGTGGGTTCGGCGCAGGCGCGTGGCCGAAGTCGCCGAGATAGAGCCGCTTCGGCCCGCGTACGCGGTTGAATGCGGCGATCGCTTGCTTCGCGTCGAATGCGAAGTCGCGGCGGCCTTGCAAGATGAACGTCGGGATGCGGACCATGCCGAGCTGCGGGCGCGTCGAGCGGGACGCGAGGTACGCACGGAAGGCCGGGATGTTTTTCTCGGCGATCGCGTCGGATAGCAGCGCCGCCTCCTCCGAGCCGTAGCGCTCGGGCGGAATGTCCTGCGAGAAGCCGAGGATGATTCCCGCGCGAACAAGCGCCTGGGGGGCCAGCGCCTCCTGCAAATCGGTCCAGGTCGCCGCTGGCACGATCGCCGCCAGCGGCAGCCCTTCGACAGCTGCCTTCCACACCAGGCCGCCTCCGTACGACGCGCCGTACGCGCCGACGTGCTGCGCATCGACGCGATGACGGGTGGTGAGCCACGCGAGCAGCTCGCGCAGGTCGGCGAGTTCGCGCGGGCCGTCGAGCGTGAAGAGACCGCCCGACTCGCCGTGCGCGCGCGCGTCGTACGTCAGCACCGCGTAACCCTCAGGCGCGAGGTACTGCGCCGCGATCGAGTTCGGCGACCAGTTCACGAAGTCGGACGAGTTCCGCGTCTGGCCAAGGCCGTGCAGCAGGACGACGGCCGGCCAGCCGGCGGCCGGAGGCGTCCCCGTCGGCTCGAAGTACGTCGCCGCGAGCTGCACGCCGTCGCTCATCGCGATCTTGAGGTCCGTCTTCGTGAAATCGGCTCCACGCGCGAACGCCGGCGCCCACAAGGCCGCGGCGAGCGCAAGGAGCACGAGAGCCGACCGGCGCACGGGCATAGGCTACCCGGCATGGATTCACGGCCTGTGGGCGTGTTCGACTCCGGCGTTGGCGGGTTGACCGTCCTACACGAGTGCCTGGTGACGATGCCGCACGAGGATTTCGTCTACCTGGGCGACCACGCACGGCTGCCGTATGGGCCGCGGCCGCTCGACGAGGTGCGACGCTTCGCGCGCGAGATCGGCGCGTACCTCCAGGAGCAGGGCGTGAAGCTCGTCGTCAACGCGTGCAACACAGCCACGTCCGCGGCGCTGCCGCAGCTGCAGGAGGAGCTCGACGTTCCCGTCGTCGGCGTGATCACGCCAGAGGCCCACGCGGCCGTACAGGCGACTCGGAACCGCCGCATCGGGCTGCTCGCAACCGAGGGCACGGTCGACGCCGGGCGGTATCGGGAGCTCGTGCACACCCTCGACGCCGGCGTGGAGTTCGTCCCGGTCGCGTGTCCGCGCCTCGTGCCACTGATCGAGAGCGAGGACCCGTTCGGCGCCGAGACGACGGAGGCGGTGCGCGCCTACGCAGCCCCGCTCAAGGACGCCGGCGTCGACACCGTCATCCTCGGCTGCACGCACTACCCGTTGATCCGTCCGATCTTCCAGCGCGTCTTCGGACGGGACGTCACGCTCGTGTTTTCCGCCGAGGAGACCGCGCACGAAGTCGCGCAGACGCTGGCACGGAAGGATTACGAGAACGACGCTGCACGCGAGGGCACGTACCGGTTCCTGACGACCGGCGATCCCGAGGCGTTCCGCGAGATGGGCGTGCGCTTCCTGCAGCTTCCGATCGCTGACGTCGAGCGCGTCGAGCTCGCCGCACTGGTGTTCCAGTGAGGAACGACGGCCGCCGTCCCGACGAGCTCCGGCCGCTCGAGCTGCTGCCGGACTACCTCGAGCAGCCACACGGCTCCGTCCTCTTCACGCAGGGAAAGACGAAGGTGCTGTGCACGGCGTCGATCCAGGAGGGGGTTCCGCGCTGGCTCTACGGCAAGGGCCGCGGCTGGCTGACTGCGGAGTACTCGCTGCTGCCCGCGTCGACGGGCGATCGCACGGAGCGCGAGGCGTCGCGCGGGAGGCTGGGCGGGCGCACGGTTGAGATCCAGCGGCTGATCGGCCGTTCGCTGCGCGCCGTGACCGACTTCGACGCGCTCGGCGAGCGCACGCTCTGGGTCGACTGCGACGTGCTGCAGGCGGACGGCGGCACCCGCTGTGCCGCGATCTCGGGCGCGTACGTCGCCGCGAAGCGTGCGCTCGACCGCTTTGGCCTGTCGAAGACGCTGAGCGGAACGGTCGCGGCCGTGTCGGTCGGCATCGTCGGAGGCGAGCCGCTGCTCGACCTCGACTACTCCGAGGATTCGACGGCGGAGGTGGACATGAACGTGGTCATGACCGGCGACGGCGCCCTCGTCGAGGTGCAGGCGACAGCCGAGAAGACGCCGTTCAGCCGTGCTGGCCTCGACGACCTGCTCGAGCTGGCCGCGGGCGGGATCGGGGAGCTCGCCGCCGCACAGGACGAAGCCGTTGCTGCAGCTCGCGTCTAGCAGCCTGCCCACACTGAACTGGGACGAGGCGCTGCTGCGGCTTGCCCTCGCGGCGACGCTCGGCGGGCTGATCGGGGTCGAGCGGGAGTTGCGCGAACGCGAAGCCGGTCTCCGCACGCATCTGCTCGTCGCGCTCGGCTCCGCGCTGTTCACGATCGTCGGCGCGTACGGCTTTCACGAGTTCCTCGAGTCCGGGCAGGCGGTCGTGCGCGCCGACCCGACGCGGATCTCCGCGCAGATCGTGACCGGCATCGGCTTCCTGGGCGCAGGGGCGATCATCCGGCAGGGACTATCCGTGCGCGGCCTCACGACGGCGGCGACGCTCTGGGTGGTGGCGGCGGTCGGCCTGGCCTCGGGCGCGGGCTACTACAGCGCGGCCGTGATCACGACGGCCCTCGTGCTGATCGCGCTCTATCCGCTGCGGATCCTCGCGTTCCGAATCCTGAGGCGGTTCCGTCCCGAAGACGGACGGCTGCTCGTCGAGCTCCCGGCCGGACACCCGCCCGGCGAGGTCATCGACGAGATCGAGCGGGCGGGCGCACGCATCGACTCGATCGACGTGAGTCAGGAGGGCGAGCGCCGGCGGCTCGAGCTCGACCTCGCCCTTCCCCGCGGGGTCGCCGCGCCGCGCTTGGTCGCGTTGATCGCCGACGTGCCGAGCGTCGCCGACGTTCGCTGGACCGATTGAAGGCGATACTCGCCTCGCGCAACGCCAACAAGGCGCGTGAGCTCGAGCGGCTCCTCCCGGGCTGGGAGATCGACGTGCTCGCGGCGGACGGCTATCCGCCGGAGGACGGCGACACCTACTACGACAACGCATTCGCCAAGGCGCGGTTCGGCCGCCGGCACGCGTCCCCCGAGCTCTGGGTGCTCGGCGAGGACTCCGGGATCGAGGTCGCCGGGCTCGGCGGCGGTCCCGGTCTCCATTCGTCGCGTAACGCCGCCGGCGACGAGGTGGGCTGGATGCTGCGGGAGCTGGAAGGCATCAAGGGCGACGGGCGCCGGGCGCGTTACGTGTGCGAGCTGGTGGCGCTGGGGCCCGAGGGTGAGGAGTTGCGCGGCACGGGCACGCTCGAGGGCCGCATCGCCACCGAGCCGCGCGGCGCGGAGGGCTTCGGCTTCGATCCGGTCTTCATCCCGGACGGCGAGGAACGAACCGTCGCAGAGCTCGGCAACGAATGGAAGTCCGAGAACTCGCACCGCGCCAATGCAGCGCGTGCGCTTCTCGCATCACTTGGTTAATGACACTCGCCAACCAGCGCGACGAAAGCCGGAGCGTAGTGCAAGCGCAGCGACACTACGCGCGGGCGAACTGATGCGACGCGGCGACGCGAAGCATCGCCGCGTCGCACGGTTGAAGACAATCGCCGACCGCCTCTAGAGCGTGCGGGCTTCGCCCGCGCGCGTTCCCCGCAAAGCGGCGTACCCGAAATCGTGCGAAAGCAGAGCTTTCGCACGAATCATTATGCGAGTCCCGGAAGCTCCTCCATTAGCTGCTGCTCGCGCCGGCGCGACCGCCACCAGTTGAGCTCAGCACCGAACACGATCACGTTCGACATGACGTAGAGCCAGACGAGGAGGATCGCCGGCGCGCCGAACGCGCGCAGGGCCGGGTTGAGGTCCGCGTAGCGCTGGTACAGCGGCAAGACCTGGAAGGTCGCTTCCAGGAACACCGCGGCGAGCAACGCGCCCGGGAGCACCTCACGCACCGAGAGGTCCTCGTTGGTCAGCACGTAGTAACAGGAGACGAGAAAGACGAACACGCCGAAGAGCGAGACGGCGATGGAGAGGATGTACGCCGTCGCCGAATTGCCGACGAACCCCGGCGCGTACTCCTTGAGCGCGGCAACTCCGAGCGAGCCGGCGAGCAGCGCGACGAAGAGGGTTACGAGCGAACCGACCATCAGGACGGTCGCGAGCCCCTTGCCGTGCAGGAAGGAGCGGTTCGGCCGGTCGTACACGATGTTGAACGCCGACTCAAGCACGCTGAAGAGCGACAGCGATGTCCATAACAGCGCTGCGCCGCCGACGATCCCGAGTGCGGCCGCGTTGTCCTGCACCGTGTGAACCAGGTCGATGATGCGGTCGATCGGCGTGCCCGGCAGCGTGTGCTTGATCTCCTTGACGAGGAACGACGACTCATCGGCGCGGCCGGTCAGGCCGAGCAGCGAAAGCGAGATGAACGTCAGTGGCACGAAGGAGAGCAGCGCGAAGTAGGCGATCATCGCGGCGAGGTGCGTTCCCCGGTCGGCGAAGAACTTGCGCCACAGATCCCGCCTACGCACCCGCATCGAGCCGGAGCCTAGACTTGAGGGCCGATGGATGCCCAGCAGGCTCTCGCCGACCTGACCGAGATCTCCTCGCAGATCCAGGCAGCCGTCGTGTTCGACGACAAGGGGAAGGTCGCGGGATCGACCGTCCCTGACGGTGAGGCTTTCGCGAGGGCAGCCGCCGACCTGTTGGCAGCTGCGGAGGAGATCAAGACGGGCGATTCGCCGTTGACCCAGCTCGAGGTCGCGACCGGCGACGGGAGCGTCTTCGTCGTGCGCGAGGGCAAGGCGACGATCGCGGCCACGACCGGCGCCGATCCGACGGTGGGTCTCGTCTTCTACGACCTGAAATCGGCCTTACGCAGCGTGAAGCCGAGCCGCCCGCCCGCACGCCGGAAGACCGCGACGACCCCGGGAGCGAAGAAGAAGACCGCCACCAGAAAGCCGGCGCCGCGAAAGAAGCGCGATGCGCCGTAGCGCGGCTGCGATTCTCGGCGTGCTCGGCGGGATGCTGGCGGGCGCGGCCTTCATCCGCCGCCAGGCTGCGCACCGCGAGCGGGCCGATCTCTACTTCGAGGACGGCTCAATGCTCTCGTTGACGGACGGCTCGCCCGGAGCGGAGCGGCTGCTCCCGCTCGCGCGACGGATCATCAGCGAAACGCACGGTACTTGACCGACGACGAGCTGAAGCTCGCAATCCGAGAGGTCGCCTACCTCCAGGGTGACTTCCTTCTGCGTTCCGGCAAGCGGTCGCGCTACTACCTCGATAAGTACCGGTTCGAGACGCAACCGCAGATCCTCGCCGTGCTGGGAGATCGGATCGCGGCCGCAGTAGCAGAGTTCGAGCCTGATGCGGTCCGGCTCGCCTGTCCCGAGCTGGGTGCGGTGGTGCTGGCGGCGGCCACGTCGCTCGCGTCGGGCCTGCCCTTCGTGATCGTGCGCTCGGCGGCGAAGGAATACGGCACGGCAAAGCGCGTCGAAGGCGCGTACCACGAGGGCGATTGCGTCTGCCTCGTCGAGGACGTTGTTACGTCCGGCGGCGCCTTGCTCGAAGCCACCCAGGCGCTCCGCGAGGCCGGTCTGACCGTCCGAACGGCTGTGTGCGTGGTCGACCGCGAGGAGGGCGGGGCGGACACCCTGGCCCGCCATGCAGTGCGGTTGAGGCCGATTTTCCGTGCGAGCGAGATCCTCGAAGCGGCAAAAACACCCGCAAAACCGCATGGTTGAGCCAGTCCGGTGCGGCTGTTAGGGTCTTTGCCCGTGGTCTGAACCGTCGACAGGAGGAGCGGGACTTGACGAAACAGGAGTTCGTTAACGAGGTCGCCAACAAGTCGGGCCTCTCCAGCCGGGACGCGGCGAGGGCCGTTGACGCTTTCCTCGACGCGATCACCGAAACACTGCGGGGCCGCGGCGAGGTGGCTTTCACCGGGTTCGGCAAGTTCACCACCCAGCATCGCGCCGAGCGGCAAGGCGTGAATCCGCGGAATCCGTCGCAGAAGGTGACGATCCCGGCAGCCACGGTGCCGAAGTTCACGGCAGGGAGCCAGCTCAAGGCGGCCGTCAAGGGCGGCTGAGCCGAGGCGCTGCTCGAGGTATGGGGGCCGCGCTCAGCGCGGCCCTCGCTGTCTTTCGCACTCAGTACAGTCAACGGCGTGGCGACCGTCGCGACCACGCACTTTGCCGACCGGCTCGCAGAGGCGGTCGAGCACAAGCGCTCGCAGCTCGTCGTCGGCCTCGATCCGCGGCCCGACCTCCTTCCCGTCGAGCTGAAGGGCGATGCGCACCTGGGCCGCGCTGAGGCTGCCGACGCCTGTGCGCGCTTCTGCCGCGGACTCGTGGACGCCGTCGCACCGTATGTCGTCGGCGTGAAGCCACAGGTCGCGTTCTTCGAGGCGTTGGGGTCGGACGGCGTGCGCGCGCTCGAGGACGTCTGCGCGTACGGGCGCGCGGCAGGCCTCCAGGTGATCGCGGACGCGAAGCGCGGCGACATTGGTTCGACGGCGCGCGCCTATGCGACCGCGTTCCTGGAGCGTACGAACGGGCGCGACCCGCTCGCGGACGCGGTGACCGTGAACCCGTACCTGGGCCGCGACTCGATCGACCCCTTCCTGGCGGCGTGCCGGCGCGAGGGCGCGGGCCTCTTCTGCGTGGTCAAGACCTCGAACTCCGGCGGAGCGGAGGTGCAGGATCTCGTGCTCTCCGACGGCCGGCATGTCTGGCACCAGGTCGCCGAGCTCGTGGCGGAGTGGGGGGCGGATCTCGTCGGCGAGCATGGGCTCTCCTCCGTGGGCGCCGTGATCGGGGCGACCCATCCGCGCGCGGTCGGCGAGGCCCGACGGCTGCTGCCCCGCTCGATCCTGCTGCTGCCCGGTGTCGGCGCGCAGGGCGCCACGCCCGCCGATGTGGCCAGGGCCTTCACGAGCGGGCCGGCGAGCGCACTGGTCAACGTGGCGCGAAACGTCATCTACGCGTTCCGCGTGTCCGGGATGGACTGGCGTAGCGCCGCTGCCGCGGAGGCGTCCAAGTACGCGCGCGAGGTGTGGTCCGTCTCCGGCTGGTGATCAAACACCCATGGACCCCGGACGGCGCCGCGAGCTGACGCGCTTCGGCGTGCCTGCCGCCTTCCTGCTGGCCGTCACGATTGCAGTGCTCCTTGTCAAGGCCGGACTGGACACGTCCGATTCGAATCCCTCTGCCGTCTCGACTCCGACCACGACGGCGGCCACGACGCGAGCCACCACGACGACGCCGAAGCTCGTCCTGACCGGCACAACCGCCACGACGACGACGACGCCGGGAGCGCAGTACTACGAGATCCAGAGCGGCGACACGCTGGGCGCGATCGCGGCCAAGTACGACACTACGGTCGATGAGCTGCTGACGCTGAACCCGGACGTGGATCCGAACGCGCTCCACCCCGGTGACCGCATCCGAGTCGGCTAGCCTTGCCGCTCGTGAAGGTCCGCGTGCTCGTCGTCGCGGCTGCGGCGCTCATTTTCGCAGCACCCGCACACGCCGGCGCACCCGCGATTTCCGCGCGCGAGTACTTCGTCGTGAACCCGGCGACCGGGGAGGTGCTCGCACAACATCGCGCCTGGGCGCGCGTGCCGATTGCGAGCATCACGAAGCTGATGACCGTCATCGTTGCGCTCGATCACGCGGGCTGGAACGACGTCGTGCGTGTGCGCGCCGATGCGGCGGACGTGGGCGAGTCGACGATCAACCTACGCGCAGGCGAGCGCATCACGGTGGGGGACCTCGTGAAGGGGGCGCTGATCCAGAGTGCGAACGACGCCGCGGACGCGCTGGCGGACTACGTCGTCAACGGCGATACCGACGCATTCGTGGAGCTGATGAACCTGAAGGCCGAGACTCTCGGCCTCAAGCGCACACACTTCACCCGGCCAGACGGGCTCGATGCGCGCGGTCATTACTCCACCGCCTTCGACGTGACGCGTTTGGCTCAGGCCGCGATGCGCATCCCGAGGATCCGTGCCGTTGTGCGGTTACGGACGGATTCGATCGTGGGTGGACGCCGGTTGCACACCTGGAACGATCTGCTCGGCGTGTTCGGCGGCCTCTACGGCGTCAAGACCGGGCACACGTCGGCCGCCGGATGGTGCGAGGTCGCCGCGGTGCGACGCAACGGTGTCACGTTGTACGCCACCGTGCTCGGCAGCCCCACGCGGTCGGAGCGGAACGCCGACCTCGCCTCGCTGCTGCGCTGGGGCCTCTCGCGCTATCGGCCCGTCTGGGTCGTCCAGCCGCACCGCGTGTACGTGCGTGCGCAGGTCGGTTACGGCAAGCCGGCCGTGCCGCTCGTCGCGTCAGACGGCGCCGTCGCGCGCGTGCGCGTGGACAAGCCTTTGGTCGAACGGGTCGTTGCGCCCGCCGCTCTGCCACTCCCCGTCAAGCGCGGACAGTGGCTTGGATATGTGGTCGTGCATTCCGGCAAACGTGTGGTCGCGTTTCGGCCGCTCGTCGCCGCGCGATCCGTCTCGCGTCCGGGGCTCGGCGGCCGGCTCGGGTTCTACGCCGGCCGCACGTTCAAGCACATCGGGAGCTGGTTCACGTGATCGTCACAGTCACGCTCAACGCAGCGATCGACCGGACGCTAACCGTCCCGAACTTCCAGCTCGGGCAGCGGCACCGCGCGAGTCAGGGTTTGACGCTGGCGGGAGGGAAGGGGATCAACGTCGCACGGGCACTGAAGCTGCTCGACATCCCGGTCGTCGCCACCGGGCTCGCCGGCGGCCGGACCGGGACTCGCATCGTCGAGGAGCTCACCTCCGAGGCGATCCTCAACGACTTCGTGCGCATCGCCGACGAATCGCGCACGTCTACGGCTGTCGTCGACCCGACGACGGCGACGTACACCGAGATCAACGAGTGGGGGCCGCACGTGGAGCCGGACGAGCTGGCGATGCTGCTCGACAAGATCAACTACCTCGCGCGCGGCGCGGACATGGTCGTGTTTTCGGGCACGCTCCCGCGCGGCGTCGAGGACGGCTTCTATGCCGATGCGCTCCGCGACCTGAACCGGCGGCACGTGCGGGCGGTGCTCGACTCGGAAGGCATGCCGCTGCGGCTCGGCGTGGAAGCGGAGCCGTTCCTGGTGACGCCGAACCAGCGCGAAGCCGAGGGCCTGGTCGGCCAGGAGTTCCGTGACGACGAGGACTATCTGATGGCCGTCGACCGAATCGCGGACCTGGGCGCCCGGAACGTGCTCGTCACCTCCGAGACGCGAAGCTTCGGATTGTTCCGCGAGGACCGAAAACGGCTGCGGCTGCGGGCTCTCGCGCCGCAGCTCGAGCCGGTGTCCGCGGTGGGATCGGGTGACGTCCTGCTCGCGGCGTTCCTGGCCGCGCGGCTGGCAGACCGGCCGCTGGACGAATCGTTGCGCGCGGCAGTCGCGGCGGGCGCGGCGTCGACGTTGGAGGTGGGCGCTGGTCGGTTCGAGCCACGCGATGCGGGCCGTTTGCAGAGCTCTGTCGATGTGCGCGAGCTCGAGCCCGTGGCGGGCTGAGCTGTCGGAACCCACTGGTACCATCGACCGATGGAGGGTCTGAAGCTCGATCAAGCGCAGCTGGAGCGGCTCGTCGAGCTCGATCGCAAGTTCTCGCGCGAAGGGCTGACGTTCGACGACGTGCTGCTCGTGCCGGCCGAGTCGCGTGTCCTCCCGAACGACGTGTCGACGGCGACGCAGCTGACGCGTGGGATCAGGATCGAGATCCCGATCGTCTCCGCGGCGATGGACACGGTCACCGAGGCGCGGCTCGCGATCGCCTTGGCGCGGGAGGGCGGGATCGGGATCCTCCACCGAAACCTGTCGATTGACGCGCAGGTCGCGGAGGTCGACAAGGTCAAGCGCTCCGAGTCCGGGATGATCGTCGAGCCGGTCACGCTGCCTGCCGACGCGCGCGTGTCCGACGCGCTCGAGTTGATGGCGACGTACCACATCGCCGGCGTGCCGATCACGGACGATGCTGGACGCCTGGTCGGGATCCTGACGAATCGTGATCTGCGCTTCGCGCCGGACACATCGCAGCCGGTCTCGGCGTTGATGACGTCCCGCGACCTCGTCACGGCGCCGGTCGGAACGACGCTCGCGGAGGCGGAGACGATCCTGCACCGGCACAAGATCGAGAAGCTGCCGGTCGTCGATCGCGACGGCGTTCTGCGTGGGCTGATCACCGTCAAGGACATCCAGAAGCGGATCGAGTTTCCGAAGGCGACGAAGGACGACCAGGGGCGACTGCGTGTCGGCGCCGCAGTCGGTGTCGGGCCCGACGCGTGGGAGCGAGCGGGTGGGCTCGTCAACGCAGGTGTGGACGTGCTTGTCGTGGACACCGCGCACGGACATTCCGCGGCAGTGCCGGAGATGGTGCGACGCGTGAAGACTGAGTGGGATGTCGAGGTCATCGCCGGCAACGTTGCGACCGCCGAGGCGACGGAGGCGCTGGTCGATGCGGGCGCGGATGCGGTGAAGGTCGGAGTCGGTCCGGGCTGCTTCGCTGCGGGAACGCGCGTGCTGATGGCCGACTCGTCATACAAGAACATTGAGGATGTCGTTGCCGGCGACCGCGTGATCAACATGCACGGCGAGCCGGTCAGCGTGCGCAGGGCGTGGTGCACGGGCGTCCGCGAAGTAATGGCTGTTCGGCATGTTGCGGCGCCCAATCCGACGGTCGCAACGCCGGACCATCTCTATTTCGTGGGTGATCTGAACACGGTCAGCCCTGCGAGTTTGAGTGCAAACGGTTATGTGACGATGCTCGAGCGTCCGACTCGACAGAAGAAGTCGAGGCTAGCGTGGAAGACGCTTGGAAATCTCGAACGCGACGTGCTGCTTCTCCCGCGGAGAATCGCGTTCGAGGTTCCCGATGAGTTCGAAATCGATCTCCGCGACTTCGCGGTCAGGAAGAACCAGCAGCTAGCCCGTTATCGCACAAGGATCGGCCCGTCGTACTTCCTCGGCTACCTGTTTGGAGCGTTTCTTGGTGACGGCGATGTGCTGATTGCGCCGTCGCGTAACTCCGTGCACGTTCGCGTCGCCTGGACTTTTGGACCCAACGAGCACGAAACGGCGGTGAAGCTCGCCGAGTGCGTCGAGGTGGCTACGGGTGTTGTGCCGACCATCAAGCAGGATCGCGTCATTCGCGTCTACCTCTGGTCACTGCAGTGGGCGAGGCTGCTCGCGGAATTCGGGAAACGCGATCAGAAGCGTCTGCCGGCGAAGTATCGGTGCGGGGATCCGTTCTACCTCAGAGGACTGTTCGAGGGCCTTCTCGACAGCGACGGTCACGTCGAGTCAGACGGTCGGCTCAACTTCCACAACACTTCGCGTGAGCTCATTGAGCTTTTCGGGGTGCTGTGTTTTCTTCACCTTGGAGCCTTTCCGAACATGTCAGCGGAGGACAGGTC
>JBKPGW010000171.1:0-20840 GCA_046729555.1 Actinomycetota bacterium | reverse complement strand
GCGCCGCGACCTCGGGACGCTGTTCTGGGCCCTCGGGCTCGCAGTCGCCGGGTACGGCGAGGCGCTTCTGCTCACCGGGGTCTGGCTCGTGCTCGCATACGCGGCGAGTGCGGCCGCCTGGGCTGTGGTCTCGGTCGCCGTCAGCGAGCGCAGGCTGCAGGTCGCGTCGCTCGTCTATCTCGTCGTCTGCGCGGCGCTGACGCTCGGCATCGAAGCACCGCCGTCGCACCTCCTCGCGACGCGTGCGCATCCCGGCCACGGGCTGCCGAGTCTGATCCTGTTGATCGCCGCGCTCGCGACATTCGCCTGGTCACTCGCGTGGAACGAGCGTTACCGCCTCCAGGCGACGTGGGTCGCAGGCGCGCTCACCGTCTACGGCGGATCGCTCGCCATCCTCGAGGTGGCCCAGCGAGTCTCGCCCGAGGGCGTGCACACGAACTTCCAGCGCGGCCAGACCGCAGTGAGCGCCTTCTGGGGGATGCTTGCGCTGGTTTCGCTCTACGTCGGACTGCGACACCGGCGCCGGCTCCTTCGCGGCGGCGGGTTCATCCTGTTCGCCGTCAGCCTCGGCAAGATCTTCGTCTTCGACCTGCCCAGTCTCAGCTCGGCGCAGCGGGCGCTCTCGTTCCTCGCCGTGGGTGCCGTGCTTCTGCTCGGCGGCTTCTTCTACCAGCGCCTGAGTGCCCAATACGACGATCGCGCTCCGTCAATATAGCATTACTGGTATGCCACGCGCCGCGAAGAGCCCGCTCGAGCGGCTACAGGAGAAGATTCGGACCGCCGACCGCGGCTGGTTCTTCGCGGCCGTCGCCGACAAGGTCGCGGAGCGTCGGCAGGCGAAAGGCCTGTCGCAACGGGAGCTGGCCGAGATCGTGGGGACGACCCAGTCGGCGATCGCGCGGCTCGAGCGCGGCGGCCGGCCGCCGCGGATCGACACGTTGCTCCGGATCGCCGACGCCCTCGACTGCGATCTCGTCGTGGATCTGAGACCACGCCGCTAGCTGTCGCGCGGGCCGCACCAGCGTAAGATCATGCGGTCGTGAACGAGGACACGCAGCTCCGGGCGATCGAGTCGCTCCGCGCCGGCACCCCGCAGGAGGCAGCAACTGCGGTCGGGCGCCTCCTGGCCGTCACGGAGGCCGCCTACGAGCGGCGGGCCCAGCTCGAACAGGCGCTGCAGTCGCGGGTGGCGATCGAGCAGGCGAAGGGCATCCTGGCCGAGCGCTACGGCCTCGAGGTCGACGAGGCGTTCGACGTCATCCGCCGTGCCGCGCGGTCGAACCGGATGAAGCTCCACGACCTCGTGCGGCGGATCAAGCCTCGCGAGCCGACACCCGACGAGCTCACACCGCATCTACCGGACGTTTAGACACCCGCGGATTGCGCAAATGACGGGCACATGCCGGATGCAGTCGCGGAGAGGATCAGGGCGAACAACCATCGCTTTCGCGAGGCGAACGAGCGCATCCGCGACGCGGCCGAACTGGCAGGTGGCGAGATGGAACGGATTCCTTTCCTCTGCGAATGCCCGGTGGAGGAGTGCATGGAGATCGTGCAGCTGACCCGGCCGGAGTACCGAGCGGTGCGAGAGGATCCGAGTCGGTTCATGACGGCGGTCGGCCACGAGGCCGCGGAGCGACCTGTCGGAGAGGTCGTCTCGCGCAACGACCGCTATGTCGTGATCGAGAAACACGGCACGTGAGCGCGCGCGAAGAGCGCGTCGGCCTGAACGAGGCCGTCTTCCGGGAGGTGAACGAGCGCATAGAAGCGCTGGCCGAGACCTTCGAGCTCGGCTCGCAGCCGCTCGACCTGATCTGTGAGTGCGGCGACGCCTCGTGCATGCAGCGGATCAGCATGACTCACGCCGAGTACGAACAGCTCCGTTCGGAGTCGGACCAGTTTGCGGTTTACCCGGGACACGATGTGCCCGACGTCGAGCACGTCATCGAGCGGCGCGGGGGCTACGACATCGCCCGCAAGGACGAGGGCGCGGCGAGACTGGTCGCGGAGCAGACGGATCCACGGAAGGAGTAGCGACCGGATCGTCGTCGCGGCCCTCGGCGATTCGATCACCGAGGGCTCGCCCGGCTCGCCGGGCTGGGACGTCTGGGCGGCGCGCGCCGATCCGCGGCTCGAGATCCGCAACTGCGGGATCTACGGGCAGCGCAGCGACGAGATCGCAGCGCGGCTCGAAGCGTGCGCGCGCGGTGCGGACGTGCTGATCGTCCAGGGCGGCATCAACGACGTCGCGCAAGGCCGCGAGGTCGAGGCAGCCGCCGCGAACCTGCGCGCGATGGTGCAGCGCGGAAAGGAGCTCGGGATGCGCGTTGCGCTCGCCGACGTACTGCCGTGGAACAACGGCTGGCCGGAAGCGGAGCCGAAGATCCGCCGGGTGAACGAGCTGATCGCAGAGATCGCACGCGACGAAGACGTGCCGCTGCTGCCGTTCCACGACACGCTCGAAGATCCCGACCGTCCGGGACGGATGCGGGAGGAGTGGACGTCGGACGGCGACCATCCCTCCGAGGACGGCTACCGACGGCTTGCGGAGTACGCGTTTCCAAAGGCTGGGGTCTGACCCCGGTGGGGTCAGACCCCCGCAGTTCGGTCTTCAGAAGTCGAAAACCTCGCCGTCGGAGGCCCGCACGATGTTCGCCACAAACGGCAGCTCGTCGGGGCGGTGGATGATCACCAGGCGTTGCGCGCCAGACGCGTGAAACGCAGCAACCGCCTCCTCCGCCGACAGGTGCCCGCGCAGACCGTTCCCGCCCTCGCGCCCTTCCTTCAACGTCGCTTCGCAGAGGAAAAGATCGGCGTCGCGTCCGACCTCGGCGAGCTGCGGGCTCGGCGCCGAGTCGCCGGAGTAGGCGAGCGTCGAGGTGCCGTCCGTCACGCGTAGCGCGAACGTCTGCAGCTGGTAGTGGGGGACACGGACCGGCGTCACCTCGAGACCGCAGGTCTCGAACGGCATGCCGTCCGCGTACTCGCGCGCGTCGAACGCTTCGCCGAACATCCCGGGAACGCCGAACTTCTCGCCGAAGACCTCGAGCTCGGCCTGCCCGTTGGGCGGCAGCCACAGCTGCGGCTGCGGTGAGTCGCGGCCGGGCCCGTACATGGCGCCGAACGTCCATGGGACGAGGTCGCCCCAGTGGTCGAGGTGGAAGTGCGTGATCACGATCGCGTCGACGCGCGGCCAGCCGTCCTGCTCGCGGAGCCGCGGCAGGACGCCGGGCCCGCAGTCGAGCAAAAGCCGCCCCGACCCCTCGACGAGGTAACCCGACTGCGCTCCGCCGGGGTTGGGCCAGGCCGGCGAGCAGCCGACGACCGTGAGTCTCACCATTCCAGTGTGGCATAGTCCTCGCGTGGCAGAGGGCGCAGTCGATCTCCTGCAGCGCGTTCCGCTCTTCTCCGATCTCGACCGGAAAGAGCTCGGGCGCATCGCTGCATCGATGAAGGAGCGAACCTTCGCGGCCGGCGACACCGTCACGAGCGAGGGGCAGAGCGGCGTCGGCTTCTTCGTGATCGAGTCCGGCGAGGCGAAGGTCACCGTCCACGGCGACGAACGGAGGCGCCTCGGGCCGGGGGACTACTTCGGTGAGGTCGCGCTGCTGAACGAGAGCGCGCGGACCGCCACGATCACGGCCGAGAGCGACCTCAAGTGCTACGGGCTGACGTCCTGGGAGTTCCGCCCGCTCGTCGAGACCCACGGCTCGATCGCCTGGAAGCTGCTCCAGGCGATGTCCAAGACGTACCAAGGGAACTAGCCGAGCCTGAGCGCGTCGTCCGCCTGCTCGATCAGGAGCGGGTCGTGCGTCGCGCAGACGACGGCTGTGCCGAACTCCCGCGCGAGCCGGACGAACAACGTGCCGACCGCGATCGCGTTCGCCTGATCGAGTCGTGAGGTCGGCTCGTCCGCGAGCAGCAGCTGAGGACGGGGTGCAAGCGCGCGCGCGATCCCGACGCGTCCGCGCTCACCGGTCGACAGCCGCGACACGCGCTGCTCGGCACGATCTTCTAGCCCGACCGCGACGAGCGTCTCCCGCGCGCAGTCGGGCGGCAGGCCGCGCAGCGCGAGCGCGACCTCGACGTTCTCCAGGGCGCTCAGCGTCGGCACGAGCCCCGGCTGCTGCCCGACGTAGCCGATGTGGTCGGCGCGGAAGCGTGCGCGGGCGGCGCGGTCGAGCCGCGTCAGCTCGGTGCCGACCACCTCGACCCGGCCGCCGTCCGGCAGCTCGAGCCCCGCGAGCACGTGTAGCAGCGTCGTCTTGCCCGAGCCGGACGGACCAGTGACCGCCGCGAGCGTCGAGGAACGGAACGCGGCGTCGAGGCCGTCGAGGACCGTGCGTCGGCCGTAGCTCTTGCGCAACCCACGCAGCGTCGCGACCTCGGTCGATTCGCGCGGGGGAGCGACAGCGGTCTCCACGGCTGTCTCCTCCGGTGCCCTCTCACCCGCTGAAACGACGATCTCCTGTCCTTCGAGCCGTGCGTTCGCATGCGTGCGAATGCCGGAGCGGCGGAGCAGCTCCTCCGGCAGCCGCAGCCAGCCGCCCTTTCCCACGACGATCGCCTCTTCGCCGACGTCGCCGCCCGACTCTTCGCTGACGCGGCCGTCGCGGATCCGGACGACGCGGTCGGCGATCGACGCCGACTCGGGGTCGTGGCTGACGATCACCGCGGTGCAACGCTCGGCGCGGATCAGCTCGCCGATGATGTCGTAGACGAGCCGCGCGCTCGCGGCGTCGAGCTCGCCGGTCGGCTCGTCGGCGAGGAACAGCCGAGGCCGGTGCGCGAGCGACGCTGCGACGGCAACGCGTTGTTGCTCGCCGCCCGAAAGCTCCTCCGGCCGTGCGTCGCGCTCGTCCGCGAGCCCGACGCGCTCGAGCAGCTCGTCCGCGCGACGCTCTCGCTCGGCCGTTGTCGCGCCGGCGAGGCCGAGCTCGAGCCCCACGAGCTCTCGCGCGCTCAGCTCCGGTGCGAGCGCACGGGCGTAATGCTGGTCCGCGTAACCGACCGTGCCCGTGCGGTAGCGAGCGACGTCTCGCGCGGGCAGCTTCCCCAGCTCCGTGCCGAACACGCGCACGGTTCCGGCTGACGGACGGTCGAGCCCGGCGAGGATGCGCAGGAACGTCGACTTACCGGAGCCGCTCGGGCCGAGCACCGTCACGGCCTCCCGCTCGCGCACGGTCAGCGACAGCCCCTGCAACGCGGCGGCGTCTCCCTCCGCGGTCTGGTGCACGCGGAAGACGTCGCGCACCTCGATCGCGGCGCTCACGTTCCCACCTCGGCGAAGCGACCGGCGACGTCTGCGCGGAACGCCCGACGCGTCGTCGCCGACACGAGCAGCGCGGCGACTCCGAAATAGGCCAGCAGTCCGAGCAGAAGCGTCGGCCACTCGAAGCCCAGCAGCAGCGGCAGCTCCGCGGATCCCGCGCTTGCGGTCAGGGTGACGAGTGCGACGACGAGAGCAGCGAGCACGGCTCCGGTCGCGATCCCGCCGACGAGCCCGAACGTCGCAACCAGCCCGGTCCGCAGCCGCAGGTGCCGACGGAGCATGTCCGGCGGCGCGCCCTGCGCCTCGAGGTCGAACAGCTCGCCCCGCTCGTCGCGCAGGTCGGAGACGACCACGAGCAGGAGCCCGACGAGCGCGAGCCCGAGCGCGGCGAGTGCCGCGGCTGCGAGCGTGAACAGGGTGCCGCGCGCCAGCGGCTCCGAGCGCAGATCGTGGAGCAGTGCGTCGTGCCCCTCGACCTCGAGCGCGTCGAACGGTGGGCGACGCAACGCCGCGGCCGTCGCATGCCCGCGGCCGTCGGGGGAGTCGAGCCAGACCTCATTCGGCGTGCCGCTTCCCGGCGCCTCCGCGCTGAGGGCAGTCTCGACAGTGGGCCCGTCGCCGATGACGACGTCCTCGCCGACCGTCGGGATGCGCTGCACCGTTCCCACGATCCGGCCGACGATCGTCCCGGTCGCGACGTTGAGCGGCAGGACGCCACCGGGGCCGGCGGCTGCCGCCAGCTGTGGCGACGCGACGATCGGAATGGGACGGCCGTCCGTCGGCTGCCGCGCACGAAGGCGTGCGACCTGGACGTCGGTGACCACGTAGTGGATGCGTCCCGGTCCCTTCACGGTGAGACCGCCGCTGCCGGTCCAGCTCGCGTAGTCGAGCGGGAGGCTCATTCCGTCGACGCGCGGCCTGCCGAGGCTGAGGTTCCCCTGCGCGATCGCCTGCGCATTGATGCCCGCATTGGGAACCCCGTGCAGCCCGGTGTTGGTCAGGTCGAAGGTGAACGACACGAGCAGCCCACCCCGCGCGCTTGCCGGGAGGCGTGCTGCGAGCTGCTTGGACGTCGTCGTGCCGAGGCGGATGCCTTGCGCGCCGCCGGCGCGCGTGATCACCACCGCGCGAACGGCGAGCTCGTCGCCGCGTACGCGGAACGGCAGCACCAGGCGGTGCGCGTCTCCGGGCAGGCGGACGCCGCGCACCGAGACATCGCCGGCCGGGCGGAGCCGCTTGGCGATCTCCTCGCGCGACAGCGACGAGTAATCCCCCCGCCAGCGCATCCTCGGGATGTCGTTCGCGGGGATACCCAGCAGCGTCAGTCCGGGCGACCCCTCGAGGCGGCGGACGTTGGCAGACAGTCGCAGCACCGGCGTTGCCTCGCCGATCGTCTGGAACCGATCCAGCTGTGCGGCCTGGAAGACGGGTACGAGCTTCGTGAGGTCCTCGCGGACGAGGAAATCGGCCGGCACGGTGAAGGCGGCCTGGTCCGTCTCGCCGCGCGCGAGCGTCGAGCGATAGGTCTCGGCGAAGAGCGCGAGCCCGAGGCTGACGACGAGGAATGCGACGGCGACGGCGGCACGGCCGGGATTGCGTGCCAGCGAGAGTGCCGCGAGCCGCATCGGCACGGGCGCGTTGCGGCCCTGCCGCTCGACCACGCGCAGCCCGGGGGTCAGCACACGCGCCCAGACGACGGCGGCGACGAATGCAATCAGCGCCGGCAGCAGCAGCAACACCGCGCCGGTGCCGCGCTCATCCGCCAGTGACTGCGTGTCGGCGGCGCCCCGGGCGAGCGCCAGCACGACCGCGACCAGCGCGCCCGCTGCCGCGGCATCGACCGGCGTGACGGTCAGCGCACCGAGGCGTGCGGTCCCGGCGCGAAGCGAGAGCAGGACGACCAACGCCGCCGCGACCGCGATCCCTGCGGCGAGTGCGAAGCCGCGGCCCGCGACGACCGAGTGCGCGAGCACGTCCCAGGCCGGCACGCCCGCGCGATTCGCGACGAGTGCGCCGATGCCGCTTCCCGCCGCCCAGCCGACAGCGGCGCCCGCGAGCGCGACGACGCCGATCTCCGCCACCGATCCGGCGACGAGCTGCCACCGGCGCGCGCCGAACCACGTGAGCCGGCGCCACTGCGCCTCGGCATCACGCCGGAGCCCGGTGGCGGCGAGCACCGCGAAGGCGAGCAGCAGCGCCGCGGCCTCGCCGCCGATCAGTAGCAGGCGCCGGCCGGCGACCTTCCCGTCCTCGTTCGCGGCACGGAGCTGCGCGATCGGTGCGGTCAGGTCGAAGCGCAGCGACTTGAACTGCAGCGCCGACCGCGTCTGCGTGACCGTCCGCGCGAAGCTGTCGATCGTCCACGGGTGGACGGAGCCCGGGCGCAACGGCGCAGCCCACGTGTAGCTGCGAAAGGTCGGGACGAACACGTCGATGCGCGCCAGCGCATCGACGCCGTTCGCGAGCAGCAAGGGCGGCGTCGGTGCCGTGTGGTACAGCAGGGCCGAGCTGAGCACGGATGCGTACGTCTCGCGCGTGATCAGGTTTCCGAACGGGAGCGGCGAGTCCAGCGTGGCGCGGCCGACGCGAACCAGGTGCAGGCCCGGAATGGAGGGGATCGGCCCCGCCCCGCCGAGTTGCAGGACTTCACAGCGGTCGGCGGTGCAGCGCTGCGGCAGCCGGCCCGAGCGCACGTGCACGTAACGAGAGAGGCCGTCGATCGCGCCCAGGTCGAAGAGGTGGCCCTGCGCCTGCGACGTCCGGAACAGCATGGCGCGAGTCGGCGAACGGACGAGCGGTGCGAGCGCGCGGCGCGACATCTCGTCGAGCCGCGCGACGTCGGTGCCGGGCCCGCTCGCGATTCCGCCCCAGACGAGGCGGACCGTGCGGTCCTCGGCGGGAATGTGCGCGGTCGCCCGCTCGACGCTGCGATCCTGCGCGACCAGACTGCCGGCGAGCACGGCGGCGAGCAAGGCCGCCCCGGCGGCGATGCCGAAGGCGACGAGCAGGACCCGCTCAGCCCGACGCGCGAGCCGCGTCCATGCCAGGCCGAGCGGATAGACGATCCGTCGCAGCGCCGTCATTGCAGGTGAACCTACCCGCGACGAGTGCCCGCAGGGCTAGCGAACTACGACGGCCGGCTGCTCAGCGTCAGTGAGACGGTGTGCGTCTTCCCGTTGCGCGTATAGGTGACGGAGACGCGGTCGCCCGGCTTGTGCGCGTTGATCGCGGCGCGCAGGTCGTCCGACGACGAGATGTGGGTACCGTCGAGTGAGGTGATGACGTCGCCGCCGCGCAGACCAGCCTTGGCTGCCGGCGTGCTCGACCTCACGCTGACGACGCGCGGAATCGTGCCGGAGCTGCTCAGCTCGACACCGAGGTAGGCGTGCTCGGCCTTGCCGCTCGAGATCAGCTGCGACGCGATCGACTTGACAGTGTTGGAGGGGATCGCGAACCCGACGCCGTCGTTGCCGCCGGAGTCGCTCTCGATCTGGGCGTTCACGCCGATCACATGGCCCTGTGCGTCGAGCAGCGGACCGCCGGAGTTTCCGTGGTTGATCGCGGCGTCGGTCTGGATCGAGTCGTCGATCGAGAAGTTGTTGGGCGAAGTCATCTGGCGGTGAAGTGCGCTCACGATTCCGGCCGTCACCGTCTCGGCGAGCCCGAACGGCGCGCCGATCGCGACCACGTTGTCGCCGACCTCCACCTTGCTCGAGTCTCCGAGCGTCAGCGGGTAGAGGACCGAGGAGGGGGCATCGACGTCCAAGACGGCGAGATCCGTCGACGTGTCCGTGCCGACGACTCGCGCGTTGTAGGTCTTCCCGTTCCAGAAGGTGACGCGGACCGAGGTGGCGCCGTCGACGACGTGCTGGTTCGTGATGATGTGGCCGTCCGTGTCGTAGACGAAGCCCGACCCTTCGGCCGACTGCGAGCGCGTTCCGCCAAACGGATCCGTGGTCTGAGAGTTGACCTTCACCTCGACGACGCCCCGGTAGGCCCGCTTGTAGATGGAGTTGACCGAGAGCCCGGTCGTCGCCGCCGCCGGCTGTGAATCGGCGACGGGGACCTGACGGACGACCGTCTTTGTCCCGGACGCGAACGCCGCGTAGATCCCCGCGCCGCCGCCGGCGCCGATCAGGGCGCCGGCGACGACGGCCGCCGTCAGCGAGAGGAAAGAGGTAGGGCGGGCTTTCACCGTCTCAATGGCACCACCTGTCCCTAAGATCTGAGTGAGACCGGGGTAAGAAGTGCATAAGACCGGGCCTCACAAACTACTAACGCCTGTCTTAGCGGTGTCTTAGGCCAGGCTGGCAGCCTTCAGCGGTGGCTTCGCGGCACTTGGAACCCCAAGCGACCCTCCACCCGCGTCGTCCACCCCGGGCGGGACGTTTCCCCTCCGCCCGCTGGTTGGTGCTGTGCGCCGCCGCTGTCGTCACCGCCCTTATGGCAGCGGCGGCGGCGCAGTCCGCGCCGGAGAGACGGTTGAAGATTCCGCACGTCGCAGACATCGGCCGCGCGGCAGGCACGATCACGGACAGCATCATCCGCGCCCCGGCGACCACGCGGGCGCTCGCGCCAAACGGCTACTGGGGCGGTCAGTACCGCACCGCCGCCGGCGAAGCGGTGACCATCTACGCCTCCAACAGCTATCCAATGGACCCTGCGCTCGGTCAGCGCTGGGCCGACTTCCTCGCCTCGCTCCTGCACGGCTCGGAGCTCTCGACGGTGACCGTGCTGCTCTCGACGCCCGCGCAGATCTCGCGCGTCTGCGGATCCGACGCGCTTGCGTGCTACAGCCCGCAGGGCGCGCAGCTGTACGCGCCGGGCGAGGATCCGAGCTCCGACCTGTCGGCCGAGGCCGTCATCACGCACGAGTACGGCCACCACGTCGCCGCGAACCGGCTCAACACTCCATGGGACGCGCTCGACTGGGGCCCGAAGCGCTGGGCGTCGTCGATTCAGGTTTGCACACGCGCGAAGCAAGGCGAGCTCGCTCCGGGCGCCGAGGACCCCGTGCGCTACGAGGTCAACCCGGGGGAGGGCTGGGCCGAGACCTACCGCGTCCTCAACCAGCGGCGGCTCGGCGTTCCCGAGAGCCCATGGGAGATCGTCTCCCAGTCGCTCTATCCGACGAGCGCTACGCTGACGGCGGCCGAGCAGGACGTCACGAATCCCTGGCAAGCCGACACGACGACGGCGCGGTCGGGGTCGGTGACGCGCGCGTCGAGGACGCGGACGTACACGGTTGCCACGACTCTGGACGGGACGCTGAGGGTTGCTCTGAGATCTTCCGCAGGGCTGCGCGTGGCGCTCGACGTCTATGCGTCATCGACGCGCGTCGCGCACGTCACCGGCGGCGGCACGCTGACCCGCTCGACGACGATCTGCGGGGCGCGCAGTTACCGCGTGCGCGTGACCGAGCTCCGCGGCAAAGGCTCGTTCCGCCTTTCCGTGACAAAGCCCTGAGCGGGGCTTCTTAGCTCTCTTTCAGCTTTCCGAGCCACAATGTTCGGCATGAAGCTTCTGGTCGTCGACGACGAACGCGCGGTGCGCGAATCGCTCCGCCGTGCCCTCGAGCTCGAGGGCTACGAGATCGAGCTCGCAGCCGACGGCAGCGAAGCCCTGTCGGCGTTGCGGGAGGAAGAGCCGCAGCCGGACGCGGTCATCCTCGACGTGCTGATGCCCGGCGTCGACGGTCTCGAGGTCTGCCGCCGCCTGCGCGCGTCCGGGAACCGCGTCCCAGTGCTGATGCTGACGGCCCGCGACGAGGTCGAGAACCGGGTCGCCGGCTTGGATGCCGGCGCCGACGACTACGTGACGAAACCATTCGCACTCGAGGAGCTGCTGGCGCGTGTCCGCGCACTGCTACGGCGGACGACGAACGGCGACGGCGGCGGCGAGGTGGTGTCTTTCGCCGACCTCGAGGTCGACCTCGGCACGCGTGACGTCCGGCGCGGCGGTCGTCACATCGAGCTGACCCGAACCGAGTTTGCGCTGCTGGAGCTCTTCCTGCGCAACCCGCGGCAGGTCTTGACACGCTCGATCATCTTCGAGCGCGTGTGGGGTTACGACTTCGGCTTCGCCTCCAATTCGCTCGACGTCTACATCGGCTACCTGCGGCGCAAGACCGAAGCCGGCGGCGAGCCGCGCTTGATCCACACCGTGCGCGGCGTCGGCTACGCGCTGCGCGAGAAATGAGCTTTCGCGCACGCCTCGCGCTGGTGGCCGCGGCCGCGGTGGCGCTCGCGATCGTCTCCGCGTCGTTCGTCATCTACTTCATCGTCAAGGACGAGCTGCGGAGCCCGATCGACGACAGCCTGAGACGAAGCGCGCAGAACATCCAGGGTGCGCCGCCCGAGGAGGTGTTGCGCGGCCTGTTTCACCTGCGCGCGGAGCTAGGCGGAGCGCCCGGCTATCCGCAGGTCGTCAAGCCCGACGGCCAGACGGTGCTGCTGGGCGGTGCGACGACGCCTCTTCCGGTCGATGATCACGACATCAACGTTGCACGCGGCGTGGCACCCACGTTCCTCCGCGATGTGCACGTGTCCGACACGCACGTTCGGATGATCACCTTCCCGGTCGGCAGCGTGGCCGTGCAGGTCGTGCGTCCGCTGACCGAGGTCGACCACTCCCTCGGCAGGATCGAGAACTACCTGATCCTGATCAGTGGCGGCGGCATCGCGATCGCCGCTGCGCTCGGGCTGCTCGTGTCGCGCGCGGCGCTCGCGCCCGTGCGGCGTCTGACCGCCGCGACGGAGACCGTCACCGAAACCGGTGATCTCTCGCAACGCATCGATGCAAGTGGCCGCGACGAGCTCACGCGGCTGGCGGCGAGCTTCAACACGATGCTCGGCGCGCTCGAGGAGTCGACGCGTGCGCAGCGACAGCTCGTCGCCGATGCGTCCCACGAGCTGCGCACTCCGCTCACCAGTCTGCGCACGAACATCGAGGTGCTCGCCAGCGACCGTCGCCTGCCGCCCGGCGAGCGCGAGCGGCTGCTCAAAGACGTGGTCGAGCAGCTCGGCGAGATGACAACCCTGATCTCGGAGCTGATCGACCTCGCGCGTGGGGAGCAGCACACCGCCGAGCCGGAGGACGTGCGGCTCGATCTCGTCGCGGCCGACGCGGTCGAGCGCGCGCGCCGCAACCAGCCGTCCGTTACGTTCAGCACGAACCTGGAGGAGTCCATCGTGCAAGGCGTGCCGTCGACGATCGAGCGGGCGCTCGCGAACCTGCTGGACAACGCGGCGAAGTGGAGCCCACCTGGCGGCGAAGTCGAGGTCGGCGTCCAAGACGGCACCGTGACCGTGCGCGACCACGGGCCCGGAATCGACGAAGAGGATCTCCCGTACGTCTTCGACCGCTTCTACCGCGCACGCTCGGCACGCGGACTGCCCGGCTCGGGGCTCGGACTGGCGATCGTGCGCCAGGTCGCGGAGGCACACGGCGGCGCGGTGGTGGCAGAGCGCGCGGAGGGCGGCGGCACGCGCATCGTCCTGCGCCTCAACGGCGCGGTGCGAAACTCTTAGGTTCTTCTTAGCGCCTTCTTAGGCGTCGCTGCGACGCTGCGCGCATGAAACCAAACCGAAAAGTCATGCTCGGAGTGGGCGTTCTGCTCGCCGCGGCCGGCGGCGGTGTCGCGGTCGCCGCGTCGGGCTCCTCACCATCCGAAGAGAACCAGGCCGTGTTGAACGACGCGGCGAAAGAACTCGGCATCTCACCCACCAAGCTGAGTGACGCGCTGAAGAAGGCGCTCAGCGACCGCGTTGACGCAGCCGTCGCCGCGGGTCGGCTCACACAAGCCGCAGGCGATGCGCTGAAGCAGCGGATCAACTCGGACGACTTCCCGCTCTTCGGCGGGTTCCATCGCGGCTTCGGCCACTTCGGCTTCATCGGCAAGCTCTCCGCAGCGGCCGACTACCTCGGCGTGACGGAGGCGCAGCTTCGTTCAGAGCTCGAAAGCGGAAAGAGCCTGGCCCAGGTCGCGCAAGCGCACGGCAAGTCGGTGGACGGGCTGGTCGACGTTCTCGTCGCCGCTGCAAAGGAGCATCTCGACCAGGCCGTGGCCACGGGGCGCCTGACGAAGGCTCAGGAGACGGAGATGCTCAACGATCTCCGCGACCGGATCACGAACCTCGTCAACTCGACCCATCTAGGCCCAGGCGGCGAGCACTTCCTGCGACCGCCCGACGGCTCCCGCCACTTCGGCAGACCGCCGATCTGATCAGCGACGGCGCCCGCGGCGGAGGGCGTCGAGCCGCCGGCGGGCCCGCTTGGTCGGCCGTGCGCCGAGGTCGGCGCCGGGGGCGCGCGCGAGCCGCCGTTCGAGCGCGAGGAGCTCGCGGCGCGCGTACGAGTCGGCGGTCTCGCTGTACAGCTGCCGCGCGTCCGCTGCCGGGCCGCGCCGATCAGCGACCTTTGTTACTGCGAGCGTCCAGCGCTCGGTTCCCTTGGTCAGCTCCACGACGTCGCCCGCGCGGACGAGCTTCGACGGCTTCACGCGCTCGCCGTTGACGTGGACCCGTCCGCCCAGCACGGCACTCGCCGCGAGGCCACGCGTCTTGAAGAAACGTGCGGCCCAGAGCCACTTGTCGATGCGGGCCTTATCCACGGGCAAAGGCCGGGGTCTGAGCCGGGAGGGGTCAGACCCCATCAGACGCAGAGGTTCACGCCTTGGAGCTCGACGTGGTTGGAATCGCGGTTGCCCGCGCGGTCTCGCGCGCGGACGACGAAGTAGAAGGGCTTGTCGGCCGGCAGCGGCGGCGTGGTAAAAGCGCTGGCGCCGCGCGGTGTCGTGTAGGTCGCCGAGGAGAAGTCCTCGCCGCCGGGCGTGGCCGCCTGGTAGATGTCGTAGACGATCTTCGTCGAAGGCGTGACGTTGTCTGTTGCCGGGTCCCAGCGGAGCTCGTAGGTGGTGTTCTGCCCGCCGATCGGGCCGGGGACGCACGTGGTCGCGGACTCGAGGCCGGCGAACGTCGGCGGGATCCGGTCGCGACTGGCAGTGCGGGCGAGCGCAACCGAGGCCAGCCCGCCCGTTAGCACGAGCACCGCAACAGCTCCACCGAGGCACTGCGCGATTCGCACGCTCCGAACGCAAGCCACGAGCTCACGATAGCGCTCGATCACGGGACGTCCGGAGAGTGGGCGAGGCAGAACTCACGTACGGCGTCGTTGAATTGCTCGGGCTGCTCGAGGTTGCTGACATGACCGGACCCCGGAATCACGACGAGCTTCGTATCCGGGATCGCCTGCTCGAATTGGCGTGCGACGCTGAGTGGCGAACGCACGTCGAGCTCGCCCCAGATCAGAAGTGTCGGCACGCCTATGCGCGGCAGCAGGTCCCGCTGGTCGACCTCGGCCATCAGGAACAGCTCCGTCCCAAGGCTCTCTGGGCGGACGGCCGCAGCCATCTCGTCGAGCAGCGGGACGAACTTTGCCGGCAGCTCGCCGGCGAACAGCCCAGGAAGGGTGGGATCGAACTGCGCGGCGGGTGCTGCGAGCATCTGCCGCACGCCCGCAACTCGGGCACCGACCTCCTCCGGAGGCAACGACCCTTTCCAGCCCGCGTACGTGTCGGCGAGGATCAGGGTTGCGACGAGCCCGGGGTGGTGGCGGTAGAGCTCCTGCACGACGGTGCCGCCCCAGGAGAGGCCGGCGACGTGCGCCTCGCCCAGCGCGAGCGCCTCGATCAGCACGGCGAGGCAGTTCGCATAGTCCGCTAGGCCGAAGCCCGCGGGCAGGTCCGAGGAGCGGCCCGCTCCGGGTTCGTCCCAGGCGACCACGGTGAACTCGTCGGACAAGGCGGCGAGCTGCGGCTGCCACATGCGGCCATCCAGGGCGGCGCCGTGCACGAGTACGAGTAGTGGTCCCTTGCCAACGCGCTCGTAGGCAATCTCGAGCCCGTTGGTCCGGACGACATGCACGGTCGCAAAGTATGCGCCGCTCGACGTCTCGTAACCACGCGCCGACTTAGGATTGCCGGCGAATGAACGTCGAGGCGAACAAGGCGCTCGTGCGTCGCTTCTACGACGAGGTCTGGCGCCGAGGAAATGTCAGCTTTGCGGAGGACGTGTTCGAGGACGACTATGTCCGCCACGATCTTCGGCCGACGCAGGCGGCTGCGGGTGGCGCGGGCCAAGCGCTAATCGCCGAGCAGTTCCGGCGCGCGTTTCCTGATCTCGAGTGGCGCGTCGACCTTGTCCCTGGCGACGGCGACCTCGTCGCCGCTCGCTGGACGGCTTCCGGTACGCACACCGGTGCTTGGGGCGATGTCGCACCGACGGGCAAGAACGTGACCTTCTCAGGAGTGAACATCTTTCGCTTCGGCGACAGCGGGAAGGTTGTCGAGATCTGGAATCACCGTGACGACCACGGCCTGAGGGAGCAGCTCGGAGCGCCGGTGTTCGCCGGAGCGTCGACCACGGCCGAGGGAGATTAGGCGCCGAGGGTTTGCGCAAGGTCAGGTATGGGGCGGAACTTGTCAGTGCGCAAAACCGAACCGTCTGCGTAACTCCGCAGCGTCTGAACGTGTAACGCAGCCGCGTCGGGGCGGCCCCGCCGCCCAGCTCGCGCAGCGGAGCGCGTCTCAGAAGACCACAAGGAACGTCGAACAGGTCGTGCCCCGCTACGACGCAACGACTGGGGATGGCCTCGGCAGGCGCTCGAGCCGCTCGAGGTAAGGGGTCGCGCGCAAACGCTCGAAGATGTCTCTCGCCTCGGCAGCAACGAGCTCGGCCTCCTCCACCCAGCCTTCGCTTGTGAGCCACTCGGCGTGCTCGAGCAGGACAACCGCAAGCTCGAAGGGCGCCTCGAGCTCGCGGAAGATGCGGGCAGCCGCGAGGAAGCCTGCGCCGGCGGTCTCGCCGTCTCCTCTGAGTACAGCCCGGCGGGCTGCGAAGCGGGCGCCAACGGCTCGAAGAAACGGAGTCAGCTCACCCGGCGGAACGCGCTCGATAAATGCCAGGAGCTCGTCCACCTTCGCCTCGTCCGTGGTCGCCGATGCCGACTCGAGTGCCAGCGCGAGCGCCTTTTTCACTCCCCAGTGCGACGTGCCTCCGGCAAGCCGGGCGCGCATGTCGATGACCTCCTCGGCGGCGGCGAGCGCCTCGCTTGGCCTTCCAGAGGCGAGCAGCAGCTCTGCTTCGTCGGATCTGAACCCGGCGAAGTCTTGGACCTCCCGCAGATCGATGTGGCTGCGAATCGCGTCCAACCGACGCTGGGCTTCCTCGCGGTTTCCCCTCGCGAGGAACAACCCAGTGAGGAGAAATCGGTGGTAGGCCAGAGTCCGCTCGTCCTCGGCGTCCAACTCGGCCTCCTCGGCGAGCACCTCATCCCATTCCCCTAGCGCAAGCATGTTTGAGCGCGCCCACCCGAGTAAGCCATGTTCGAGGTCTCGGTGACCGACTTTCCTGGCCAGCTCGACGCCGCTGAGGCTCAGCTCGAGGGCCTCGCGGATTCGGTCGCGCTGCGAGACGATCGCGGTGAGATTCATGTATGCCCGCAGCGCGGCTTCAGACAGCTCGCGGGCGAGGGCCACCTCGAGCGAGTGTCGCAGCAGGAGCTCCGCCTCTTCGTGCCTGCCTCTCGCCGCGAGGATGAGGCCTTTCGTATTGAGTCCGTGAGAAAGCACCTCGGGCAGCTGCAACGACTCTGCAATCTCGAGCGCGAGCTCGGTGCGTGCCATCGCGTCGTCGAGCCGACCAACGAAGAAGAGCGGCCGTCCCAACGTGACCGCGAGCATGGCCAGGTCAGCGTCATGCTCCTCGCCTGCGAGGACCTCGAACGCGTGCTCGAGGTCGCCGATCGCCCGTTCGATGTCGGCCTCCTGCGACCAGGTTAGGAGGCCGAGCCGCGCTCGGACTCGCGCAGCGGGATGCGTGAGACCGGTTTCCTCGTAGTCCGCGATCGCCAGCTCGAGGTGCCCGCGCGCCTCCCTTGTCCGCAGGCTTCGCGCCGCCATGCGTCCGGCGCGCTCGTGCAGCTCGGCCCGCTCGACCGGGCTGGTGACGAGCTCGAGCGCTTGTTCGAAGTACCGCTGGGCGTTCTCGTTCGCCGCGACCGACTCCGCCCGATCGCCGGCCGCGACGAGTGTTCCTCGCGCTCGCGCGCTAACGTCTTTGGCATCGGCCGCGTCGGGATCGAGCTCCAGCGCCGTCAGGTAGTGCGAGGCGACGATCTCGGCGACGTCTTGGCCTTGGTCGAGCCTCTCTTGCTCTAGGTGCGTCGCCGCGGCGAGGTGCCGGGTCTTGCGCTCTTTCCTCGGCAGCGTGTCGTAGGCGACGTGGCGGAGCAGGTCCTGGAGGAACGTGTACTGGCCGCGCTCGGGCGAACGCGGATCGGCCTGCAGCGACAGGATCTCCTTGCGCACGAGGGAAACAAGGAGGGGATCGAGCATCTCGTCTGGTAGGTCGCTGACGACGGCGAGGGCGGCCCTCGTAAAGCTCTTGCCGAGCACGGATGCGTCCTGCAGCAGACGGCGCTCGTCCGCCGCGAGCCCGTCGAGTCGGGCGGCGATGAGAGCGTGCAGCGTCTCGGGCACCTCGAGCACGTCGATCTCCCTCGCTGGCCGATAGCCGTCCCCCTCCTGCTTGAGGTACCCACGGTCGAGCAACATCCGGACGGTCTCGACCGCGTAGAGCGGCACGCCCTCGGCACGAGCAAGCACCCGGCTGCGGACGTCAACCGGAAGTCCCGGGACGAAGCCGTCGAGAAGAGCCTCCATCGCTTCATCTGCGAGCGGCTCAAGCGCGAGCGCCGTCGCGCTTCGTAGACCAACCGCCCAACCAGCGTGGCGCTCGGCGAGCTCGGGACGAGCAAGTGCGAGCACGAAGATCGCGTGGTTCCGTGACCAGTCGAGCAAGTACTCGAGAAACTCGAGCAAGGCCGCGTCGGCCCACTGCATGTCCTCGAGGACGAGCACAACCGGTTCGCGCTCGGCGATCCGCTCGAGGAACAGACGCCAGCCAGCAAAAAGATCCTGTGCTTCGCGGCCGTCGCGATCTTCTAGAGCGAGCAGCTGCGCGAGCCTGGGCTCGATCCACTCCCGCTCGTCCGAATCGGCCACGTGGAGCTCCACCGCAGCACGCAATTTCACCCGGGCGGAAGCCGCCTCCTCGCCCTCCGCGATGCCCGCGCGCATTCGCACCATCTCGGCGAGCGCCCAGTACGAGACGCCTTCGCCGTAGGCCAGGCAGCGACCCTGGTGCCAGCGGATCATCCGGTCGAGCCCGTCGAGGTACGTCTGGAGCTCCCAGGCCAGCCGCGACTTGCCGATCCCGGCGATGCCAATGATCGAGACGAGGTGGGCCTTGCGTTGCTCAGAGCTAGCGTGGAAAAGCTCCTTGAGCAATCGAAACTCTCGCTCCCGGCCGACGAACGGCGGCTCGAGGACATCGCGCTTCAGATCACCCCCGCGACCCGCCGTAATGCGGACGGCGCGCCACAGCGCAATCGGCTCGCCCCGGCCCTTGAGCTCGTGGGTACCGGCATCCGAATACGTGATCGCTCGTTGGGTCGCGCGCCGCGTAGCCTCCCCCACCAGGACCGATCCGGGATCCGCGAGCGTCTGCACCCGGGAAGCGGCGTTGACGAGATCGCCGGCGACCATTCCCTGCCCGGCGGCCCCGAGGTTCACGGCCGCCTCGCCGGTAAGGACCGCTGCCCGCGCGGCCAGCTGAGCCATGCCCGCCTCACGCCCGAACTCGTCCACCGCGTCGACGAGATCAAGGGCAGCCCGTACTCCGCGCTCAGCATCGTCCTCCTGCGCCACCGGCGTGCCCCAGACCGCCATTACAGCGTCGCCGATGAACTTCTCGACCTGCCCGCCGTAGCGAGCAATCACGCCCGCCGCGAGTTCGAAGTACCGCGAGAGCACCTCGCGCACATCCTCAGCGTCACGCTCCTCGGAGAGAGGCGTGAAGCCGACGAGGTCGGCGAAAAGAACCGAAACAAGTCTCCGCTCGACTGCCACGGGCGATCGCTCGGCCGCCGCGGCAGATGCGCGGAGAGAGGCTCCGCACTCGCCGCAGAAGCGCTCGCCCGGTTCGTTCGCGGTGCCACAGGTCGGACAGGAGATCCCGAGCGCGGTTCCGCACTCGGCGCAGAACTTTCTACCCGCACGATTGAGCGTGCCGCACGCCGCGCAGGTCGCGCCGTCGCTCTCTGCCACACCGAGAGGATAGGCCGATCAGCCTGAAAGTTGATCGAACGCGTCGAGCGACACGATCATCCGCCTCGGTTCTTCGCAGGTCAGTTCGAGCCCAGTATGGGCGCGCGTGAGTCTTGTCGGTGAGCGTGGGCCGAACGACGTCAAATACGCGAGACAGCTCGGCTCGAAACGTCTCCCTCCAAGATCAGCCACCAAGCCGCGCACTGCCAGGTTCAGTGGGCCGGACAGGGATCGAACCTGTGACCTTGGGATTAAAAGTCCCCTGCTCTACCAACTGAGCTACCGGCCCGCGCCGCCAGGGTAGATGCGCTTCGCGGCTATCCTGCGTCGGCCGCCCCCATCGACTAGCGGCCCAGGTCGCCACCCTTTCAAGGTGGTAGCGCGGGTTCGAATCCCGCTGGGGGCACTCCCCTTTTCGCTGCTACTGACTTGCAATCCGTCCCCCGAGTAAGGAAGGCATGGAGGCAGTAGCGGCTACTGCTGCTCCGGCGGACGAGGCGGTCGACGCTCGTACCCAGGCCGGAGATCGAGAAGCATTCATTGCGCTGTACGGCCCTCATTTCGAGGGCGTCTACGACTACGTGCTTCGTGTCGTGCGTGATCGCGCTGTCGCGGCCGACGTCGTCGTTGAGACCTTCGCCAAAGCGCGGCGGGCGTTTCCGGAGCAGGGGAACGAGGTCTCGGCCTGGCTCTTCACGACGGCTCGCGCCTGCGCGCTCGATGCGTTGCGCTACCGCCGAGACCGTGACGGGTCGGAGCGGGAGGCGCTGGACTTCACACGCATCGACGGGGATCGCGTTCCCGACGCGTCGGTCCTGTTCGATCGTGAGCTCGTCGAGCTCGTCTGGGACACCGCCGCCTCACTCTCGCTCGAGGACTATTCGTTGCTGGCCCTGGCGGTCCGTCACGATCTCAGCGCCGACGCGATCGCCGAGCAGCTTGGATTGAACGGCGCCGTCTCGACAAGGCTCGTGCGGACCCGATTTGCGTTCGACGAGGAGGTCACGTCGGAGCTCGTCGTCCGCCGCGGGCGCCATAACTGCACCGAGCTCGAGATCCTCGCCGCCGGGGACGACAGCCGCTCGGTGTCCCAGCACATGCGCCGCTGCTCCCGCTGTCAGGAGAGCAAAGACCGGTTTGTCTCACCGACAGAAGTCCTGGGCGGGTTAGCGGGGATCGCTCCCGACTCGCAGTTGCGGCGCCAGGTCTTCTCGGCACCCGGACGTCGCCGCCGCTTCGGTCTCCGCTAGACGCGTCGCGCGTCGAGCGCAAACAACTCTTCGAGCAAGTCGATGCGCCGGTCGCTGAGCTTGGCGATCTCGCGCTCGTACGGTGGAACGAGCGCGGATGCTCAGTCCGAGAGCGGCAGAACGATGCGGAACGTCGAGCCGTGTCCCGGCT
>JBKPGW010000170.1:0-2662 GCA_046729555.1 Actinomycetota bacterium | reverse complement strand
GCGGCCGAGCCAGTACGCGAGGTTGTGTCGCGAGCGCAGGTCGCGGTCGCCCTCACGACAGAAGTTCGCGGTCTCGTACCAGCGATAGCCGTTGCCCGTCAGCGCGTCGACGACGAGCTCGAAGTAGGACTCCATCGCGTCAGCCTGGCGCGCCAGCTCCGCTCCGTGGGCATGGGTGAAGCGCGTCCCCGGCTTCGCCTCGAGCTCGTAGCAGGAGAGATGCTCCGGGCCGAGATCGAGCGCGTCGCCGAGATCCGCCTCGAGATCGGCGGGGCTCTGGCCGGGGATCCCGTAGATGAGATCGAACGAGATGTTGTCAAATCCGGCATCACGCAGATGGTAGAAGGCGCGCCGGACGGTGTCAGGTTGGGCAACGCGATCCAGCACAGACAGGAGCTGCGGCCGGAAGCTCTGGACGCCCAGCGAGACGCGATTCACCCCAAGCCCGCGCAGCATGCGCGCAAGGTCCTGCGTGACGGTCTCGGGATTCGCCTCGACCGTCACCTCCTGCGCGCGCGGCAGCCCGGTCAACAGGCGCTCGAGCGCACGCGGCTCCGTGAACGTCGGCGTCCCGCCGCCGAGGAACACGGTTTCGACATCCGGGGCGAGCAGCCCGCGCTCGAGCGCGAGCTCCGTCAACAGCGCGTCGACGTAGGCGGCGTGCTGACCGTGCCGCCCGACGACCGTGACGAAGTCGCAGTAGCCGCAGCGGTGCGCGCAGAACGGGAGATGGACGTAGAGGTGGCGCGTCACTTCTTCTCTCCGTTCAGGTTGAGGACGGCGAGGAACGCCTCCTGCGGCACCTCGACCATCCCGACCTGCTTCATCCGCTTCTTGCCGGCCTTCTGGCGCTCGAGCAGCTTGCGCTTGCGGGTGATGTCGCCGCCGTAGCACTTGGCCAGCACGTCCTTGCGCCGCGCCTTGACGGTCTCGCGCGCAATCACGCGTGCACCGATCGCAGCCTGGATCGCGACGTCGAAGTGCTGGCGCGGAATCTCCTTCTGGAGCCGCTCCACGAGCGCGCGGCCGCGGTCGTACGCCGAGTCCCGATGGATGATCAGCGAGAGCGCGTCGACGCTTTCGCCTCCAACCAACACGTCGACGCGGACGAGCTTGCCCGGACGGAACCCGATCACGTCGTAGTCGAAGCTGGCGTACCCGCGGGTGCGCGACTTCAGCTGGTCGTAGTAGTCGAGCACGATCTCCGCGAGCGGCAGCTCGTAGGTCAGATGCACGCGTTCCTCGGAGAGGTACTCGAGGTGATCGAACCGCCCGCGGCGGTCGTTGTTCAGCTCCATCACGCCGCCGACGTACTCCTTCGGGACGATGATCGAGGCCTTGATGTACGGCTCCTCGACCTCTTCGACCTCGTTGGGCATGTCGCTCGGCGTGTGCACCTCGCGCCAGTCCTCGTTCGGCGGCTTCACCCGGTAGGCGACGTTCGGCGCCGTGACGAGCAGGTCGAGGTCGAACTCGCGCTCGAGCCGCTCGCGCACGATCTCCATGTGCAGTAGGCCGAGGAAGCCGCAGCGGAAACCGAAGCCGAGCGCCTGTGACGTCTCCGGCTCGTAGAAGAGCGCAGCGTCGTTGAGCTTCAGCTTCTCGAGCGCGTCGCGCAGCTCCGGGTAGTCGTCGGAGTCCGTCGGGAACAGGCCCGCGAACACCATCGGCTTGACGTCCTTGTAGCCCGGCAGCGGCTCGGCGGCGGCGCGGCTCTCCGACGTGAGCGTGTCGCCGACACGCAGGCGCGAGACATCCTTCAGGCCCGTGATCACGTAGCCGACCTCGCCGGCCCGGAGCGTCGGGGAGGCGCTGCGCGTCGGCGAGAAAAACCCGAGCTCCTCGGCTTCGAAGCGGGTGCCGAGCGCCATCGCACGCAGCGGCTCGCGCGTGGAGAAGTGGCCGTCCACGACGCGCACGAAGGCGACGACGCCCCGGTACTGGTCGTACGACGAGTCGAAGATCAGCGCGCGCGCAGGTGCGTCGGGGTCGCCCGCAGGCGGCGGCACACGCTCAACGATCGCATCGAGGACGTCCTCCACGCCCGTGCCGGTCTTCGCCGAGATCCGCAGGACGTGCTCGGGGTCGTCGCCGATCAGGTCGGCCAGCTCGGCCGCGGCGGTGTCGGGGTCGGCCTGCGGCAAGTCGATCTTGTTCACGACCGGGACGATCTCGAGGTTGTTTTCGATCGCGAGATACGCGTTCGCGAGCGTCTGCGCCTGCGTGCCCTGGGCTGCGTCGACGACGAGCAGCGCACCCTCGCACGCCTGCAGCGAGCGCGAGACCTCGTAGGTGAAGTCGACGTGCCCGGGCGTGTCGATCAGGTTGAGCTGATGCCCCTTCCACTCGACGCGGACGGCCTGCGCCTTGATCGTGATCCCCCGTTCGCGCTCGAGCTCCATCGTGTCGAGCACCTGCTCGCGCATCTCCCGGCTCGAAACCGCGTGCGTCAGCTCGAGGATGCGGTCGGCCAGCGTCGACTTCCCATGGTCGATGTGGGCGATGATCGAGAAGTTGCGAATCCGGTCTTGAGTCATCTCAGGTGCGCGCGAAGCGGCTTCGCAAAGCTAGCAACGCCCCGAGCTCGCGAACCCTGAGCGCCCGGCACACGAGGAGGTACGCCGCCACGCCTGCCAGCAGCGCCGTCACGACGGCGAAGAGC
>JBKPGW010000169.1:0-1608 GCA_046729555.1 Actinomycetota bacterium | reverse complement strand
CCGGACCAGCCGTCCCGATAGACGCCCGACACGTGCGACGCAATGGCGACCAGGCCGTCGGTGCGCCGCAGCAACATTCCGCGCAACTCGTCGCGGCCGATGATCTTCCCCGCCAGCGGCACGCTGTCGTCGGAGAGCACGTAGCGGCTGCGCACCGGCCGGCCGTCGGGAGTGAGCAGCACACCATCTGCACGCTCGTGCACGGGCGTCTCGGGGAGGTCGCCCATCGACTGCTGTCGCAAGTCGTAGACCGGCCCGATGCTCCGGTTGTAGAACTCGTTCTCCCACAGGGTCAGGGGCTGGTCGTGCGGGTTCCTGCCCGAGTACAGGAACGCCACGTCGGCATTTCGGCCGACGGTCGCGTCGATCCAGTCGCGCTTCGACGCCGTGATGCCCTGGTAGAGCGCGCCGACAGATGCCTTCGGGAAGCCGTGGTCGAAGCGCTCGATCCGCTCCGTCGCGAACGCGAACCAGGCGAGGACGAGGGCCGGCAGCACGAGCGCGTAGCGCGGCGAGATGGTGAGGAAGACGAGGCCGAGCACCGCGGCGGCGGCGACGACTACGACCCCGACGGTGTCGAGGCTGACCACGGTTTCCTGCAGCCACCAGAGCGGCAGCAGCGCGAGCGTGTCGGACTCGGCCGACGTGTCGATCAGCCGGTGGTACGGCAGCGCACCGGGGAGCGCCGCGGCGACGACCGCAGCCACTGCCGCAGCGCGCGCGGGTCGCGGCATGCCGCGCTCGATCCAGGCGAGCAGGGCGATGAGGAAGAGCGGGGCGACGTAGAACAGGTTGCGCTCCTGCACGCGCGGCGAGAGCGCGGAGGCGAACGCTGCGACCTCGAGCAGCAGCCACGCCGTCAGCGGCAGCATCGCCGCGAGAAAGACCCGTAGCGGACGGTCGAGCGAGCGGCCGAGCGCGACGAGCAGCAGCAGGGCGGCGAAGGGAACGATCCCGAGGTAGAGGTCGAGCTCGGAGACGTGGTAGAGCAGCCACTTCACCACCTGGCCGGGCCGGTAGTCGGCGTGGCCCGTGACGCTGTAGCTGCCGAGGACGTCGAACGGCGAGTGCCCACGCGCGAGCTCGACCGCGAGCACGCCGACGACGGCGGTGGCCAGAACCCCGTAGACGGCCCGGAAGTCGGCGACGACGCGCAGCACCCGACGCCGGTCGAGCCAGGCCAGCACGAGCGGCGCCGTCGCGACGGCGGGGACCAGCGCGATCGCCTGCGAGCGGGCCAGGAACGCGACCAGGCAGACGCCGAGCAGGATCAGCTGGCGCTGCAGGGTCGGGCGCTCGAGGGCGAGCACGAGCGAGAGCGCGACGCAGGCGAAGACGGGATAGAAGACCGTCTCCGTCATCAGCGTGCCCGTGTACATCATCGACGGCACGGCCACCGCCAGCGCCGCCGCGAGCAGCGACCACAGCGGCGAGACGAGGCGGCGCGCGAGGAAGTACACGGGAATCGCCGTGAGCGACATCAGCACCGAGCCGATCGTCTTGGCGGCAGCGTAGGCGTCCGGGACCGACCCGAACAGGCGCCATGCCGGGGAGATCAGCAGCGGATACACGGCGCCGTAGGCGCCGTGGTGCACGTCGCGGATCAGA
>JBKPGW010000168.1:0-29687 GCA_046729555.1 Actinomycetota bacterium | reverse complement strand
GTTCTACTCCGCGCGCCGCTACCTCGAGGCGTTGGCTCTCGAGCAGCCGACGATGCTCGTCTTCGAGGACATCCACGTCGCGGCTTCGAGCCTGCTCGACCTGCTCGAGATGCTCGCCTCGCGGGTGCGCGACGTGCCGCTGTTGCTGCTCACGCAGGCGAGACCGGAGCTCTTGTCGTCTCGTCCCACATGGGGCGGGGGCCTCCCCGCTTACAGCGCCGTGCAACTCGAGCCGCTCGCCGAACCGGACGCGCGCGCGTTGGCAGAGCGCCTGTTCGAGATAGCAGGTGTGGAAGCCCGTCGCATCAGCGACCTCGCCGAGACGGCGGAGGGCAATCCGCTCTTCGTCGAAGAGCTCGTCGCGTCGCTTGCGGAAGGGCGCGCGGAGCAAGGCGAGCTGCCGACGAGCATCCGGAACATCGTCGCCGCGCGCATCGACGCACTGCCCGCCACGGAGCGCGAGGCCCTGCTCGATGCGGCCGTGTTCGGCAAGGTATTCTGGTCAGGTGGCCTGCGTGCCGGGGCGGAGACGCTCGACGCGCTCGAGGGTCGCGACCTCATCCGACGGGACCCGGTGTCACGCCTCGGCGGCCAGCAGCAGTTCGCCTTTAAGCATCAGCTCATCCGCGAGGTCGCCTACGCGACGCTACCGCGCGCACGCAGGCGGGAAAGGCATGAGTCGATTGCCCTCTTCCTCGAAGAAGCCGTCGGGGAGGTCGGCGACGTGGCGCCGGCGCTCGCGCAGCACTGGCGCGAGGCGGGCGACCTCGCGCGTGCAGCGAAGTACTACGTCGCCGCCGGCGACCAGGCCAGCCGCGGCTGGGCGAAGGACCAGGCGGCGCAGTACTACCAGCAGGCGCTTGCGGGGATTCCCGAGGACGACCTCGAGCTCCGTCGCGAGATCGCGAAGCGATACGCCGTCGCGGCGCAAGCGTCGTTCCACCTCCCGGAGATGCTCGCGGGACGGGGCGGGCCTAGGTCAGCGGGAAGTCGTCAGGAGTGACGTCGCCGGCGATCTCGAAGATGCCGTCGACGTTGTGCCACCCGAGCTTGTCGGCGTGGCTCCGGATGACCTCCTCACCCGGCGCCTCGTAGACGCAGTACGTCCTGACGTTGCCGCCCCCGTCGACGACGACGTGGCTGTGGTGCCACGTGATCTCGGGGAATTCCTCGATTGTGAGCTGTTTCGAGCGCCGCCCGATGTCGCCCATCTGGTCCTCACCGACGGAGAAGCTGCGCTCGATCAAGTATTTCGCCATGGCCTAACCCTATATCGCTCTCAGGAGAAACTTAAAGAGGCCTGCTGTCGTATATGACTCTGTACCAGCGACCGAGGGAGACGACGTGACCGAGCTGCCCATGCCCTCGCCGGCCGAGGCCCAGGAGCGCCTCGAGCAGGCGCTGTTCGAGATCAGGCGGGTGATCGCGGGCCAGGACGCGATGCTCGAGCGGGTGCTCGTCTGCCTGCTGGCGCAGGGGCATCTGCTGATCGAAGGCGTGCCGGGCCTCGCCAAGACGTTGACGATCAAGACGACCGCCGGAGTGCTCGGCGGCACGTTCGCGCGCGTGCAGTTCACGCCCGACCTTGTCCCCTCCGACCTCGTCGGAACGCGCATCTACCGGCCCGGCGAAGGAAGCTTCGACACGGAGCTCGGCCCTGTCTTCTGCAACTTCCTGCTCGCGGACGAGATCAACCGCGCGCCGGCGAAGGTGCAGTCCGCGCTGCTCGAGGTGATGCAGGAGCGCCAGGTCACGATCGGGCACACGACGTACCCCGTGCCCGAGCCGTTCCTGGTCATGGCGACGCAGAACCCGATCGAGTCGGAGGGCACCTATCCACTGCCCGAGGCGCAGGTCGACCGCTTCATGCTCAAGGTGCTGATCGACTATCCGGTGCACGACGAGGAGCTCACGATCGTGCAGCGTCAGCTCGTCGACGCGCCCGACCTGCGCGAGGCGTTGTCACTCGAGGACCTGCGCGCGCTGCAGCGGGCTGTCTTCGGCGTCTATGTCGATCCGGCGCTCGTCAGCTACGCAGTGGACGTCGCCACCGCCACGCGCGAGCCCGAGGACGAGCTGAAGGACTACATCGCCTTCGGAGCGAGCCCGCGCGGCCCGATCAGCCTGGTGCAGGCGTCGCGCGCGCTGGCGCTCGTGCGCGGCCGCGACTACGTGCTCGCCGAGGACCTGCACACATTGGTGAAGGACGCGCTCCGTCACCGCCTCGTTTTGACGTACCAGGCGCTGGCGGAGGAGATGTCGTCCGACGCGATCCTCGACCGCGTCATCGCCGCCGTCCCAGTTCCCGCGACTGACCTGGCCAGGCCGAACGTCGCGTGAGCCCCCTGCGCGCGCTCCGGGCCGAGGTCACGCCCGAGCGGCCGGGACCCGGCCCGCTGCCGGACGCGCTGCTGCGCGCACTGGAGGTCAGCATCGGCCGCCGCATCGGCGGCCTGCTCGCAGGCGACTACCGTTCGACGCTGCTCGGCGAGGGGACGGAGCTTGCGCAGGTCCGCCCGTATGTGCCCGGCGAGGACGACGTGCGCCGCATCGATTGGAACGTGACCGCGCGCACCGGCGAGACGCACGTCCGCGTCCAGCCCGCGGAGCGTGTGCTCGTCACGTGGCTTGTCCTCGACACCTCGCCCTCGATGCATTTCGGCACGGCGGACCGGCGCAAAGCCGACGTCGCGGAAGGTGTCGGAATCGCAATCGGCCACGTCGCGACGCGGCGCGGCAACCGGCTCGGGTTCGTCACGTTCGGCGACCGGGAGCCACGCTCGCTGCCGCCACGGCAAGGACGCGTCGGCCTGATCGGTCTGCTCGAGGCGCTCCGTGAAGAGCGCGTCGACGGCGCCGAGCGGGTCGGGGCGACGTCGCTCGGCGAGGCTCTGCGCCGGACGGGGTCGATGGCACGTCAGCGCGCAGTCGTGGTCGTGGTGAGCGACTTTCGCGGACCGGCCGACTGGCGGCGTCCCCTGCTCGAGCTTGCCGGGCGGCACGAGGTGATCGCGATCGAGGTCAGAGACCCGCGCGAACAGGAGCTGCCCAACGCCGGTGTGCTCTGGCTCGTCGATCCCGAGACCGGACGGCAGGTGCGCGCCGACACGCGCAACGAGCGGCTCCGCGCACGGTTCGCCGCTGCGGCCGCCGCAGAACGTGTACAGCTGGAGCGGACACTCGCCGCCGCGGGCGCGCGCCATGTCGTGCTGTCGACATCGGGAGACTGGCTGCGCTCGCTTGCCGTCTTCCTGCGGCGGGGACACCGGCGATGAGCTTCCAGTGGCCGCTCGCCCTGGTCGGCCTCGTCGCCGTCCCGGTGCTCGTGGCGGTCTACGTGTGGCGCGAACGGCGACGGACCGACTTTGCCGCTCGCTTCACGACGCCCGCGCTGTTGCCGAACCTGGTCGACGAGTCGCCGAACTGGCGCCGGCATCTGCCGCTCGTCGTCCTCCTGGTCGCCCTGACGGCCATGGTCGTCGGCGTCGCGCGCCCACACGCGACTGTGAGCGTCAAGCGCGAACAGGCGACCGTGATCCTCGTGATCGATACCTCGCTGTCGATGGGTGCACAGGACGTGAAGCCGACCCGTCTCCAGGCCGCGCGCAACGCGGCGCGGGCGTTCCTCGAGAGGATTCCGTCGAAATACCGCGTCGCGGTCGTCGGGTTCGCGGGCCGCGCCTATGTCGCCCTGCCGCCGACCGACGACCGCACGCTGGCGCGTGCCGCGTTGCGCTCGCTCCACACCGCGGAGGGGACGTCGCTCGGTGATGCGGTCGCGCTCGCGACCCAGCTCGCGCGCCGGCAGCGCGCGTCCGACGGAACGATCCCGCCGAGCGCGATCCTCGTCATCTCCGACGGCGCCCAACTGAGCGGTCGCACGTCTCCGGGCGTGGCCGCGTTGCGCGCGCGCTCCGCACACATCCCGGTGTACGCGGTGCTGGTCGGCACGCCTGACGGAGTCATCACGGTGACGCTTCCGGGCGGCTTCCAGGCCGAGCTGCGCGTTCAGCCCAGCCCGGAGACGCTCCGCACGCTCACGCAGGTCACGGGTGGGCGCTTCTTCACCGCGCCGAGCGGGGCGCGCCTCCGTCAGATCTACGAGCGGCTCGGTTCCCGGCTGGGGAGCCAGAAGGAGTCGCGAGAGATCACGAATCTGTTCGCCGGTGGTTCGGCCGCTCTGCTCCTCGTCGGCGGTGCGCTGTCGGCACTCTGGTTCCGGAGGGTGCCGTGAAGCGTGTCGGTCTCGTTTGCATAGTCCTTGCGGCCGCGCTTGCGGCCGGCGCCGGTCCGGCCGGCGCGACCAACGAGTGCAGAGGGCTGCAGGTCTGCGTCCGCGTCGCAGGCCCGTGGGTGGTCGTGCCCGCCGGCCTTCGAGCTCCGCGCGCGGCCGTGCAGTACGAGCTTTCCTGTCCACGGGGCTTCATCGTCGGCGGGCTCGATGCCGAGCTCAGCGACCGTGCGATCGACATCGACTTCGCCGGGCTGCTCGGCAGCCCGGTCAATCCCGGCACGACGACGACCCGCAGCGCGCTCTTCCGTGGTGTCTACACGGGCGCATCGGTGCGCACGCCGACCTTCAGGCCGCACATCGGCTGCATTCCGACGGCGGGTGGCGGCTCAGGGCCCGTCCCGTTTCGTGCGCCCCAGGCGTTCCCGCCCGGGCAGCCGACCATCCGGCGCGTGCACACCGTGCGGATTCGGGCCGGCGCCGCGCGCGCGGTCGCGGCCTGCGCCGCCGGTGAACGGTTGATCTCCGGCTGGCACGCGGTCGGTTTCTACCGCGCGGCTGCGCCGAGCACCGAGCTGGTCCAGAGCGTCTCGGCTTCGCGGCAGCTGCGCGGTAATCGCGTCGAGGTGCGCGCCCGCGCGAACGAATTGGTGCAAGGCGTGCGCGCGGTGCTGCAGGTCGGCGCCGTCTGCGGAGGCGGTTCATGACCTTCGCGCACCCGTTGCTGTTGCTGACGCTGCTGGTCGTACCGGCGGCGGTCGCGTTGTACTTCCTCGCCGAACGCCGACGGATGCGGTACGCGATCAGGTTCACGAACATCGACGTGCTCGCCGGGGTCCTCGGTGGCAGAGTCTGGCGGCAGTTTGTTCCGCTTACCCTGTTCCTGCTTGCCGTCGCCGCGCTCTGCGTCGGCGTCGCACGTCCGGAACGGACGACGCTCGTGCCTAAGGACCGCGCGACCGTGATCCTCGTCGTCGACGTGTCACGGTCGATGGAGGCGGAGGACGTCAAGCCGTCTCGCATCGGCGCTGCGACCGCGGCGGTCCGCTTGTTCCTCGACAAGGTTCCGGATCGGCTGCAGCTCGGACTGATCGCCTTCGCGGGCGATCCTGCCGTCGCGGTCCCGCCGACGACCGACCATCGTCTCGTCCGCGAGGCGCTGGACACCTTGCAGTGGTATCCGAGCTTCGGGGGGACGGCGATTGGCGATGCGCTCGCCGAGGCGGTCCGGATCGGCCAGCAGGCGGCCGGCATCGGGAACGGGAATCTCGCCGCGGTCACGACCGCTGCGCCGGAGCAGACGAAGGGGCTGGTCTCGATCCTGTTCCTGTCCGACGGTGCCCAGACGCGCGGCGAGCTCCTGCCGCTCGAGGGGGCCGACCGCGCCCGTTCCGCGGGCATTCCGGTGTACACCGTCGCGCTGGGAACGCCGAACGGGACGCTGAGATTCGGCTTCCGGCCGCCCCAGGGTTTTCCGCCCGGGTTCGGCCAGGGCCGCAGGGTGCCAGTGCCGCCGGATCCCGACACGCTGAGGGCGATCGCCAACCGCACCGGCGGGCAGTTCTTCGCCGCGCGGGACTCGAAGTCGCTCAGGGCGGCGTACTCCAAGCTCGGCTCACGGCTCGGCCGGAAGCCGGGCAAGTCGGAGGTCACCTACGGCTTCCTCGCCGGAGCGGCCGGCCTGCTGATCGCAGCCGGTCTATTGTCGGCGCTCTGGTCTCCGCGCTTGCCGTAGCAACGAGCTGGGCAGCACGCGTCGGTTGACCAGTCAGTAACGTCGCACTGTTTGCAACGAGCGCCTGGCGGAAACGCGACGTTCGTTTCCACGCCTAACGACTTCTCTTCTGCGGTCGAGAGCCCTACGCTTCTCGCATGCTCGTCTGTCCGAGTTGTGGGCAGGACAATCCGGACGCCGCCCGCTTCTGCTTCGCGTGCGGAACGGCATTCGAGGCGGCGCCGGCGCGCGAGGAGCGCAAGGTCGTCACCGTCCTCTTCGCTGATCTCGTCGGCTTCACGTCGCGTGCCGAGCAGCTCGATCCCGAGGACGTCCGCGCGCTGCTGGCGCCGTACCACCAGCGGCTGCGCGCCGAGCTCGAGCGCTTCGAGGGCACGGTCGAGAAGTTCATCGGCGATGCTGTCGTTGCCCTGTTCGGCGCACCGATCGCCCACGAGGACGATCCCGAGCGAGCGGTCCGGGCGGCGCTCGCGATCCGCGACTGGGTGCGCGAGGCGGACGAGCTGCAGCTCCGCATCGCCGTCAACACGGGCGAGGCGCTGATCGCACTCGGCGCCCGGCCCGAGGCCGGCGAAGGCATGGCGTCGGGCGACGTCGTCAACACGACCGCGCGCCTGCAGTCCGCGGCGCCGGTCAACGGCATCCTCGTCGGCGAGGCGACCTGGCGTGCGACGCGAGACCGCATCGACTACGTCGAGCACGAGCCGGTGACCGCGAAGGGAAAGGCCGAGGCGATCGCCGTCTGGGAGCCGGTCAACGCGCGTGCGCGGGTCGGGATGGACCTGGAGCAGCGTTCGCTCACGCCCCTTGTCGGTCGCGAACCCGAGCTCGCGACCCTGTTCGACGCGTTCGACCGTGTGTGCCGCGAGCGGGAACCCCAGCTCCTCACGCTCGTAGGCGTTCCGGGCATCGGCAAGTCGCGGCTGGTCGCCGAGCTGTTCCAGCGCATCCATGACGGGTCTGAGCTCGTCTGGTGGCGGCAGGGACGCGCGCTTCCATACGGCGCCGGCGTCAGCTTCTGGGCCTTGACGGAGATGGTGAAGGCGCAGGCGGGGATTCACGAGAACGACGAGGAAGAGGAGGCGGCCCGCAAACTGCGCGAATCCGTCGAGCAGACCGTCGACGAGCACGAGCGCGACTGGGTCCTTCGTCAACTCGAGCCGCTGGTCGGGCTAGGGGAGGACACGGCGGGTGCCCGGGACGAGGCGTTCGCCGCCTGGCGGCGCTACCTCGAAGGACTTGCCGAGGAGCACCCACTCGTGCTGGTCTTCGAGGATCTGCACTGGGCCGACGAAGGCCTGCTCGACTTCGTCGACCATCTGGCGGAGTGGGCTTCCGGCGTGCCGATCCTCGTGCTCGGAACGGCGCGCCCCGAGCTGCTCGACCGCCGGCCGAACTGGGGCGGCGGCAAGCTGAACGCATCGACGCTCGCGCTCTCCGCGCTTGCGGATGCCGACGCGGCACGTGTGATCGGCGCCGTCTTGCAACAGCAGTTGCTGCCGGCGGAGTTGCAGGAGACCTTGCTCGAGCGTGCGGGCGGCAATCCGCTGTACGCCGAGCAGTTCGCGCGACTCTTCCTCGAGCACGGCTCGGTCGATGCCGTGCAGGTCCCTGAGAACGTGCAGGGCATCATCGCCGCACGGCTGGACGCACTTCCTCCGGAGGAGAAGACACTCCTGCAAGACGCTGCCGTGCTCGGAAAGGTGTTCTGGTCCGGCGGCGTGGCCACGCTCACGGGTTTCGAGAGCGAAACGCTGGAGGATGCACTCCATGCGCTCGTGCGCAAAGGGTTCGTCAGGCGCGAGCGGCGCTCGGCAGTGGCGGGTGAATCCGAGTTCGCCTTCCGGCACGTCCTCGTGCGCGAGGTCGGCTACGGCCAGGTGCCGCGTCCGGCCCGGGTCGAGAAGCACGTCGCCGCGGCCGAGTGGGTGGAGTCCCTGGGCCGGGAGGAGGATCACGCGGAGTTGCTCGCCCACCACTACGGCACCGCGCTCGAGCTGGCTGAGGCCGCGGGTCAGCCCACCCGCGACCTGGCCGAGCGAACCCGTCTCGCGCTGCGTCGCGCCGGCGATCGCGCAGCCGCGCTGAGCTCCCACGGCGTTGCGGCGGGTTTCTACCGGTCGGCGCTCGACCGCTCGCCTGACGGAGACCCGGAGCGCCCGGCGCTGCTGTTCGCGCTCGGACGGGCCGAGTTCCACAACGGCGATGCCGACGCCGGAACGCTGCACACGGCTGCGAACGCAGCGCTGGCAGCCGAGCTCCCGGAGCTTGCGGCCGAGGCCGAAGCCCTTGCGGCCGAGGCAGCGTGGTATCGAGGCGAGCGTGACGATCTGACGAAGCGCCTGTCGCACGCCCGTGAGCTCGTCGAGCCGTTGCCCGACTCTCCTCGTAAGGCGTGGATCCTGAGTCAGGCCTCGCGATACGCGATGCTGGCCGGCGAGCACGACGAGGCAATCGAGCTCGGACGGCGCGCGCTTGCAATGGCGACCGCGCTCGACCTGCCGGAAGTGCGTGTGCATGCGCTCAACAACGTCGGCTCCGCTCGATCGCGCAGGGGCGACCTCGGTGGGATCGAGGATCTCGAGGCCAGCGCCGCGCTCGCCGAGGAGATCAATTCGCCTGAGCTTGCGCGCGCGCTCAACAATCTCGCGTCAATGACGTACATGCGTGGCGAGGTGCGTAAGTGCCTCGAGCTGGAGCTTCGTTCTCTTGCGGTCGCCGAGCGGTTCGGGCTCGGAACGATGCTGCTCTTCTCCCGCGCGAACGTGCTCGGCTCGTTGCACCGGCTCGGAATGTGGGACGAATTCGGGACCCGGGTCGACGACTTGCTCGCAGACTCGCCGCCGGCCGGAACCGAGGCGTCGGCTCGGACGTTTCGTGCTCTCATCCGCGTCGCACGAGGCGACCTCGCCGGCGCTCGCGAGGACAGCGGGTTCGCACTCGATGTTGCACGGCGGGCGGACGAGCCCCAGGCAGTGTTCCCCACACTCAGCACTCACGGGTACGTTCTGCATGCGCTTGGGGAGGACGACGATGCTCGCAAGGTCATCCTCGAGCTGGTGGAGTTACTCGAGGCCGCCGGACCGGAGATCCCGTTTGGCGCTCCGGGCGAGGTCGTCAATGCGTGGCTCGACCTCGTCGGCCGTGATCGTCTGAAGCAGGTGCTCCGGAGCCGCGAAGGCGAGACGAAATGGCTAGTCGCCGCCCGCACGCTCGCCGACGGAGAGCTCGAGCGTGCGCTCGAGCTGTACCGCGAGCTGGAGTCCGTTCCGGACATTGCGCTGCTCCACCGGCTGAATGCGGAGCGCTTACTCGAGAACGGTCGCCGCGCCGAGGCGAACGCGCATCTCGCCGAGGCGCTTGCCCATTACCGCTCGCTCGGCGCAACGCACTTCATCCGCGAGGCGGAGCGGCTGCTGCCCGCCAGCGCCTAGGTACGCTCCCCCGATGCCAGGGGAGAAGGCCGAGCATCTCACGCAGGCGCAGAAGGAGCAGCTCGAGGCCGAGCTGGCAGAGCTCGAAGGCCCGGGCCGAGCTGAAGCCGTGGAGGCGATCGCGAAGGCGCGCAGCTTCGGTGACCTCTCCGAAAACTTCGAGTATCACGCAGCGAAGAACGAGCAGGGATTGCTCGAGCGGCGCATCACGATGTTGCGTGACCGGCTGCAGCGCGCGGTGATCATCGACGAGAACGCGATTGCTTCCGACACGGTCGGCGTCGGCACGAGCGTCGACATCGAGGACGAGCAGGGCGAGCGCATGCAGGTCACGATCTCGAGCGTCGGCGGCGTCTCGCCCGACTCGCCGGTCGGCCGCGCCCTGTTGGGCCGGAAGGTCGGGGACGAGGTCGTCGTCGAGGCGCCGAGCGGATCCTGGCGCGCGCGCATCTTGTCGGTCGGCTAGCAGCGCCGTTGAGGCGTTCGTACCTGCCGCCGCTGCTGGTGCTGTCGGCGATCTGGGGGGCCTCGTACATGTTCATCAAGGTCGGGGTGCGGGACTTCTCCCCTGCCTCGCTCGTCGAGCTTCGCCTGCTCTGCGCTTCGGCCGTGCTCGTCGCTGTCGTCGTTGCCCGGCGCCGGTTGCGCGCCCTGCGACCGGCACTCGCGCCGGGTGCGTTTGTCGGGGTGGCCGGGATGGCGTTCCCGTTTCTGCTGATCTCCTGGGGCGAGACGCATGTCGACTCCGGCGTAGCCGCGGTGGCGAACTCGTCCGTTCCGATCTTCGTCGCGCTGCTCGCGTTGAGGCTCGCTCCGAGTGAACGTTCGAGCGGATTGCGGGTGGTCGGACTGGTTGTCGGCCTTGCCGGCGTCGGCGTTGTCGCCGGCGTCCATCCAGCCGGGGGCGGGTGGGCCGTCGCGGGCGCGCTGGCGGTCGTGGTTGCGTCGCTTTCGTACGCCGTGTCGAGCCTCTTCATCCAGCGGAGCCTCGGCGTCGGCAGGCTCGAGCTCGCGGTCGCGTCGGTTCTCTGGGGTGCGGCTGCGATGCTTCCGTTTGCGCTGGCGCGGCTGCCCGATTCGGTCGGTTTGAAGCCTCTGTTGTCAGTCGTGGTGCTAGGCGTCGTCGGCACTGGAGTGGCCCAGCTGATCGTGAATCAGCTGATCGCCGAGCACGGCGCCGCCCGGACGATGCTCGTCAACTACCTGCTTCCGTGCTTCGCGCTCTTCTTCGGAGTGACGATCCTCGACGAGTCGCTGACCTTTGCGAAGCTCGTTGGGCTGGCCCTGATCCTCGTCGGCGTCACGCTCGCCTCCGGCTTCGCCCTTCAGCGTCGGCGGGCCGCGACGCCCCTCTAGCTTGCGGTGCAAGGCAAACGGCGCTATCATGCGGTGCATGGCAAGTAGCAACGGTCGCGGCAGCCAGCTGTTGCGCGGGGTGCTGGACCTCTGCCTGCTGGCCGTCGTGCAGGACGAGCCCGCCTATGGCTACGAGATGACGAAGCGCCTGCGTGCCCTTGGCCTGTCGACCGTGGGCGAAGGCTCGATCTATCCGCTGCTCGGCCGCTTGGAGCGCGACGGTCTCGTCGAGACGTACCGCGCCGCCGGCAACGGCGGGCCGCCGCGGAAGTACTACCGCGCTTCCCCCGAGGGGCAACGAGCCTTGGCGGCCGGCCTGGCCGAATGGCGGTCCGCGCGCGATGCCGTCGACGGCGTGTTGGGTCTCGTCGAAGCGGAGGTACGGCCGTGAACGAGTTCGTCGGGGAATGCCGCCGAGAGTGGAAACGGCTTCGCGTCCCGGACCTGGTCGCCGACGAGATGGCGGCTGACCTTGCGGCCGATCTCGAGGAAGCCGAGGCCGAAGGCGTCTCGGCGGTGGAGGTGCTCGGCAGCGCCGCAGCCGATCCGCGGTCCTTCGCCGCGGCGTGGGCGGGAGAGCGGGGCGTCATTCCGCCCGCACCGCTGACGGCGAGACTGCGAGGGAAAGCACTCGTTCCCATTGCGATCGCGGCTCTGACGACCGTCGCGGCCGTCGGCGCAGCGCTGGTCATCTTCGCGTCCCCTCACGCCAAGACTCTCCTCGCCACTGTGCCTTTCCCACCACCGCCGCCTCCCGCGCGGACCATGGCCGCCGGTGAGATCTGGGTGGTTCCTGTGAAGGTGCACGGCCGCTTCCTGGTCCCGCCTGCGCAGACGCGCGCTGCGGGCGTCGGCATTCACAGGGTCGGTTCGATCCTGCTGATCGTCGGGATCATCGGAGTGCTCCTCTCGACGCCGCTCCTGTTCGGGTCGTCGTCGAGACGGTTCAAGACGGCACAGCCGTAGATCCTGCCGCCCCGGCGTAGGATCGGCCGCGTGTCGGTCCTCGAGACGCAGCCGCCGCGCTTCTCGCCGGAAGAGGTCGCGCGCATCGCGGCCGAGGTCTTCGGTGTCGAGGGCACGGCGACCGACCTCGGCAGCGAGCGCGACAAGACGTTCCTGATCGACGACGGCGGTGCCGGCGCCGTCATCAAGATCTCCAACCTCGGCGAGGATCCCGCCGTGCTCGACCTCGAGCACGCGGCGATCGAGCACATCGCGCGCGTCGACCCGGAGTTGCCGATCGCGCGGCCGCGCGGCAAGCGCGCCACCTTCACGGGTCCGGACGGCGTTCATCACGTGCGTCTCTTCGAGCGCCTACGCGGCCGTGTCGGAGGGCCGGAGCTCGACGATCGCTCGGTCTACGCCTACGCGGCGACGCACGCCGGACTGAACCTCGCACTCCGTTCGTTCTTCCACCCGGCGGCGGGCCGCGAGCTGCTCTGGAACCTCGAGCACACAGCCAAGCTGCGGCCGTTGCTCGACGCCGTCGACAGGGCAGACCGCCGTCGACTCGTGGCGCGAGTGCTCGACGCGTTCGAGGAGCACGTCGCGCCGCGGTGGCCGCGGCTGCGCGCACAGGTCGTGCACGGCGACTTCAACCTCGACAACGTCCTGCTCGACGACCAAGGCCGGATCAGCGGGATCGTCGACTTCGGCGACTGCGGTTACACGGCGCAGGTCGCGGACTTCGCTGTCGCGCTGGCGTCGCTCTTACGGGGCCGGCCCGGCCCCGATGTCTTCCGCGTCGGGCGCATTGCCGTCGACGGTTACGCGTCTCGGCTCCCCTTCGAGCCGGAGGAGCTCGGTGTGCTCGGAGACCTCGTCGCTGCTCGCCTCGCGATGATCGTCGCGATCAGCTCCTGGCGCGTGCGCCGCTACCCGGAGAACGCGGAGTACATCCAGGCCTGGGACGAGGATTCGTGGGCGCTGCTCGAGCTGTTCGACCGACTGGGTGCGGACGCCGTCGCCCGCGAGCTGGGTGCGCTGCGCGCTCCGGTGGTGACTGAGGACCTCGCGCGGCGCCGTTCCGAGGCCCTCGGCGCAATGCTGACGCCGCTCACGTACTCCAGGCCCGTTCATGCGGTTCGCGGTGAAGGCGTGTGGCTCTACGAGGCCGACGGTAGCCGGCTGCTGGACGCCTACAACAACGTTCCGGTCGTCGGGCACTGCCATCCGCGCGTCACCGAGGCGGTCGTGCGGCAGACGCGGAGGCTGAACACGCACGCGCGGTACCTGTACGAGCCGCTCGTAGAGCTCGCGGAACGGCTGGTCGCCTCCATGCCGCCGGAGACTGGGCTCGACACGGTGATGCTCGTCAATTCGGGCAGCGAGGCAAACGACATCGCGTGGCGCATTGCGACGGCGGCAACGGGACGCCGCGGCGCGATCGTGACCGAGCACGCGTATCACGGCGTCACTGACACGATCGCCGACCTGTCGCCGGAGGAGTGGCCGCCGGGCCACCGGCCGACGCACGTTGCACGGATCGCGCCGCCTGGGTCGGGAGCGGACGCTGCACCCGAGCTGGAGCGCGCGCTCGCAGAGCTCGACGGCCTCGCGGCGACGTTCCTCGACGGAGGGTTGACGAGCGACGGGATCTGGACGCCGTCGGCGGAGGAGGTGGCGACCGTCGTGCGCCGGACGCACGATGCAGGCGGTCTCTTCGTCGCTGACGAGGTGCAAGCCGGCTACGGCCGGATCGGCGAGCACCTGTGGTCGTTCGCGTCGTACGGGATCGTCCCCGACGTCGTCACGCTCGGGAAGCCGATGGGAAACGGCTATCCGGTCGCAGCGGTCGTCACGCGGCGTGAGATCGTCGAGCAGTTTCCGTTCGCGGGTCAGGTGTTCAGCACGTTCGGCGGGAACCCGGTTGCGGCCCAGGCGGCGCTCGCGGTGCTGGACGTGATCGAGGATGAGCGGATCGTGGCGCACGCGAAGCGGGTCGGCGACCGGCTCATCCGAGCATTGCGCGAACTGGAGAGCGCGGAAATCGTCGAAGTACGGGGGCGAGGGCTGCTCGTCGGTGTCCAGCTAGCCGGGCCCGAAATTGCGGCGTACGTCGTTGACCGCCTTCGCGAGACCGGAATCCTGATCGGCCGCACCGGCCCGCGCGACGACGTCCTGAAGATCCGGCCCCCACTCGTCTTCGAGGAGGAGCATGTGGTGATGCTGGTCGGTGCGCTCCGCCGCGCGTTAATGTAGCTTCCTGCAATTGCCCTTCATCGCGATCCGCAGACGGGAGCGGTGAAAGGTCGAGCGCCGCTGCTCGCCAATCCAATCTCACTCGCCGCCGACGCTCGCTATGTGTGGCTGGCGAACATCGATGGCGGCACGGCTCGGGTCGGGGTCCGCCTTCCAGTCAGCCTCCGACGCCGGAAGGCGGCGACTCGTCAAGGCGGTCACCGCCCACCACGCTGAGTCCCGAGGCGTCGGGTCTTCCGGCCAACGCTGCCAGTACGCGCTCGAGGGCCCCGTCCTCGTCTGCGTGCTCGTCGTGGGGCGATCGCCCGTAGATCTCTGCTGCCGCGCGATGGAAGCCGTCTGGCTGGCCTGCCGCGGTGAATGCTGCCGCGATCTCCTCCATCTCCCCGACCCAGCGCCAGCCCTTGCCGAGCGCGGAGCGAGCGGCTGCGATCGACTGCTCGGGCAAGTGGGGCAAAGACAGCCGCCATTCGTCGACGAGCGTCTCTTCCACACCCTCTGCCCGGGCGAAGGCGCGAACGGCGAGCAGGAGCGCCGACGTGCCTTTCGTCCAGGCCGCAAACGCCATCTTGAGGGCCGACGCGGCACCGAGGTTCGAGGACACGACGCGCGCGTCGACCTTCGTCCCGGCGAAGAGATCTGCGACGAATGGCGCATCGGCGCCGGACAGGTACAGACGCGTCGTTCCGGATCGTCGCGGCGGCGGGCCGACGACGCCGCCGTCCACGCAGCGGCCGACGAGATCAGCGATCGCGCGTGCGGTCGCTGGAGATACGGCGTTCGCATCGACGTAGACGCCCGGAAAGCGAGAAAAGGGTCGGGCGACTTCGACAGCCGCGTGCGGCGGACAGAGGGAGACGATCACGTCGCTGCGTCGGCCGAACTCCTCCAGAGTGCCCACATCCTCGAGGTCGGCCGCCTCAGCCCTTTTCGCCGTCGCTGCGCTGCGCCCCGTTGAGGCCCAGACGACCGTTTGATCCGCGGCACGCAGCGCCGCTCCAACCGCCGCTCCCATCTCGCCCGGGTGGAGCACCCCGATGGTCACAGGCGACAGTCTGGCTGATGGTTCGATCCAGCGCCGAGAAGGAGGTCTGCAAGGAGGTCGGGCCGTGAAACACATTTGGGCAGCGTCCGGATGGAACCTCGATTGGTTCAACGCGGAGCCGCTCGCGCGCCATGCGGCGCTGCCAGTCTCGACGGATCGTGCGATCGTCTGTGGCGACGATGTAGGTCGACGGCGTCTCGCGATTGAGTGAGATGTGCTCGCCAAAAGCGGCCCAGCGGCAGGAAGAGCCGGCGCGTGGCGGCCGCTCCGCGCGATTCGACCGGCGATATGGGTCAGTGCTCCCAACCTCACCCAAACTACGTAGTTCTCTCCGGCGACCGGCTTCAGTGCCGAGGACGCCATCGGAGCCCACCGAAGCAGACGGGGCGGCGGAGGCCGCCCCGTCCAGCGCATTCCGTGCGTAAGTCGTGCTAGCTCACTGGCTCAAACCCAAGCTTGTCGGACGGCACGCAGAGCAGCTCAAAGGAGGTGACGGTGAACGTATCCGTCTCCAGCTGGTTCATCACACCAAACTCTGTTGCCTCTGTCCGCTGCGGGCCGTGGATGTCGTAGCAAGTCAGGTGCACCTGCCTCTCCTCAATGCGGAACCGCGCACCGGCGTGAATCTTCACCACCGGATTGCAGAAGAGGACGGGCTGCTCCACGCGCACGGTGTCGGGGCCGCTGAACTGGTCCTCGAGGGTGACGGATACCCCGGCGCGCTCCCCGTTGGCCTCGTAGCACCAGTAGTGGTTGAGCCTCTCCGGGAATTCGAGCCCGCCGACCAGCTTCTGCGTGGGCACCAGAAGCACTCGGGCGCCGACGACCTCCAACGTCCGCGCCCCGAATTGATCTTCGGTGAAGACATTCAGGTGCGGGGTGAGCTCCTGAGGCGCCGCATACATGGTCAGGTGCTCCTCCGGCTCCAGGATCTCCGCCCCGTTCTTCGACGTTGGGGTACAGAACTGCAACGGCTCATCGACAGTGAGCGTCGCGTCTTCGATGAACTGATCGCTGAGGGTGACTTCTGTCGCGGGTGCAGGGGTCTGCTCACTGACGATGTAGCACCGGAAGTGCGTCTCCTTCTCGAAGTCCACCCGCGCCTGTGCGGCAGGTACCGCGGCGACCAGCAAGAGACCAAGCAGACCAAGCAGGGTGATTGGAAACGACTTTCGTCTCATCCCATCCTCCTCTCCCGACGGATCGGGTGTCGATCCAAGAACGGAGAACTTCCTCTCATGCTGCGCTTGGGAGGTGGGGGACGGGGCCGACGCAACCCCGCCCGATAGGCACGCAGGGGCGGCGATCGCACCGCAGGACCTTAACAACCTTCGCACCAGCGCTTCTCACAGCGACGAGCGGAGCCACTGCTGACGGTTTAGGAAATCTCCGAGCACACGTTAGGCCGCCAAGCTGCATCGAATCCGAGCTGTTGCGCGACGTGCGCGGCACGCTGCGCGCCCTCCGCTCGTGGGGAGAACTCAGGAGCGGCCCCCAGACGGACCGTGCTCCTGAGGCCACGGCCCGCCCGTCGAAGACACCAGAAACCCGCCCCACGAACGGCAAGTCTCCCGTCTTCCACGCAGAGGTCGCGCCTGCGACGGTGGATCCGGAATCGTCGGGAGGAGCAACGATGAAGACGCGTGTGACCCAGAACCCCCCACTCTGAACCGATGAACGCACGCCCATGGGCCGGCGAGGGGGCAGGGTCGCGATGAGCGCGACTACGGCTGCCACACCCGGTCTCGGTCGGCGCACGCTGACTTGGGCTGCGGTCTTCTCGCGCTCGCAGTCCGGCCTCGTCGTCCTCGCGTTGGCGGCCGTTGCGGTGCACGTGCTCGATGACAACTACCTGCAGCCGCAGCCGGGAACTTCAGCAGGCGATCACCTGTCGTTGGGGGCGCAGTCCTGCTCTTGAGCGGACCGGTGACACTCTGGAAGGCTCGCCGACCGACGGAAGCCGGCGGCGTCGCTATCTGCGACGGACGCGTACGACCGCTACGGCCGTGGTCGCCGCTCTTGTGGCGCTGACGTTCATCGTCTTCCCCGTCGGCTACGCGTACATCTACACGCACACCGGACGGACGGCTGTGACTCCCGACCTCGGCGTGCCGTATGAGAGCGTCAAGGTCACCACCAGCGACGCGCTCGAGCTGTTCGCCTCGTAGGTACCCTCGAAGAATCGCGCCGCCGTGATCCTCTTCCCCGGCGCTATGCGCTCCGACGAGGCGCGAATGCTCATTCGTCACGGTTGCGGCGTCCTGCTGCTCGACCCGCGCGGGCAGGGCCAGAGCGAGGGCGACACCGTTCGCTGGGCCGGCGACCGCGACCTGATCGGCGCCGTCGATTACCTGCGCAGCCGACCCGACGTCGATCCCGACCGCATCGGCGGCTTCGGGATTCTCCGTCGGCGGTGAGCTCCTGCTCGAAGCGGCGGCCACAATCGAGCGGCTTGAAGGCCGTCGTCTCCGAGGGCGCCGGCATCCGCCTCGGCGAGGGCTTGGAAGCAGGTGAGGGCCTGTCGGGGTTGGAGCTCACACTGTGGAATCCGGCGTCGGCTGTCATGACCGCCGCAGCGACCGTCTTCTCCAACCATGGCGCGCCGCCCGCGATCGTCGACAGCATCGGCCGAATCGCCCCCCGGGCGGTGTACCTGATCTACGCAGACCCGGGCATGGGCGGCGAGAAGACGAGGCAGCCGAGGTACTTCGACGCGGCCGGTCAGCCGAAGACGATCTGGAAGGTCCCCGGCTCGGCACACACGGGTGGGATCGACGCCAGGCCCGGCGAGTACGAGCGGCGCGTTGTCGGGTTCTTCGACAACGCTCTCCGCGACCCGAGATGAACTCTCGCGTTCCTCGACGCCGTGTGCGGCGCAGTAACGATGTCGGCCCACGTCAGAGTCGTCGGATGCTCCCAGCTTCACATGATCCGAACCAGTCTGCGGCCTGCCTGGAGACCGTGTTGTGCTTAGGTCAGCCGGCGCCGAGAAGGAGGTCGGCAAGGAGGCCGGGCCGTGAAGCATTTGGGCAGTGTCCGCCTGGAATCTCGATCGGTTCAACGCGGAGCCGCTCGCGCGCCATGCGGCGCTGCCAGTCTGGACGGATCGTGCGATCGTCTGTGGCGACGATGTAGGTCGACGGCGTCTCGCGATTGAGTGAGATGTGCTCGCTGAAAGCGGCCAGTGGCAGGAAGAGCCGGCGCGTTGTCCTCCCAGAATCGGCGGTAAGCGCAGTGGATCGCCGGGCGGGGCGGGCACCATAGCTACATGCTCACCACCGAACTGGATACTCCGTATGAGCTCGCCGAGGACGCCGTCGAGCGTTTCCGCGATGACGGCTTCGTCCATCTGCGCGATGTGCTCTCCGCCGAGACCCTCAAGCGCTGCGGCGAGGAGATCACCGCCAAGGTCGTCGAGCTCAACACGATGCACCTGCCGCTCGAGGAGCGCTCGACCTATGACAAGGCGTTCCTGCAGGTCACGAACATCTGGATGCGGAGCGAGGTCGCGCGCAAGCTCGTCTTTTCTCGGCGGCTGGCGCAGATCGCCACCGAGCTGCTGGGGACCGAGGGCGTGCGTCTGTACCACGACCAGGCCCTGTACAAGGAGCCCGGCGGCGGCATCACGCCCTGGCACGTCGACCAGTACTACTGGCCACTGAGCGGCGAGCTGACGGTCACCGCGTGGATCCCGCTGCAAGACGTGCCGGTCGAGATGGGACCGCTGTCCTTCGCGTTGGGGAGCCAGAGCTTCTCCGCGCTGCGCAACCTGTCGATCAGCGACGACTCAGAGCGCCTTATCCAGGAGGCGATGGAGCGTGAGCGGTTCCCGTACGTGCAAGAGCCATTCGCCCTCGGCGATGTCTCCTTTCACTACGGGCTCACGTTCCATCGCGCACCGGAGAACCTCAGCGACCGCCCGCGACGGGTTATGACGGTCATCTACGTGGACCGCGACATCAAGGTCACCGAGCCGATCAACAAGGACCAGCGCGGGGACCTCGAGGCGTGGCTGGCGGACGCGCGCATCGGCGAGTCGCCCGATGGGCCGCTCAACCCGGTGCTCTACGAGCATCCCTGACGCACCGCGTCAGGGATGCCACGCCATCCAGCCGCGGCGTGGTCAGATCTTGCGTCGCAGAAGTCGTGCGGCCCGTGGTTCGACCACCGGCGGGTCAGTCAGTGCCCCCGGCCGGAATCGAACCAGCGCACGCGGTTTAGGAAACCGCTGCTCTATCCACTGAGCTACGGGGGCGAGACCGGCTCAGGGTAGCGCCGCGGGCCGCCGGGATCCCGCTCCCCCGCTGGTCACGCGGTCGGTGTCGGCTCTACTCGGAGCCAGCAGGGCGCCCACTCTTGATTCAGCAGCGCGAGCAACTCGTCGTGCACCAACCCGTTCGAGGTAACGACCTGCTCCTTCGGGCGTGGCGGACCGGCGTCGAGTGCGCTCACGCGGCCGCCCGCCTCCTCCAGGATCGGCACGAGCGCTAAGTAGTCCCAAGGGGCGAGCCTCGCATCATCGCTGGCTACCTCCGGGGTACACAGCGCCATCGGATTCGGCGGTCATTCTCCTTGCCGAGACGGTCAGGCGGCCGGTTCGCAGACGAGCATGGTGATGCCCGTGCTGGCGGCTTCGGTTCGCTTGAGCGTCAGTGACGTCTTGTCGTTGCCAGCTCTGAAGAAGCGCTTGCCTGTTCCGAGGATGAGCGGGTAGATCATGAACCGGTATTCGTCGATCAGGTTGTGCGGCATCAGCGTGTTCACGAGCGCGCCGCTGCCGTAGATGAGGATGTCCTCTCCGGGTTGCTGCTTCAAGTTGGTGACCGCGTCGACGATGTCGTCCTTGAGCAGCGTGCTGTTCCACTCGAGTGGCTCCTGCAAGGTCGTCGAGGCGACGAACTTGGGCAGGCTGGTAATCCGGTCGGTGAACGGGTCTCCCGACCTCAGCGGCCAGGAAGCGGCGAACTCCTCGTAGGTGACCCGGCCGAGCAGCAGCGCGTCGCTGGCGAAGAGCTGGTCGGTCTGCCATTTTGCGATCTCGTCGTTCCAATAGGGGACTGTCCAGCCGCGGTGTTCGTACTCACCTGCGGGGCCGGGATCTTCCGTCACGCCGTCCAGTGACAGGTACTCGGCTGCGACGATTCTCCGCATTTTGCACTCTCCTTCGATCGGTTGGCAGGCTTGCCTACTCTGTCCGACCACCGCCCCGGTGAGGAGACAACGCGTTCAGGCGGCCCTTCTGCTCCGAGTCCCTTGGCCCTCGGCGGCAGCGCCGGCTTGTTGCCCCTGTGGCTGTGGTCGCGGCAGCAACAGCGCCGGCACGATCGCCGCGGCGATCAGACCGACGGCGACCCAGAAGGTCGAGCCGAAGGCCCCGGCGAGCAGGGGCGTCGTGTGCGGCTGGTCGGACAGGGACGCGATTCCCTGGATACCGCCCTGGAAGTCGGGAATGTTGGCCGAGATCGCCCGCTGGAGGATGATCGCGAGCAGGGCGGTGCCGATCGCGCCTGCGATCCGCTGGATCGCGTTCAGGGCACTGGTCGCCCGCGGTATCTCCTCGTGGGCGAGGGTTTGGAAGGCGGCGGCCATCGTGGGCACGATCGTGCTGCCGATGCCTAGCCCAACCACGAGCAGCGCGGGGGCGAGGTAGAGGTAGGAGGTCTCGGCGCCGACCTGGGTGTAGGCGAGCGTGCCGAGCGTTGCGAGCATGATCCCGACCGAGACAACGATGCGGGCGCCGATCTGGTCGGTCAGCCAGCCGGCGAGCGGCATCGCCAGGGCTGCCCCTACCCCTTGAGGAACAAGCAACAGCCCTGTCTGGAGCGGGCTCTCGTGGCGGACAAGCTGGTAGTAGAGCGGCAGCAGCAGCAAGGAGCCGAAGAGGGCGATGATGACCAGGAAGTTCATCGCGGCTGCACCGGCGAAGCAGCGGCGGCGGAAGAGCGAGAGATCGATCAACGCCGTCCTGCCGCGGGCGCAGGCGTGCCAGATGAACAGCGCGACGAACGTCAGCCCGCTCGAGGCGGCGGCGATTGTGCGCGTGTTGCCGAAGCTGCCCTGCTCGCCGGCCTCTGACATGCCGTAGAGGAAGAGGGCGATGCCCGGGGAGAGCAAGGTGAGCCCGCGCAGGTCGAGCCGCTCCCCGAGCTGTGGCCTCGCGTCGGGTAGCAGTCGCTGCGCGGCCAGCACGGCGGCGATTGCCACCGGCACGTTGATGAAGAAGATCCACCGCCAGCTGACCTGGTCAACAATCGCGCCGCCGATCACGTTGCCCAAAATCGGGCCGAGCAGCATCGGCACGCCGATCACGCTCATCACGCGGCCCATTCGTTGCGGCCCGGCAGCCTGAGCGAGGATCGTCTGGCCGACAGGCAGGATCATCCCGGCCCCGAGTCCCTGCAGCACTCGGAAGCCGATCAGCGACTCGATCGACCAGGCCGCCCCTGCGAGCACCGAGCCGAGCACGAATAGGAGCAGCGAGACGAGCCAGACGCGTTTGGCGCCGAAGCGCTCGCTCGCCCAGCCGGTCAGCGGGATCACGCTCGCGAAGGCGAGCATGTAGCCGGTCACCACCCACTGGATCGTCGAGATCGACGTTCCGAGCTCACGTCCGATCGTTGGGACGGCGACGTTCACGATCGTCAGGTCGAGCACCGTCATGATCGCCCCCAAGACGACCACCATCCCGAGGACGAGAATCTCGCGCGTCAGACTGGTGTCGCGCTCGCCGGCTCGCGTCGACTCGCCGATGTTGGTCGCCGAGGCTGTCAATTCCGAACCGTCCGTTCTGCCGGCTGTCGGAGACCGCTGCCGCCCTGGTTCATCACTCGCGCGCTACCCGAACTACCGATACGGAAACTTCCGTCTTAATATAAGTTTCTAGCTGCTATAACAATGCGCGAACCGGCGCGGATCAGCGCGGGCGATCGTGCGATGAGTGCGAGGAGGTTCTCCGCCGCCCGTTGCGCGGCACTCGCACTCAGCTGGGTCGTGCGGTGCCGGCGCAAAACGAGCGCGCCGTGAAGGAGGGTCGAGAGGCTCATGCGACTCGTCAGCTTGCCCGCGCGCAGGCCTCCTCTTGCTGTGGGTGGAAGTGTTTGGGCGGCGCCGGCGCGCCCGGCGGCATCGTCACCTCGAACTCGATCCGCTTGCCGCCGCTGTCGGCGGACGATTCGACGATCAGGAACGAAGTGCCGCCGACTGTCGTCAGTGTGTCGCCGGTAACGGCCATCGCCCGCCTACCCTGGCTTGAAGACCATGTCCCAGGTTGCGACGAGGAGGAGCAGCAGGATCAGCCACATTCCCCATGACCAGCGGCTCAAGTGGCGCGCGGCCTCGAGGTGATCGCCCGCTTCCGATGCGCGCCGAGCCCCAATCAAGGCTCGGCTCTGGAACACGGCTCCGATCAGGAAGGCCACGACGAGAAGGGCTAAGCCGAGCCAGACCCAGGTCTGTCCGAAACTCCAGAAGTCACTGTCGATCACCAACCAGATGCCGAAGCCGGTCACAGCGGCGACAGCCGGTGCGAGCACCAATGGTCCAATGACGCTCACGCTGCGGACGAAGCGGGCGATCGCCTCTGCCTGACCGCTGCGAAGCAGATGAGTGGTGAGCGCACTCAGCGTGACGACGGCTCCGACCCAGATCATTGCCGCCAGCAGGTGGAAGAAATGGAGCCAGTCGGTGAGGGTTGCGGCTGTCATGCGTCAGACGCGGCTTTGCCTACGTAGCGGGACTATAAACGCACCCTCGCGATAAAGTTCAAGCTGCTAAAGCAGGCGCGGGTTGCACCGGACTTGCAATCGAAGTTCGCCCCATCGGAACGTACTCGTGACGACGTCCCTAACGTCTCGTAACGTCTCGTAGCAGTAAAGTTCTAGCTACTATACGTACGAGTGCCTGGTGAGGGAGAGGGGCTTCGGGAGCGGAAGAAGCGGCAGACACGACGGCTGATCGCCGACACGGCTCTGCGGCTCTTCGCCGAGCGCGGGTTCGAGGGAGTGACGGTTGCCGAGATCGCGCGCGAAGCAGAAGTGTCGGAGAAGACGGTCTTCAACTATTTCCCCACGAAGGAAGCGCTCGTTTACGAGGACGAGGACCGCTTGAGCGGGGTCCTGCTCGCGGCTGTGCGTGAGCGGCTCCCGGGCGAATCGGCACTGGCGGCGTACGCGGCGTCCCTGTCCGCGAACCTGCCGCCGCTCCCGAGAAGGGCGGTGGCGCGGCGCGCTCGTATCGCCGCCTCGCCGGCGCTTCGTGGGCGCGAAGAGCGCTTGTTCGCCTGCCACTGCGACGCACTCGCCGCGCTCCTCGCCGACGAGACGGGCACTCAACCAACCGACGTGGAACCACTCGCAGTCGCAGGCGCGCTGGTCGCGTTTCGGCGCGCGATCCTCCAGGCCGCTCGCGCGAACGCTCTCGCCGGCGCGCCACGCGCTCGCCCGACGGCTCTCCGGGAGGACCTCGAGCGAGCGCTCGCGATACTCAGGGACGGGCTTGCCTCCTACGCGATCCGCGGGCAGTAACGGCAAGCACTAGGCACGATCGCGCTGAACAAGGAGCCGATGCGGGCTCCCATGACGATGCGCCCCGGGGGTCGGCGGATGCGCCCGAATTCACGATCCGATACCCTCGGCTCGACAGTAAGTTTTTAGTCACTGCATATGAGGGGTCGATGTCCGTCGAACAACTGGGGCTGCGCGAGCGTAAGAAGGAGAAGACCAGGGAGCTGATCTCCGAGACGGCGCGACAGCTGTTTGCCGAGCGCGGATTCGACGCCGTGACGGTCATCGAGATCGCGCGCGCGGCCGATGTGGCCGAGAAGACGGTCTACAACTACTTCCCGACCAAGGAAGACCTGGTCTACAGCCGCATGGAGGCATTCGAGGAGCGACTCCTCGACGCTATCCGCGAGCGCGAGCCCGGCGAGTCAGCGCTCGCTGCCTTCGCCAACTTCATGGACGGCACCTACGGCGTGCTCGCCGAGCGCACCGCGAGCGGCGAGCTGAAGACGGTCACCCGCCTAATCACGAACAGCCCGGCGCTGCTTGCCCGCGAGCAACAGGTGTTCACGCGCTATACGTCCGCGCTCGCAGACCTGCTCGCGAGTGAGACGGGCGCCAAGCCGGGCGACGTGAAACCATGGGTCGCGGCGAATGCGCTCATGGGTGTGCACCGCGCGGTGATCGACTACGTACGCCGACGAACGCTGGCGGGCGCGCGCGGCGCGAAGCTCGTCCGCGACGTCAATGCCCAGACGAAGCAGGCGCTCGCCGCACTGGCGCACGGCCTCGACGACTACGCCGTCAGACGACCTCGCCGGCGTACGAAGACGCGCGGCTAGCACAAGAAGTCAGCGCCGAGCCCGAGAGATGAGGGAGTTGTGTGTGCGGAGCTCTCGGCGCTTTCTCCGAGTCACAGTTCGTGCGGCCCTGTCGCCACCCACACCACAACAGCCGTGATCGGAGCGACCGAACCAGCCATAAAGGCGACGAGTGACCTTGGTGTGCGCTCGATCAGTGCGGCGGCTAGACCGACCAAGGCTCCGGTCGTGCCAAGAAGGAGAAACAGCGGCACAAACGGCGCCCACGGACCGCCGGCCGCCCACGTCAACAGCGAGAGCCAGCTTCCGCATGTACAGGCGAGGCTGACGAGTGCCCCGCCCCGCGCGGGGCCCCCTCTACGTGACGAAGCGGAGCGACTCATGCGGTGAAGATGTTGTCGGACTTCTGCCCCTCCGTGGGTTGGGCTCGACGGTGGGTTCTGAGCCCGAGCTGGCGAGCCTCTGTCCGGATCGCCGCGAGGAACGGCTCGACCAGGGGGTGGCCACCGATGCCGGGTGTCACGGCGTAGACGACTCGCTGCGGAGCCTTGTCGAGAGCTGGCGTTGCAATCCCAGCCAGGTCCGGAGCGAGAAGCTTCGACGTCAACGTGACAGCGAGTCCGGCCGCGACGAGGCCGCGACTCGCGAGGGGGTCGGCGGTGAGATACGCAATTCGCGGGTCGAAGCCGGCTGCGACGCAGGCCCGGTAGATCAGTCCGTCGCGCGTCGCGGCGACCCACGTCTCGTCCCTCAGCTCACTCAATCGGATCCTGGCGCGTGTCGCGAGCCGGTGGGTCGGAGACACGACTGCGACCATCGGCTCTTGGAAAAGCTCGCGGCGGCGTGCGCCGCCGTGTTCACGTCGTTCGTCGGCGGCGTTCTGGAAGCACAGGGCGAGGTGCAGCCGACCGTCGTGTACCTGCTCGACCAGATCGTTCGTACTGCCTTCGGTCACGCTCAGCTCGAGCTCACCCGCTGAGGAGCGCACTCGTTCGACCGCGCTCGGCACCAGTCGCGCGAGCGTGCTCGGGAACGTTCCAAGCCGCAGATGGGTGCGCGCGGGGGCGAGCGCCTCCGCGAGCTGCGTTTCGGCGAGTTGCAGGCGCTCAGCGAGCGCCTCTCCGTGCGCAAGGAGCAACTCACCGATCCGCGTTAGCATGAAGAGACCGCGCCGACGCTCGATCAGCCGTTCCCCCAGCTGGGTCTCGAGCGCACGGATCTGTTGTGAAACCGCCGGTTGCGTGAGTGAAAGAGCCTCAGCCGCGCGCGAGAACGACCGCTGCTGCGCAACCTCGCAAAACGTTAGGACGCGACGCGGATCGAGCATAAGCTGTGGTGATTCTACAGAGCAAACCATAATTGCTGATAATCAGTCGAGCAGGCAGGATCCAAGCATGCTCGCCCCGATGCCCGTAATAGTGAGACAGATAATGCGGAGCCATCTGAATGGCGCCTGCATCGACGATCCCGTGACCACCTACCCGGCGCCACCTCTACGCCGGGTCGTCAGCGCACTGCGAACGAACGGCGTAGCGGCGCGCCGGCGTGGCGCCAGACTGAGCGACAGCAGGGATCGCCACCGAGGCTTGTCGCTGCTAAGCGTCCGTCGTCCGCCCAGACCTCTGCGACCGCTGCCTTCCGCGCCTCGGCGTCGCGCTCGTTCCAGGCGGTGATGTACCGGTCGACTAATTACGACACAAAGAAGTTGTGGCCGGCCGCGAGTCTCGAGCCCCTCGAGGCGCTCTTGGCGCTCTTGGCGCAGGCTGACGTCGACGCCTGAGATCGGCGACTCGTCAAGGGTGCGGCCAGCAACACCACCCAACGGGAGGTGACACGGTTGCGCCTCCAGGCTGGAGCGGCGAGGCTAGACGTAGGAAAGATGCGTCTGGAAGGCGTCGTTCGGTTCGTCCTCGTGCCGGCGGTGCTGGTCGCCGGCGGCGTCAGTACGGCCTTGATCGCCACGAGCGACACCGTCGATCGGCCTATCGGAACCGCGGCTCTGACACTGCTCGTCGGAGCTGTGTGGTTCGTCGCCGGCCTGCTCGAGTGGAGACGCCACCCGACGAATCGAATCGGCCCGCTGATGGTGAGCTTCAGCCTGATCTGGTTCCTCGGCCGGCTCACGTTCGCCGACTCGGCAGTCCCCTACACGATCGGGCTCTTCCTGCCGGCGTTGTTCTTCGCCGTCTTCGCACACGTGCTGCTCGCCTTTCCTCACGGACGGCTGGGCAGCCGTGGCTTACGTGCGCTCGTAACCGTGGGCTACCTCGACACGACGATCGTGATTGCGGCCGCCATTCTCTTCTACAAGGGGGATCCCGGGGATCCAGAGAATGTCGCGCTCGTCCAGGCGAACGATGCTCTCTCCAACGGGCTGAAGAACACTGCGCGAGGAGTCGGCATCGCCTGCTTCGTTGTGATCCTCGCGATTCTCGCGCACCGCTGGCGCAACGCAACGCCACGCCGGCGGCGTACGTTTGCGCTCGTTTTCTGGACGGGAGCCGCGGCCTCCGCGCTTTCGGCCGTCGCCATCGTGACCAGGACGCCGTACCGGCCGCTCGGACCGATCGAGGTCGTCGCGTACCTCCTCATCGCCGCTGTCCCGCTCGCGCTGAGGGCGGATCTGCTCCGCGGCAAGCTCGAGCGCGGCGGCGTTGCCGACCTAGTGCTCGAGCTCGGCGGCACACGTGCGCCGGGGAAGCTTCGCGACGCCCTCGCACGGGCTCTGCACGATCCATCGCTCTCACTTGCATACTGGCTGCCCGAACGGCAGGGATACTTCGACGTCGAGGGGCGCCCGGTGGAGCTGCCGGGAGACGGCGGCACGAGAATGGCGACGATCGTCGAGCGTGAAGCGCGTCCCGTCGCGGCGCTCGTTCACGATGCCGCGCTTGGCGACGAGCAACAGCTCGTCGACGCGGTCGGGGCAGCAGCGGGACTCGCCCTCGAGAACGAGCGGCTGCAAGCCGACCTGCGTGCGCGGCTCGCTGAGTTACGTGCGTCGCGGGCACGGATCGTCGATGCCGCCGATGCGGAACGGCGCCGACTCGAGCGCAATCTGCACGACGGCACGCAGCAGCGGCTCGTCTCGATCTCGATGGCGCTCGGCCTCGCCGAGTCGAAGCTGAGTACCGATCCGGCTGCCGCGGGGCGAATTCTCGAGGAGACGAGGCAGGCACTCGGGGCCGCGCTCCAGGAGCTACGCGAGTTCAGCCAGGGCATCCATCCGGGCGTGCTGACGGAACGCGGGCTCGGCCCCGCATTGCGGGAGCTCGTCTATCTCGCGCCGATCTCGATCGAACTCGACGTCCCCGAAGACGAGCGTCTGCCCGAGGCTGTGGAGGCGGCAGCGTACTACGTCGTCGCCGAGGCGCTCGCAAATGTTGCGAAATACGCGTCGGCGGATGCCGTCTCCGTGACGGTGGAGCGCGGGAACGGCTGCGTGCTGATCGAAGTAGCCGACGACGGGGTCGGCGGTGCGGATCCGGCGAAAGGATCCGGATTACGAGGTCTGTCGGATCGAGTGGCCGCGCTCGGCGGCACGCTGGCAGTCGACAGTCCTCCCGAGCTCGGTACAAGGCTGAGAGCGGAGATCCCGTGCGTGTCGTGATTGCAGACGACTCCGTGCTGCTGCGCGAAGGCGTGTCCCGGCTGCTTGCCGAGGCGGGCATGGAGGTCGTCGGTCAGGCGGAGGATGCGGACGAGCTTTTCCTCGAGGTGGCCGACAAGCAGCCCGACGTCGTGATCGTCGACATCCGCATGCCGCCCACGCACACGGACGAGGGCCTGCGCGCGGCGCGAGAGCTCCGGAGCCGCTACCCGTCGCTCGGCGTCCTGGTTTTGTCGCAGTACGTGCGTCCGAGCTACGCGTTCGAGCTCCTCGCCGACGATGCCAGCGGAGTGGGATACCTCCTCAAGGATCGCGTCTCCGACGTGCACGAGCTTGCGGACGCGGTTCAGCGGGTCGGCGAGGGTGGATCCGTCCTCGATCCGTCCGTGGTCTCTCAACTCGTCGGCCGGCGCCGGCCGGGGAACGATCCGATCGACGACTTGACGGAGCGTGAGCGCGGCGTGCTTGCGCTGATGGCGGAGGGAAGATCCAACCGGGCGATCGCCGAACGGCTCTTCATCACCGAGCGCACCGTCGAAAAGCACGTCAAGAGCATCATGATGAAGCTGCGGATCTCGTCGACCCAAGACGACCATCGACGGGTCCTCGCCGTGCTCGCCTACCTCGGCTCCTAGTACGGCAGACCGCACCGTTCGGGATCCGCGCTAGCGCGTATGAAGAGTCGCGCTGGCGCGCTACCGCTGTCATGGCGCCCGGGAACAAGCTCCTTTTGTGAAACGCCTGGTGTCGATCCGCACTCTCGTGCTGGCGAGCGCGTCCCATCCGCGGCGCACGATCGCCGCCTGGTCGGTGGCGGCGGTGGTCGCGATCGCCGCGATCGTCACGCTGCTCGGCGGCTCGCTCAGCACCGACAACCATCCGACGGACAACCGGCAGTCGCAACGCGCCGCGGACCTCGTAGACCGCTCGTTCCCGGCCGGATCGAGCGCCTCTGACGCGGACGTGATCGTCCTGCGGTCGGAGCGCTACACGGTCGAAGCAGCGCAGTTCCGGGTGCTCGTCGACGAGCTGAGCACCGTGCCCGGCGTAGCGCGCAGCCGCTCGGTCACCTCGGCTGATCGCCACGCAGAGCTGATACCGGTCAGCACCGATTCGGACGGCATCGACGACGTCGTCGCCGCAGTCGAGCGTGCCGACGCCAAGACCAATTTCACTGCCACCGTAACCGGCGACGAGACCCGGCAGCGAGACTTCGACCAGCTGTCGCAGGACGACTTGCGCTCCGGCGAGCTCCAGTTCGGCTTGCCCGCTGCGACGATCGTTCTGCTACTCGTCTTCGGCGCCGTCGTCGCAGGGCTCGTTCCTCTGTTGCTCGCAATGCTGTCGATCGTCCTCGCGTTGGGAATGGTCGCCGTGCTCGCGCACACGTTCGAGTTGTCGGTGTTCGTCGTGAACATGCTGACCGGTATGGGCCTCGCGCTCGGGATCGACTACGCGCTCTTCGTCATCTCCCGTTACCGGGAGGAGCGCAGTCGCGGGCGCGTGCAGCTCGATGCGATCGCAGCGGCGTCCACGACGGCGAACCGCGCAGTCGTCTTCAGTGGCACGGCGTTCGTCGTCGCAATGCTCGGCATGCTGATCGTCCCGAACTCGATCATGCGCAGCCTCGCGGTCGGTGCGATTCTCGTCGGGATCGTCTCGGTGATCGCGGCGACGACGCTGCTGCCGGCGCTCCTCGGTCTGGTGGGCGACGGCGTCGACCGGCTGCGACTTCCTCTGGTCGGCCGGCGCT
>JBKPGW010000167.1:0-4976 GCA_046729555.1 Actinomycetota bacterium | reverse complement strand
CCCCTTTACCTCGCGGCCAACGGTGCCAGCGTCGCGGAGGTCGGAGCTGTGGCCGCCGTGTATCCCGCGCTGTGGGGCGTCGGTCAACTGCTGACCGGCTGGCTTTCCGATTACACCGGCCGAAAGCCGCTGATCGTCGCGGGGATGCTCGTGCAGGCAAGCGCCCTGGCCTTGCTGCTCGCGGGCGGGGGTGCGTTCGGGCCAGCCCTTGCTGCAGCGATCTTGCTTGGACTCGGGACCGCGCTCGTCTATCCCACGCTGATCGCCGCCGTATCCGACGCCGTCCAGCCTGTTGAACGCGCACCTGCCGTCGGGGTCTACCGCTTTTGGCGCGACCTCGGCTTCGTCGCTGGGGCACTGATCAGCGGCCTTGTTGCTGACGCGCTCGGAGCCTCAGAAGCAATCGCCGCCGTGGCTGTCTTGACCGCAGCGAGTGGTGCTTGGGTTGCCGGGACCACCTGGACGGCTGAGACGGTCCATCCCGCGCCAAACTCGACTCCAGAGCCGGCGACGGCTCCGCACTTGCGTGGACATGCTGGTTGACCGGCCCGCCCTGAGAGAGATCCGAGCGACACGTATCGACTACGTCGCCGAGTTCGTCTGACTCGCGGGACCTCGGTGCAGGCGGCTGCGGGTCTGGTCAGCGTGCCAATGAAGCCCCATCGCCTCGAAACGATTGACCGCTTGGTCGAGGAGTGAGTCGTCTTGCCGGGCGGCGCCGAGGGCCCGCAGGGCAAATGGCTCCAGGTAGCTGCTCGAATGCAAAAGCGGCGCGGCTTCGCGCTCGACCAGTGACCTTTCCTCCACGCTCGCGAGGGCGTCGAGACGGGCGGCGGCCGCGGGCAGCGCGTACGAGCTTGGGACGCGCGCGAGATCGAGCGGCTCGATGCGGTCGACGCCCTCGATTTCGCCGCGTAGCAGGCCGAGCCAGGTCCGGGGGGCCGCCAGTACGAAGTCGTAGCCCTCGGTGGCAACCTCGCCTGCACGCCGCTCGTAGTGCCGCGATGTCTCGTCGTCGCCGGAATAAGCAGCCGCAAGGGCCGTCAGGAGAAGGGACCGGGCGTTCCGCACGCATGGGGTGGCAAGGTTTGCTTCTACAGCGGCACCGGTTCGGCGCGCGAGCTCGAGGATCCGCTCCCACCCGCCACGCAGCTCTTCGACCTCGAGCAGGACGGCGATTCCGTGGACACGGTGGTGATCGGAGAGCGGCTCGACGAGCACGTCGTGCGCGATGGCGAGGCGCCGGGCCGCGGGAAAATCCGCGCACGCGCATAAGGAGGGGATTGCAATCTCGTAGATGTCGGCCACGTGATCGGGATCGCTGATGTCGTGCAAGACATCGAGCCGGCGCTGCGACCAGCTCAGGGCAGACTCGAAGTCCCCTTCGGCGAAGGCGACGACTGCGCGCGCCGCCCATGCGTAGGAGCGAAGGTCGAGATCAGCCGAGTGCTCGGCGATTTCGCCCGCCTCTCGGGCGGCCTCGGGAGTGTTCCGTTCCCAGAAGCTACGGGCGATGAGAGCCCGAGCGCGCGCGACGCTCTCCTTGTCCGAGAGTTCGAGCGCGTGTTCGATCCAGCCACCTACGAGCTCGCGGTCTGGACGCTTCGCCCACATCGATGACCTGATCGCGGTCTGGAAGGCGAGCTCGCTGTAGGTGTCCCCGCAGGTCGCCTTGTCCGAACAGACGACCAGCGAATTCTCCATCGCGGTCCGGAAGGCGTCTCCGTCGAACTTGAGCGCGTTCGCGTTCCCGACCGCACGCCAGACTCGGGCCTGCGCCTCCTCATCGGGCGCCAGAGCGAGCGCCTTCTGCAGCAGCTCGAGGGCGTCCTCGATCTCGTAACGGCGCACCGCAAACTCGGCGGCGCGCTCGAGCCAGACAAACGCTCTCCCACGGAGGCGCTCGAGTTCGGCCTCCTCCCCTGCCCAAGCGAGATCAACGTCCTCGGGTCGCACAGCCTGTACGTAGTGGTGCGCGAGCAGCGAAGCAAGGTCGTCCCGGCCTTCACCGCGGCGCTCGAGCCAGGCAGCAAATGCCGCGTGCATGCGACCACGGCGCGCCCGGGGAAGGCTTTGGTACGCCACTTCGCGCGTGAGCGCGTGTTTGAACGCGTACTCGCGCTCACCCGCCAGGGTCGAGCCTGAGCGACGCCGAACGAAGTCGCGATCCTCGAGCACGCGCAGATCAGGCTTGGCTTCGACAAGCTCATAGACCGGACCGGTCCAGAAGACACGGCCGACCACGGCCGCCGCTTGGAGTGCCGACTTCTCCGCAGCCCCTAGCAGGTCGATCCGCGCCGCAAGCACGGCGTGAACCGTGTCGGGCACCGTGATCTCGCTTGGGAGCTCATGGAGCGCCCAGCTGCCGTTCCTGACTGAGAGGAGGCCGCGATCGATCAGCACGGCGAGGAGCTCCTCGACGAAGAACGGGTTTCCCTCGGCTCGCTCGGCGACGAGCCGGCTCAGCTCAGCGGGCAGGCCGCCCTCGAGCATCTCCGCCAGCATCCGGCGGGAATCCTGCGGAGTGAGCGGCTGCAACCCGATCAACTCACCGGGTAGCTGACGGCCCCAGCCGGGTCGGCGCTGGAGCAGCTCGGGCCGGGCGGTGGCAATCACAAACAGCGGACCTTCGACGCTGCGAAGCACGTGCTCCAGTAGGTCGAGAAGCTGGGTTTCCGCCCAGTGCATGTCCTCGAGGAGCACGGCGGCAGGCCCCCCGTGGACGACTTCCGTGAAGAACTCCGTCCACGCATCCTGGAAACGGTCACGCACGGCCAGGGGATGAAGCTCCGGGGCAATGTCCAGTCCGAGCGCCAGGCCGAGGATCTCGCGGTTCGGTAGTCGCTCGAGCGCGAGCTCGGGCCGGTCGCTCTCCAGAAGGTTCAAATGCTCCCTGAGGACTTCGCCCAGCGCCCAGTACGCAGTCCCGGTTCCATATGAGAGGCAGCGGCCGGTTCGGCGCAGCGGCTCCGGCGCCTGCTCGGCCAACCACTGCCAGAGCTCGCCGACGAGCCTGGTCTTGCCGACTCCTGCATCGCCGAGGACGGTGACAAGCCGTGGACGGCCCTGCTCGACGGTTGCACCGTAGGCCCCACGGAGGCGCTCAAGCTCTTGGTCACGCCCAACAAATACGCGTGCGAGACCGCCGACGCCGCGCGGCCGCATGAGCGAGAGCGCGCGTAGGACGCGGCGGCTCACAACTCCCTCCGGCTTGCCCTTTGCCCGGATGGTCACCGGCGCCTCGAACTCGAAGGCGCCGCGCGCCGCGGCAGCTGTGCGCTCGCCGGCAAGCACCCCGCCGGGGTCGGCCGCCTGCTCGAGTCGCGCAGCGACGTTGACTGCGTCGCCGCTGACGAGGGAGCTGCCAGCACGCGCATCGCCGACGACCACGTCGCCCGTGTTGACGCCGATCCGGAGCTGAAGCTGTCCGTTGAACGCTTCCGCCAAGCGGCGCTGCATCGCTAGAGCCGCGTGCAGGGCTCGCTCGGCATGGTCTTCGAGCGCGCTCGGTGCCCCAAAGACGGCCATCACCGCGTCCCCAGCGAACTTCTCGATCGTGCCGCCGGCGCGCTGTATCTCGTCGGCCATGGCGTTGTAGAAGCGCTCGAGGAGGACCCGCGTTCGCTCCGGATCCTCGGAGCCCGCTAGTGCGGTTGAGCCGACGAGGTCTGCGAAGAGCACGGTCGCGAGCTTCCGCTCCTCGGCTCGCGGTTGATCCTCGACTGGCGCCCCGCATGCTGGACAGAAGCGGGCTTTGGGTGGGATCTCCGTTCCGCAGCTCTCACAGAGCGTCATGCCGCAATTGTCGCTGACGGGCCGCGCGCAGAGCGACGCCGCTCCCTTGGGCCACGCGGCTACCTCGGCCGGTCCTCCTCGGCGGTAGGAGGGCGACGAGGGTTGAAGAGATGTCGCCGTGGCACGATCTTGACATGGGCGATCACGACCTTCGGTGGGCGCCGAGTTGGACACTGACGGCATGACGCCGAGCCCCTCGCGTTACGACGCCATCGTGATCGGTGCCGGGCACAACGGGCTGGTGACCGCGTGCTACCTCGCGCGCGCCGGGCTGCGCGTGCTCGCCCTCGAGCGCCGCCATGTCGTCGGCGGCGCCTGCGTCACGGAGGAGACGTTTCCTGGCTTCAAGGTCTCCACTGCCGCGTACGTCAACAGCCTCTTCCACACGGCGATCGTCCGCGACCTGAAGCTCGACGCCTACGGCTACGAGGTCCTCGCGCGAGACCCCTCGTCGTTCACGCCGTTCCCCGACGGGCGCTCGCTGCTGATGGGCCCGGACGCCGAGCTGACCCGCAAAGAGATCGCCAAGTTCAGCGTCCGCGACGCGGAGCGCTATCCGCGGTACGAGGCGATGCTCGAGCGGGTGGCGGCGGTGGTTGAGCCCACCCTCACGATCGCGCCGCCCGATCTGCTGAGGCCGCGCCTCGGCGACCTCCGGACGCTGCTCTCGCTGGGACGCGCGTTTCGGCGGCTCGGCGACGGCGCCGGCGAGGCGGTGGAGATCCTCACCGGGGCCGCGCGCCCGATCCTCGATCGCTGGTTCGAGTCCGAGGAGCTCAAGGGGACGCTGGCGACCGACGCGATCATCGGCGCGATGGCAAGTCCCTCGATGCCGGGCACCGCCTACGTGCTCTTCCACCACGTCATGGGTGAGGCGGGCGGCAAGCGAGGCCTGTGGGGGTACATGCGCGGCGGCATGGGCGGAGTCACGCAGGCGTTGGCGGCGGCCGCCCGCGACCTCGGAGTCGACATCCGCTGCGACGCCGAGGTGGCGCGCATCCTCGTGCGCGAGAGCCGAGCCGTCGGCGTGGCGCTGGCCGGCGGCGACGAGTTCCACGCGCCGATCGTGGCCAGCAACGCCGACGCGCGCGTGACCTTCCTGCGCCTGCTGGACCAGAGCGTGCTGCCCGCGGCGTTCGTGGCGGACGTCGAGCGGATCAGCTACGCCAGCGCCTCGCTGA
>JBKPGW010000166.1:0-59775 GCA_046729555.1 Actinomycetota bacterium | reverse complement strand
GGCCGGGAGCAGGTCGAGCTGGCCCTCCTCCTTCAGGCGGCGCAACTCGTGCAGACGGTCGATGCGGTCGGAGATCGTGCGCCAGTTCGTCAGCAACCCGCCGAGCCAGCGGTGGTTGACGTAGGGCATGCCGACCCGCTTCGCCTGCTCCTCGACGGCCGTCTGGCTTTGCTTCTTCGTGCCGACGAAGAGGACGGAGCCACCGCGCTCGGCGACGTTGCGCGCGAACGCGTGGGCCTCCTCGAGCAGTTGAAGCGTCTGCTGCAGGTCGATGATGTAGATGCCGCCCCGCTCCGTGAAGATGAAGCGGCGCATCTTGGGATTCCAGCGTCGCGTCTGGTGGCCGAAATGGACTCCGGCCTCCAAAAGCTCGCGCATAGAGACGACGGACATCGGGATTGATTCCCCTTTCTGGTTGATTTGGCGTTGCTACCGGCGGGCCTGGCTGGAACCGGCCTCCGTCTGAAGCCGGCACCACCACCCAGGCGAATCCGCCGGGTCGGTGACGAAAACCGCTGCATTCTAGCGGCTACCCCTGCAAAAGCCGGGGTCTGACCCGGAAGGGGTCAGACCCCAGCAGTTCGGGCGTGCTCGAGCGCTGTCTGCAGGTCAGCGGGAAGGGGTGATTCGACGTCCACACGCTCCTCGGTGAACGGATGCGTGAAGGCGAGCCTCGCGGCATGCAGGAATTGGCGCTCGAGCCCGAGCTCGTGCGGCCGGCCGTAGACGGGATCGCCCGCGACCGGCAGGTCGATCGCCGAAAGGTGCACGCGGATCTGGTGCGTGCGCCCCGTCTCGAGCTTGACGTCGAGGAGCGCATACCGCGGGAACAGCTCGACCACCTCGAAATGCGTGACGGCTTCGCGTGGCGCGTCGGTGTCGAGTGAACGGCGCATGGGATCGCGGCGGTCGCGTCCAATCCGCGCCTCGATCCGGCCGCGACGAGAGCGTGGACGGCCGACCACGAGTGCGAGGTAGTGGCGCTCGAGCTCACGTTTGCGGACGAGCTCCTGCAGGCGGCGGTGCGCCTCCTCCGAGCGCGCGACGACCATCAGCCCGGATGTGCCCCGGTCGAGCCGGTGGACGATGCCGGGCCGGTCGGCGTCTCCGCCCGCAACGTCGTGCGAGAGCAGCCCGTGCACGAGCGTGCCGGTCGCGTGACCGGGAGCGGGATGCACGACGAGGCCGGCGGCCTTGTCGACGACGACGAGGTGCTGGTCCTCATATGCGATCCGCAGCTCCATCTCCTCGGGGGCTAGGCCTGGCACGGCGTGCTCGGGAGGCTCGAACTCGACGTTCTCGCCGCCGCTCAGGCGATGGCTCTTCGCCTCCCGCTTCCCGTCGACGAGCACGCCGTCCGCCAGCACCCGCTCGGCCAGGCCGCGTGAGCCGATCTCCGGCAGCGAGGCGAGGAAGCGGTCGAGCCGCTCGCCGGCCGCCGCCTCAGGAACGCGTTGCTTCACGCACGCGCTGCGGTCGTGCGGCGTTGCGGTCGGCGGCCACCAGCGCCAGGAGCAGGGCGGCGACGCCGATGACGATGAAGCTGTCGGCCAGATTGAACGCAGGCCAGTAGGTGAGGTCGAGGAAGTCGGTGACGTGGCCGAGGCGTACGCGGTCGAGGAGGTTCGACACGCTGCCGCCGATCACGAGGCCGAGCGCGACGGGCAGCACGGGATGCCGCGAGCCGGAGCGCGCGAAGAAGTACAGCATCCAGGTGACGGCGAGCGCCGTCAGCAGGATCACGATTGACGTTGCGCTCGCGAACAGGCCGAACGCGATCCCCGAGTTGGTCACGTGGTGGATCGAGAAGGGGCCGACGATGTGAACCTCGTCGTTGAGGTCGAGCCGGTTCGTCACGATCGCCTTTGTCAGCTGGTCCGCGCCGAGCCCCGCGAGTGCGACCGCGGCGAGGCTGAGCCATTGGTGCCACGTCGCACCGTAGGGCCGCTCGGCGGCGGAGATCGGGGTCAGGCCGTCGGTCGTCGAGCCAACGCGGACGTCCGCCGCCCGCGACGGCGGGCGTTCGATCAACGACGCTCCCGCTCGCGCTGGCACCCGATGCAGAGCGTCGCCCACGGCCGCGCCTCCAGGCGCTCCTCGGGAATCTGGTGGCCGCAGTTCGTGCAGACGCCGTACGTCCCGTCCTCGATCCGTTTCAGCGCCGCGTCGATGTCGGCCAGAACGTGTTCCGAGTTTTCCTCGAGCGTGTAGTCGAGCTCCCGGTCGTAGGTCTCGGTCGCGGTGTCGGCGAGATGGTTGTCGAAGACGGCATCCTCGCCGGTTTCGTCCGTCATCGAGCCCTGATGGTCGTCGTGCAGGTTCTGGATCGCGGCCGCGACGCGTTGGCGCTCGTCAACGAGGAGGTCGCGAAAACGGCTCGTGTCGATTGCTGTCACGCCCGGGGCTCCTTTCCAGCGGCGAGCGAGAGGCGCCGCTCGGTCAGCTCCTGCTCGACGCCGGCCAGCTCGACGATCTTGTCCCGGGCAGCGTGGCCCGAAACGAGCGCGACAGCAGCACGCGGAATGTCGAGCGTGTCTGCCAGCAGCCGCACGACGGCGTCGTTCGCGCGCCCGCTCTCGGCCGGCGCCGACACGCGCACCTTCCAAGCGTCGCCGTGCCGGCCGACGACCCCAGAGCGCGGAGCGCCGGGAGAGACGCGCAGGCGCAGCCGCGTAGAAACCGCCTCCATGCAGGGGAGTCTAGCTCTAGGCCGCGCGCTCCCCGGGAAGGTCGTCGTCCACGAGCGCGAGCGCGGAGCGCAGCAGCGAGCGCAAGCGGCGCACCTCTCCGAGCAGGCGATCGTGGTCGCCGCGGGCGCTCCGCGTGATCGAGCGGGCCTCGGACCGCGCCTCCTCGATGATCAGCTCGGCCTCCTTGCGCGCCTGTTCCTTGAGCGTCACGGCGGCCTTCTCGGCCGACACGAGCGTCGTCCGCAGGAGGCCTTCGATCTCGCGGTGACGCACGAGATCGCCCTCGAGCTGCTCGACCTTGTCGGCGAGGTCGGCCCGCTCGCGCCAGACGTCCTCGAAGCTCCTCACGATCTCGTCGAGCAGCCGGTCGATCGTGTCGCGGTCGTAGCCACGCAGGAGCGTTCTCGACGGTTTGAGATGTCGAATCTCGACGGGGGTGAGCGTCATCGCATCGTCTCGCCTTTCAGTGCAGGCGGTCGAGGATGTTGATCACGACCGCGAGAAGGATGTAGAGGGCAGCCACGCCGATCACGGGCGACAGATCGAGCGGGCCGAACATCGGCAGCACGCGGCGCCACATCCTCAGGTACGGGTCGCAGACGTCGTAGAGGAAGCGCTGGATGCGATTCAGCCAGACCGAGTACGGCAGGCGCACCCAGGACGTGATGATGTAGGCGAGGATCAGCAGCGAGTAGACGTAGACGAAGACCCGTAGGAAGTCCTCGATGCTGCTGAGCGCGTCGAAGAGCAAGCCGAGCATGGCGCCGCCGCCCATACGACTCAGTTCGACCCCCCGGGCCCTTCTCCTGGATTACGCCTGATTGAAGAAGCCGCCGCGCTCGAGCAGCCGGGCGCGCTCCTCGGCGGACACCTCGACGTTTCGCGGCGTCAGCAGAAACACCTTGTCGGCGACGCGCTGCATGCCGCCGTCGAGCGCGTACGTCAGGCCGCTGGCAAAGTCGATCAGGCGCTTCGAGAGATCCTGGTCCGTGCTCTGCAGGTTGAGGATGACCGGGATCGACTCCTTGAACTTGTCGGCGATCTGCTGCGCATCGTTGAAGCTGCGTGGGACGACCAGGTGGACTCGGACGGATGCGGGTCCCGGCACCGCGGCGACCCTTGGCCGGAGCACTGTCGTCCGGTCGGAGGTTGGCTCCGGGTCGGTCCAGTCATCGAACTCGCGGTCGCGTCGGCGCGAGGCGAGCCGGCGGACGTTCGGCCGTTCCGCGTAGGTGCGCTGGAGATCCTCGTCGGTGACGTAACCGTCCTCGTCCCAGTCCTCCTCCTCGGCGATGCCGAAGTAGACGAGTGTCTTGTTCCAGACGTCGGCGAAGCCCATTTCGCGCGAAATGTTACTCCGCGTACAGGATTGACCCTACGCGGACGAGCGTCGCGCCCTCCTCGGCGGCGACGCGGTAGTCCTGGCTCGTCCCCATGGAGAGCTCGCGCAATCCGTGCTCTTCGGCAAGCCGGCGGAGCAGCTGGAAGTACGGTCGCGAGCCTTCGGGGTCGGGCGTCTCAGGAGGCATCGTCATCAGGCCACGCGCATCGGGGTAGAGCTCGAGAAAGCGCTGCAGCTCGTCCGGCTCCACCCCCGACTTCGACTGCTCGCCCGAGAGGTTGACCTCGACCAGCGCCGGCACGGTCAGCTTCCGCGCCGCCGACTCGGAGTCGAGCGAGTGGACGAGCTCGCAGATGCGGTTCACGACCTTCGCCTTGTTCGACTGCAGGTGGCCGATGAAGTGCCAGCGGAAGGCGTCACCGTATTCGGCATGTTTACGCTCGAGGTCCTGCGCCCGGTTCTCCCCGACGACTTCGACGCCCGCAGCCACGAGCGCTGCCATGTCCGCGAGGGAGACGTACTTCGTCGCGGCGACGATCGTGACAGCCTCGCCGACCTCGCCGCGGATGCGTTGGTAGTTGGCGCGGACTGCTTCAGGCGACGTAGCCGATCACTCCCTGCCGGCCGGTGATGCCGCGGTCGCGGCGGTGCGAGAAGAACTCCGGGTTGCACGCGGTGCAGACGTCGAGGCGTTCGACCGAGGCGACGCCCGCTGCGCGCAGGATGCTTTCCGTCACGGTCCAGAGGTCGAGGTTGCGCCCGTGCACCGCCGCAGCGCCGAAGCGCGCGCGGTAGGTGCCGGCGATCTCGTCGCCGACCTCGTAGCAGCACGGCCCGATCCCGGGGCCGATGGCGGCGGCGACCTTGCCCCCGACCGTCGCGACGCCGGCCTCGAGGATCCCTTCGAGGAGTCCGAGGCGCCCCGCGTGCAGCAACGCGAGCGCGGGCTTGCCGTTCCGCCGCGCCAGGGCGACCGGAAGACAGTCGGCCGTCACCTTCAGCATCGGCACACCGGGCTCGTCGGTCCAAAGGCCGTCGCCCTCTCTGCCGCGGTCACCGGGAGCAGCGCGGTTGACCGTCGCAGCGTGCACCTGTCGATTCATCGCGAGCCGGCCGACCTCCGCTCCGACCGTGTCGCATAGGCGATGCCGGTTCTCCTCGACGTTCTCAGGCTCGTCGTCGGTGAGCAGCCCGAGGTTCAGTGACTCGTAGGCGCCCCCGCTGACGCCGCCGCGGCGCGTCGAGAACGCGACCTCGTACGGCCCAGGGGCGTCCCACCACAGCAACGGGACGCTCACGGGACGCTCGCCCGCGCGCGCGCGTGCAGCTGCGCGCGCGTGTTCAGGGGCGGTTCGTCGACGTCCGCATCGAGCACCGAGTCGAGGACGCGACCGAGCTCCGGGCCCTCCTGGTAGCCGAGCTCCAGAAGGTCGGTGCCGTCAATCGCGAGATCCTCGAGCCGGTACGGCTGTTCGCGCTCCTGCTCGAGCAGGGCGTCCAAGCGCGCGGCCGCGTCGTGCTCCGCCTGCGGTGCCTGCTTGCCGCGTAGATCCGCCTGTTTGTGCGCAACGAGGTCGAACGCGAGCTCGTCGCCGTGCTCGTGCAGAAAGCGCCGCGCGAACCGCTCGTCGACGTCATCGAGCGGGAAGGCGTGCGCGCGGACGAGGCGCATCACGTGTGTCCGCAGCCGGGAGGGATAGCGGAGGCGCGCAAGCGCCTGACCGGCCAAGCGCGCGCCGCGCTCGTCGTGGTCGCCGTTCGCACCGGGCTTCCCTGCGTCGTGGAAGAGCGCTCCCAACCGCACGGGCAGCGTTGCCCCCGCGTCTGCCGCGGCCTGCACGACCTCGAACGTGTGCTCGTCCAACGGCAGGTGCTGGCGCTTGCTGTCCTGTTCGAGGCCGAACGTCGGCGCGAGCTCGGGCAGGAGGGCGGCGAGGACTCCGGTATCGCGCGCAAGGCGCAACGCCCGCGCCGGATGGGCGCCGAGCAACAGTTTCGACAGCTCGCCCATCCCGTCGGCCCGCAAGCCGCCGCCGACGCGCTCACCGGAGACGAGCCGCACGCTGTCCGCCTCGTCGCGAATTTGTTGCAGAGTCGGGCCATCCGGGGTCAGGCCCAGCTGGGCTACGAGCCGGAGGCCGCGGACGAGCCGCAACGGGTCCTCGGCGAAACTGCGAGGCCCGACGGTGCGGAGAACGCCGGCCTTCAGGTCGTCGGCGCCCCCGAAGGGATCGACCAGCTCACCCGTCTCGAGCCGTCGCGCGATCGCGTTGACGGTGAAGTCGCGACGCGCCATGTCGTCCTCGATCGAGAGGCCGGGGTCGGCGACGATCTCGAACTCGTGGCGGCCGGGGCCGGTGCTTCGCTCGGCGCGCGGCGGCGCGAACTCGATTCCCGCGGGCGCCGCTGCTCGGATCGTCTTGTCGCGCGGGTAGAGCCGCGCTCCGACTCGGCGGCCCGCGACCTCGAGGTCTTCGACCCGGCCGTGCGGCTCGAGTGCTCGCCGGAGCCCGTCGTAGTCCACACCCGGCACGACGAAGTCGGCGTCCTTCGAGTCGAGGCCGAGCAGCTCGTCGCGGACCGCGCCGCCGACGAGGTACGCATCGAGCGCGAGGCTGCGCACGAAGTCCTCGATTGTGCGGTCCATCCCTACGCCAGTGCGATGGCCTCGATCTCGACGAGGGCGCCGGACGGAAGCTTGGCGACCTCGAAGGTCGAGCGGGCGGGCGGCTGGTCGCCCACATGCTGCTTGTACACCTCGTTCATGCCGGGAAAGTCGTCGAGGCTCTGCAGAAAGACGGTCGTCTTCACGAGCCGGTCGAGCCCGCTGCCCGCCGCCTCCAGGATCGCCCGCAGGTTGGTCAGCACCTGCTCGGTCTGCTCCTGGATCGTGTCGCCGACGATGTCGCCGTGGTCGGGCTTCAGGGACACCTGTCCGGCGACGAACACGAGCCCTGCGGCCTTGATCGCCTGAGAGTACGGAGCGCCCTGGAACGGCGCGGGCGCTTTCTCGGTACGGATGACCTCTTTCACTCGTTCTCCCTTCTGCGCGGGCTGAGCGCCTGCGCGAGCGCGACCCCGAGGGATTTGAAGATCGCTTCGAGCACGTGCTGCGTGTCGCTGCCCTCGACCAGCCTGACGTGCAGCGTCAGTCCCGCGGTCTGCGCGAACTCGTCGAGGAAGCGCGCCGCCAGGTCGCCCTCGAGACCGGCGATCCGCGCCTCAGAGAGATCGACCTTCGAGACGAGCAGCGCCTTGCCGGACGCCTCGAGCGCGACCTGGGCGAGCGCCTCTTCGACGGGCAGCACCGCCGAGCCGTGACCGCGGACATCCGGCGAGCGGAGCGAGCCTGCAAGTGCCTCCCCGAGTGACCGTGCGGCCGCCGTGATCTCGACCCCCGGATCACCGGGCTCGACCTCGAGCGCGAGATCGAACGACGCGTAGACGGCGAGCAGGGTCAACAGGTGGTCGAGCACCGGGACGCCCGTCGCGACGTTCGTCTCGCCGCGCCCCGCGACGTTCACGCGCGCGCTCGCGCGCCCCTGCCCGGTCGCCGCCATCGTTGTGAGACTAACTCTCGACCCGTTCGATCTGCGCGCCGAGTGCGCGCAGTCGCTCGTCGATCCGCTCGTAGCCCTTGTCGATCTGGTAGACGGCGCCGATCGTGGACGGGCCCTCCGCGCAGAGGCTCGCGAGCAGCATGGCCATGCCGGCGCGAATGTCGGGGCTCTCCATCCGCTGACCGCGGAGCTTCGAAGGGCCGGTGACGACCGCCCGGTGTGGATCGCAGAGGATGATCCGCGCGCCCATGCTGACCAGCTTGTCCGTGAAGAACAGGCGGTTCTCGAACATCTTCTCGAACATCAGGATCGTCCCGGCCGCCTGCGTCGCGACGGTGAGCGCCACGGAGGTGAGGTCGGAAGGGAACGCCGGCCAGGGCCCGTCCTCGATCTTCGGGACGTGGCCGCCGAGGTCGTCCTGCACCACGAGCTCTTGCCGCGGCGGGACGCGGACGAAGTCCTCGCCCTGCTCGATCTGGACGCCGACCTTCTCGAACGCGTGCAGGATCGAGACCAGGTCCGCCTGTGTGACAGCGTCGATCGTGACGTCGCTCCCGGTGATCGCGGCGAGCCCGATGAAGCTCCCGACCTCGATGTGATCGGGGCCGATCTCCCAGTCGCCGCCGCCGAGCGACTGCACCCCCTCGATGCGCAGCACGTTGGACTCGATGCCCTGTATGCGGGCGCCGAGCGACCCGAGGAAGCGGCAGAGATCCTGGACGTGGGGCTCGCAGGCCGCGTTGCCGATCACCGTCTCGCCGGGTGTCAGTGCGGCGACCATCACGGCGTTCTCGGTCGCCATCACGCTCGCCTCGTCGAGGAAGATGTGCTTGCCGCGCAGCGCGCCGCCGCGGATCTCGTAGCGGCGGCCGATGTCGACGTGGGCGCCGAGCTCGGCGAAAGCGTGAATGTGTGGATCGAGGCGGCGCCGGCCGATGACGTCGCCGCCGGGCGGCGGCGCGCTGACCGCCCCGAGTCGTGCGAGCAGCGGGCCGGCCAGCAGGAAAGAGGCGCGCATGCGGCTGCAGAGCTCGTCGTCGAGCTCCTGCTTCGTCACGTCCACGGCGTGGACGTGAACTTCATTCGGGCCGGTCCACTCCGCGTCCGCCCCGACGTCGTTCAGCAGCTCCAGCATCGTCTCCACGTCTGCGATCCGCGGCACGTTCCGCAGCACGACGGGCTCGGTGGTCAGCAGGCAGGCAGCGAGGATCGGCAGCGCGCCGTTCTTGTTTCCCGCTGCCTGAATCCGCCCATGCAGCGGCCGTCCGCCCTCGATCACGAACGATTCGGCCGCATGTCCGATGACGGCCGTCTGGGACATCGCGGTAGCCTACCCACGCCCGTGGAAGTCACACGCGCACGCGCCTGGGAGACGCTCACGAAGCACACGCAGAGCGAGGCCCTGCTACGCCACGCCCTCGGCGTCGAGACCTGCATGGGCTGGTACGCCCGGCACTTCGACGAGGACGAGGAGCTCTGGCGCGTGGTCGGCCTCCTGCACGACTTCGACTACGAGATCCACCCCACGCTCGACAAGCATCCACAGGACGGCGCGGCGATCCTGCGCGAGGAGGGCTACCCGGACGAGGTGGTCGAGGCCGTGCTCTCCCACGCGGAGCATCTGGCGCTCCCGCGCGACACGTTGCTGAAGAAGACGCTGTTCGCGTGCGACGAGCTGTCGGGGTTCGTGCACGCGGTCGGGCTCGTCCGGCCGACGGGTCTCGAAGGGCTGGAGCCGAAATCCGTCAAGAAGAAGCTGAAGCAGCCCTCGTTCGCGGCGGGCGTCCACCGCGAGGAGGTCTACGCCGGCGCCGAGGGCCTCGGGCTCGAGCTGGACGAGCACATCCGCAACGTCGTCGCGGCGCTCCAGCCGATCGCGGGTGAGCTGGGCCTGCGCACTGCGGAGACCGCGGAGGCGTCATGAGCCCGCAGCTCGACGCGTTCGGAATCGTCGTCGGCGACATGGCGCGCTCGCTCGCGTTCTATCGCAAGCTGGGGCTGGAGTTTCCCGACGGCGCCGAAAACGAGGGCCACGTGGAGGCGCAGCTCTCCGGCGGCATGCGCTACATGCTCGACACCGAGGACGTGATGCGCTCGTTCGACCCGGAGTGGCAACGCCCGAGCGGTGGCCATGCGGTCGGCGGAGCCTTCCGCTGCGACTCGGTGGAGGAGGTCGACCGCGTCTACGCCGAACTGCTCGCCGCCGGGGGCAGCCCGCACAAGGAACCGTGGGACGCGTTCTGGGGCCACCGGTACGCGCAGATCAAGGATCCGGACGGCACCGTGGTCGACCTGTACGCCCCGCTGCCCGAACAGCAGCAGGCTTAACAGGTACACGCGCGTACTCGGGGCCCACCACTCCCGCCCACCGACAGCCTACGGCCAGAAAGGTGCCCTGTCTGTGCCCGTCCCGTGTCGAAAGCGTGACGGCTACGCGCTGAGGCCGGCGACGAGGCGGTCGATGTCGTCCTCGCTCGTCCACCAGCCGCACGAGGCGCGCACCCAGCCCGCGCCGGGCAGGTCGCGGACGATCACGCCGCGTTCGTAGAGCTTCAGCGCCGTCGCTGCCGGCTCGCCCGGCGGCATGAACGACACCAGGGTTCCCTGCTGGGGCTCGCCGACGACGTCGTGCTCGGCCGACAGCGCCTCACGGCAGTAGGCGGTGACGGCAGCCGCGCGCTCGAAGCGCCAGTCGGGTGCCGAGTCGAGCGCCGCCTCGAGCCCGGCAAGCATCGGCGGCGCGAGCCAGCCGGAGTCGAACCGCGCAGCCCCTTCCTTCGGCACGAACGCGCCGTCTCGCTCGATCGACGACTGGGCGAAGTACGAGGGGAAGGCAATCCGCAGCGCCTCCGGGTCGCGCACGTACAGCGCGCCCAACGGCTCGGGCCCGCACAACCACTTCTGACCCGACACGGTGTAGAAGTCGAGCTCGCCGACGTCGACCGGAATCGCGCCGACCGACTGCGCGCCGTCGACGAGGACCGGCAAGCCCGTTTCGCGCCTCAGCTCGTGGACGGGCATGACCTGGCCCGTCGTCCAGAGCACGTGCGACAAGGCCAGCAAGCGCGTCCGCGGGCCGATGCAGGCGACGATCCGTTCGAGCGCCTCCGCTGTGGGATGGCCCGCAACCTCTGCCACGCGAACACGGGCGCCGGACACGTGCAACGGCAGCAGCAGGCCCGGATGCTCCGAGTCCGTCGTCACGACCTCGTCGTCGGACGCGAGGCCGAGACCCGCGACGACGATGTTGCAGCCGTCGGTCGTTGAGCTCGTCAGCGCGACCCGATCGGCGGTCGCGCCGATCACGGATGCAAGCCGCTCGCGCAGGCGCGTCCGCAACGCAAGCGTGCTGTCGAACCACGCGCGGCCGCCGCGTCCCTGTTCCTGGTCGTACCTCGCCCGCTCTTCCATGGCGACGAGCGTCGCGCGGGCAAGCGGCCCCAGCGTGCCCGCATTCAGGTAGGTGAACCGGTCCAGCACGGGGAACTGCTCCCTCGCCCGCGCGTACGTCATTCGACGTCGACCTCCACCGGAGCGTGATCGGAGAGAAGCCGCCCGTCGTGCCTCCGGCGCTCCTCGTGCCAGACGCGCGGCTTGCCCGCCCGCAGCCCGCGGACGAGGACATGGTCGATGCCCGTCGGCGACGCACCGGAGAAGCTCCACTCGCTCGACATCAGCTCGGCGAGCGTACGGGAGCACCGGACGCTGAGATTGAAGTCACCGCAGAGCAGGACCCCCTCCCCGGGAAGCGCGATCCCGTCGACGTACACGGCCGCGCGGAGGAGTTCGACGTCCGCCAGCCGCCGATCGGCCGCGTAGCTCGTCGCGTGCAGGTTCCCGACGACGAGCGTCCGCTCCCCGCGGCGAATCCGGATCGCCTGGCAAACGCGACGCTCCTTCGCCCAGGCGCGGCGCGTGGCGCGCTTCAGACCGAGCCGTCGTGCCTGCGCGCGACGGAAGCGGTACGGGTTGAGCACCACCCGGCGGTGGTCGAGAATCGCCAGCTCGGGATTCAGGAGTACGGCGTTCGCCTGGCCGCTGAAGGCAGAGCGCAACAGTCCGTGATGGAGCTCCGTCAGAACCCGGCCGACCGCCGCCGTCGACGGGAGCAGCCCGAGCGACGGGCCTCTCGCGACGTCGCTCACCACGCTCATCCCGCTCCAGTCGGCGAGACGGGCGAGCGCCCAAACGGGCAGCTCCTGCAGGCACAGCACACCGGGCCGGTCCGCTGTTGCCAGTCGCACCATCTCCTCGATGAACGCCTTCCGGCCCGGCGGCTTCGTGTTGCCGTGGAAGAGATTCCAGGTCCGGACGAGCAGGCGCTCTACTGTACTGCTCATGCGCGTCGTGCTCGCCGATCCCCCGGCCTTCACGCCGGCGTACGATCACGAGCTTGCCGCCGCGCTCGCGCGGACCGGTGCGGAGGTCGAGTTGGTCACATCGCCTTTCCGCTTCGGCGACGTGCCGGCGGCGGACGGCTACCGCCGCAGCGAGGCCTTCTATCCCCTGTCGTCGCGACTGTTCCGCCGGTCGCCGCTGCGGCTGCCGCTCAAGGCGGTCGAGCACGTCCCCGGCACCGCGGCGTTGTTACGCCGGCGACCGGACGTGCTCCACCTGCAATGGCTCGCAGCGCCGGAGCTCGACCGGCTGCTACTGCGCCCGCGGGTGCCGACCGTCTTCACCGCGCACGACCTGCTCCCGCGCCGGACGGCGCACAAGCTCACGCTCTGGCGCGGATTGCTCGCACGCTTCGACCGCGTCGTCGTGCACAGCGAACAAGGCCGTGAGACGCTTGCGAGCCTCGGGGTCGACGCGAGCGTGATCCCGCACCCGGTCTTTCCGAGCGACCCACCGCGCGCCGACGACGGGCGAACGCTGCTCTGTCTCGGAACGATCCGCCCCTACAAGGGACTCGGCGACGCGATCGTCGCGGCAAAGAGGATCGACGGCGCGCGGCTGCTCGTCGCCGGTGACCCGCTCGAGCCCGTCAACGGTTACCGCGCACAGGCCGGAGATCTCGCCGAATGGCGCCTCGGCTACCTCTCGCAGAGGGAGCTCGAGCGCGCACTCGGCGAAGCAACCGTGGCCCTCTTCCCGTACCGACCCGAGCTCGACCAGAGCGGAGCGCTGCTGCAGGCGCTCGGCGCGGGAGTTCCCGCCGTCGCCTATGACGTCGGCGGCATCGCCGAGCCGGTGCGACAGTTCGGTGCCGGCCGCGTGGTGCCCCCGGGGGACGTGGACGCGCTCGCCGCTGCGGTTTGCGACCTTTTCGACACTCCCGGTGCGCTCGAGGCCGCCCGCGAGGGCGCGCGACGCGCACGCGAGGCGCTGACGTGGGACGCCGCGGCAGTCGCGCACCTCGAGCTCTACCGGCAGCTCCTATGAGACTGAAACGTCCGCGTTTCGCCGACCTGATCTCACGCCAGCTCGACCTCTTCGAACGCGAGCACCGGGGTCTGATCGACGACTGCGTGGCGGCAGAGCAGTCCTACAACAGGGCCGAACGCGAAGAGGCGGAGGAGCGCTAGGGCGACTACGTCGATCTCGTCGAAACCGGAACGGACCTGCTCGCCGACCTGCGCGACAACTTCGCGACGACGCTCGACGAGGACGCGGCGGACGAGTACACCGCCGCCTTCAACCGTGCCGTGTTCAAACGTTTCCGCCGCTTCGCACTGGAGATCGAGGACCGCTAGTACCAGTGCGTCAGATGCCCGGCGAACCCGCCGACGATCGCCCCGTACGCAAGGTGCCCGACGAAGTTCCCGATTGCCGTGCGCTCGCCGTAGTTTCCGAGCAGGAAACCGGGCGGCTCCAGCAGCGGCGTCTCTTCCGCGTCCGACCACGGCGTCCCCATGCGGGGATGCACCGCCGGTAAGAGCACGGCGACGAGCGCCCCACCCGCAAAGATCGCGTGAACCGCGCCGAGGCCGAGCCCAAAGAGCCATCCGGCGTGCCCGACCGCGCGGAAGACGGCGTAGTAGAGCAATGCGAACATGAGCCCGTTCAGGAAGTGCACGGCGTAGCCGATGACGCTTGCCCGGCTCCGGTTCGCGGTGAAGACCGTTCCGAGCAGGAGCGGAAGATCCATCCGCGTCATCCCGGTCTGCTGGGCCAGGCGCAGGCCGGTGGTGAGCACGACTGTTCCGACGAAGCCGCCAGCGATCGCCCCCCAGAAGGTCACGCGGCGGCATCCTGGATCGAGACGGCGGCATTCACAAGCGCGAGGTGCGTCAGTCCCTGCGGATAGTTGCCGAGGTAGTCGTGCGTCGCCGGGTCCATCTCCTCGGGGAACAACCCGACGTGGTTCGCAAGCGAGAGCAGCTCGTCCATGAGCTCGGTCGCCTCCTCGACACGGCCGCCGTGCGCGAGCGCGTCGGCCAGCCAGAACGAACAGGTCAGGAATGCCCCCTCGCGGCCCTCGACGCCGTCTGCCCCGCGGTAGCGGTAGACGAGCGGGCCGTCGGCGAGCTCACGGCGGACCGCATCGAGCAGCAAGTGCATCCGTTCGCCGGAGCTCGGCGGATACTCGAGCAGCGCCATCGTCAGCAGACTGCCGTCGAGCTCGGGCTGATCCGGCGCACGCACGTAGCTGCGACGCTCCTCGTCCCAACCCTGCTCCTCGACGAACGATCGGATGGCTTCGGCCTCCTCTCGCCAGCGCTCGCTGCGGTCGGGCAGCACGCCGCGCTCGGCCAGCCTGCACGCACGGTCGAGCGCGACCCAGCAGAGCGCCTTGGACTGCGTGAAGTGCGACGGGTCGCTGCGCACCTCCCAGATGCCCGAGTCTCTGTCGCGCCAGCGCTGGGCGACGTAGTCGGCGATGCGTCCGAGCTCTTTCCCCGTCGTGCGGTCGATCTCACAACCGGCCTCGACATACATCAGCGCCGCGTCAAACAGTGAGCCGTAGACGTCGAGCTGCACCTGGTCCGCGGCACCGTTTCCGACACGCACCGGCTTCGAGCCGCGGTAGCCGTGGAAACCAGCGACCGTCCTTTCGCCCGCATTCATGCCCCCGTTCACGCGGTAGAGGATCTGCAGCCGCGGCTGCGTGATCCGCGACGCATGCATGATCCACCAGAAGAACGATGTCGCCTCGTCGCGGTACCCGAGGCGGAGGAGCGCATCGAGCGTCCAGCTCGCGTCGCGCACCCAGGCGTAGCGGTAATCCCAGTTGCGGCCGCCGCCGTACCACTCGGGTAGCGATGTCGTCGGCGCCGCGACGATCGCGCCGGACGGAGCGAACACGAGCAGCTTGAGCACGAGCGCGCTCCGAACCACCTGCGCACGCCAGCGGCCGTCGTAGCGCGCACGCGCGCTCCACTCCTGCCAGAAGCGGACCGTGCGCTCGAGCCGTCTCTCCGTGTCCTCCCGGCCTGGGAGCACCGCCGGCTCCTTGTACGCAGCTGCCAGGCTGAGCAGGGCCGACTCGCCTGTTTCGAGCGTGAACCTGCCGCCCACCGCCTGGTTCCGGAACTCGACCTCGCCGGCATTCCAGGCGTTGACGGCGACACCGTCCCTGTGCGCGCAGAAGAACGGTCGGCCCGAACGCCGGCTCAGCTTCGCCTCATGGGTACCCCACACGAACCGCGGCCGGACCAGCCAGGACAGCTGCACGCGTCCCGCGAGGCCTTCGACCTTGCGCACGAGCTCGCGCATCGGCGCGATCGTGGCGAGGTCCGTAAGGACCATCGCGTCGGTAACGCGCACCGAGCCGCCGCTCGTGCGGAACGTCGTCTGCAAGACGTTCGTCCCTTCGATGTACCGCTGTTCCGCCTCGAAGCCCTCCGAGGGTGCAAGCTCGAACACCCCTCCGCTGTGCGCGTCGAGCAGGCGCGCGAACACCGGCGGCGAGTCCACGTTGGGCAGGCAAAGCCAGTCGATCGCGCCGTCGCGGGCGACGAGCCCGCAGGTCCGGCCGTCGCCGATCACCCCGTAGTCCCGAATCGGTGCGTAGCCGTCGCGACGCTCCACCGCCGGATTATCGGGCTCGATGCCTTGTCTCCGTCGTCACCTCCGCCTACTATCCGATCGGTTCGTCGATCCTCGAGGAGGGGTCTAATGCGTAGACGTATCGCCCTGCTGGTAGCCGCGCTTGCGGTCCCGGCGTCTCTGCTCGCTCTGCCTGCACAGGCCGAGCCCGGAGCGAGTTCGTACATCGTCGTCCTCAAGGATGCGGTCGATCCTGCTGCGGTCGCGAATATCCATTCGGCCCGGTACGGCGTGCAGGTGGGCGCCGTCTGGGGATACGCACTGCACGGCTACTCCGCAGTGATTCCCAACGATCGTGTCGCGGCGCTGCGTGCTGACGCGAACGTCGAGTACGTCGTCGCCGACGGCGAGGCGTCGATCTCCGCACAGACGGTCCCATGGGGGATCGACAAGATCGATGCCGACGTGAGCTCGACACATGCAGGGGACGGCTCGGGCGCCGTCGCGAACGTCAACGTCTACGTGATCGACACCGGCGTCGACACCACGCATCCCGACCTGAACGTCGTCTCATTCGTCCAGTTTGGCGGCGGGCCCAAGCGCGACTGCAACGGCCACGGCACACATGTGGCCGGGACGATTGCGGCGAAGGACGATTCACAGGGAGTCGTCGGCGTCGCGCCCGGCGCGCCTATCTATGCCGTGAAGGTGCTCGGTTGCGGCGGCAGCGGCTCGTGGAGCAGCGTGATCAGCGGCATCAACTGGGTGACGCAGAATCACAGGGCGAACGCCGTCGCCAACATGAGCCTCGGCGGGTCGGCGAACCAGGCCGTCGACGACGCAGTTCGCAACTCGGCCGCGAGCGGCGTCTTCTACGCACTTGCCGCGGGCAACGACGGCGCCAACGCGTGCAATCAGTCGCCCGCGCGGGCCGGCGCCGGCACGACGAACGGCATCGCGACCGTCGCGGCGGTCGACTCGAGCGACAGCGAGGCGTCGTGGAGCAACTACGGGTCGTGTGTCGACATCTGGGCGCCCGGCGTCAGCATCTACTCGACGTACAAGGACGGCGGCTATGCGACGCTGTCCGGGACGTCGATGGCGTCGCCGCACGTCGACGGCGGCGGAGCGCTGTATCTGTCGACGCACTCGGGCGCGAGCCCGGCAACCGTGGAGGGCGCGCTCAAGAGCGCAGCGGTGACGCCCGGTCCGCACAGCAAGGACGGCCGCGCGATCACACGCGAGTACGTCGGCGGCTTCTAGCTAGCGATGACCGAAGTGGTGGGCGCCGGGCTGGCTGGCGCCCACCTCGGTCTCCTGTGAGACCTCTCGCGCGAGCGGCCCGAGCGTCTCGAGCGAGCGCACGAGCACGTTCTGGTTTCGCTCGATCCGCTCGAAGCGGCCTCGCGCGAGAATGAGCGGCTCGCCGCGCACGATCGCGCGGTGCCGGTCGTACACCGTTGGCGGCACGATCAGGTTCACGGCCCCGAACTCGTCCTCGATCAGCATGAAGACGACTCCGTTGGCAGTCGCCGGACGCTGCCGCGCGACGGCCATTCCGGCAACTGCGACCTGCGCGCGGTTGGGTGTCGCGTCGAGCTCACGGGACGACAGCACGCCCGTCGGAAGGTGCGCACGCAGCAACTCCATCGGATGGACGCCGACCGACAGGCTCGTCGTGCGGTAGTCGGCGAGCATGCGCTCCCAAACGGTCGGCTCGGGCAGAACGGGCGTCGTCGCGGTCGGCTCCAGCGGCAGGGCGAGCTGCTTCTCCTCCCCGCCGGAGCCGGGAACGGTTTGCGAGCGCGGTACGAGGCCGAGCTGCCAGAGCAGCTGACGGCGAGGGCTCTCGAAGCAGTCGCATGCCCCGGAGACGATCAGCGTCTCGAGCCCGTGCTCGGAGAGCTGCGTCCGCTGCGCGAGGTCACGCACGCTGGCGAACCGTCCGCCGCGTTCGCGTTCCTCGACGACCGCCTTCGCGTCGTCCTCGCCGATCCCGTTGACGTAGTCGATGCCGATCCGGACGGCGCTCTCCTCAACCGTGCACTTCGCGGCGCTCACGTTGACGTCGGGAGATCGCGTCTCGACCCCGCGGCGCTGACCGTCGCGCACGAGCGTCGCGGGTGGATAGAAGCCCATCGGCTGCGCATTGAGGAGCGCACACAGAAACTCCGCCGCGTAGTGATGCCGGAGCCACGCCGACTGGTACGCGAGCAGGCCGAACGCAGCGGCGTGCGACTTCGGGAACCCGAAGCCGGAGAAGCCGACGAGCTTGTCGTACACCTTGTCCGCCGTCTCGGCGTCGACGCCCTTGCCCAAGGCACCGGCGACGAAGCGGCCGCGGTACGCCTCGAGCGCATCGTGCGAGCGCTTCCGGCTCATCGCCCGGCGCAACCCTTCCGCCTCCCCCACGCTGAAGCCGGCAAGGGCGATCGCAACCTCGAGCACCTGATCCTGGAAGACGACGACGCCAAGCGTGGAACGGAGACAGTCGGCGAGCAGCGGATGGTCGACGGGCGGAACGAACGACGGATCCTCGCGCAACCGCTGGCGATGCTCGATGTACGGATGGACCGCTTTCCCCTGGATCGGGCCCGGCCGGACGAGCGCGACCTGCACGGTCAGGTCTTCGAGATTCTCCGGCAGCGTGCGCAGCAGGCTCTGCATCTGAGCGCGGCTCTCGATCTGGAAGTCGCCGACGGTGTCCGCGCGCTGGATGTCGTCGTACACCTCTTTGTCGTCGAGCGGGATGCGTGAGAGGTCGATCGGCTGACCGCGCAGCTCGGCGATCTGCTCGACGCAGTCCTCGACGGCGGAGAGCATCCCGAGCCCGAGCAGGTCGATCTTGAGGAAGCCGGCATCCGCGCAGGAGTCCTTGTCCCACTGGCACATCTGGCGGCCGGCCATCGCCGCCGGCTGCACGGGCACGAGCTCGACGAGCGGGCGCGACGAGATCACCATTCCACCCGGATGCTGCGAGATGTGCCGCGGCAGACCGGCGATCTCGCGACAGAGCTCGGCGAACGCGCGCCAGCGCGGGGACAGCAGCTTGCGGTCAGCGTCCGGCAACAGTTCCAACTCCTCGGCGACGCGCTTCGCGTTCCAGCCTTCGGAGACGCGTGCGATCCGCTCGAGCTCGGCATAGGGCAGGCCGAGCGCCTTGCCGACGTCGCGGATCGCGCCGCGCGAGCGATATGTCGCGAACGAGGCGACGAGCGCCGCGTGCTCGCGGCCGTAGCGCTCGGTGACGGCAACAATCAGCTTCTCGCGGATGTCCCGCGGGAAGTCGAGGTCGATGTCCGGCACGGCGTCGAGCTCGCGGTTGAGGAAGCGGCCGATCGACAGCTCCGCGCCGACGGGATCGACGTGCGAGAGCCCGGTCAGGTAGCAGACGAGCGAGCCGACGGACGAGCCGCGTCCCCGCCCTGGCGGGAGCACATGCCGCGGCGAGTCGCGACCCCTGACCTCGAGGGCGCATTCGCGCGCGAGCTCGAGCACATCCCAGTGGAGCAGGAAGAAGCCCGCGAGACCGAGCTCGTCGATCAGCTTCAGCTCCTCGTCGAGCCGCGCTTGCGCCTCGCGGCGGAGACGGTGTCCCTGCGAATAGCGGTCCTCGAACGCGCGTTTGCAGACGTGTGCGAGCTGGACGATCGCCGGCTCGGGACTGTCGGAGAAGTCCGGGTAGCGATAGCCGAGCTCCTCGGTGAGGTCGAAGCGGAGCCGCTCGGCGAGCTCGACCGTGCGCGCGACCGCGGCGCGGTCCTCGGGGAAGCGCTCGACGATCTCCGCGGGAGAGAGCAGCACGCATTCGTGGTTGCCACGCCGCTCCGCCTCGCAGCCGTCGAGCGAGCTGCGGTGACGGACCGCGACCAGGACGTCCTGCAGCGACGCGCGGCGCGGGTGATGCGCGTGCACATCGCCCGTCACGAGCGTCGGCACGCCGAGCGACTCGGCGAGCTGGCGCAGCGCGGCGTTGCGGCGCGCGTCGCCGCGTTCGTATGGACGCTGCAGTTCGACGAAGAAGCGGTCGCGGCCGAACGCGTGCGCGAGGCGGGCGGCTGCGTTCGGGTTGCGGACGGCCAGGCCGTGGCGTGCACAGCCGGAGAGGCAGACGAGACCCTCGTGCAGCTCCTCGAGCAAGGTCTGGTCGAGCGCCGGATCTGCCGGGGGTTGCGATTCCTTCCCGGGCGGCCTCGTATGCGCGTGCGCCGCCGTGATCAGTCGACAGAGGTTCGCGTAGCCCTGCGGCGTCTCGACGAGCACCGTCACGTGGGAGTGGTCGGCGAGCGTCAGCTCCGCGCCGGTGATCGGACGGACGCCGAAGTACTTCGCGGCGTGCGCGAATTCGAGCGAGCCGTAGACACCGTCGTGGTCGGTCAGCGCAAGCGCCGGGTACCCGAGCTCCGCCGCCTGCACCACGAGCTCCTCCGGCAGCGACGCGCCGTCGAGGAACGAGTACGACGAATGCGCATGCAGCTCGACGTACGGCACCGGGGTCTGACCCCGGCAGGGGTCTGACCCCAGCCTTTCGGTGCCGGGAAACCGTTCCTTCTTCCGCGTCCGATGCGGGAATTCCGGCTGCAGCTCGATCGTCATACTCGGAAGCGATGGACGGAGTCGTGCTGAAACCAGGTGAAGGCGAGTCGCTCTTCGACGGGCGGATCGTGCTGAAGGCGACGTTCGAGCAGCTCTGCATCACGGAGTCGCACTTCCCGGATGCGCGCGACGGCGCCGAGCCGCACTTCCACCGCCTGCACGCGGACTCGTTCTACGTGCTGGAGGGGAAGCTCGCCGTGCTCGTCCGCGACGAGGAGAAGCCGGTCCCCGCAGGCGCATACGTCTGCGCGCCGCCGGAAGTCGTGCACGGGTTCAGGAGCACGACGCACACACGCTTCCTCAACTTCCACACGCCCGACGGCAACTTCGCCAACCATCTACGCGAGCGGAACCGCGGAGAACCGGGTGGTTTCGACAGCATCGACGTTCCCGCCGGCACCGGCCCGGCGCCGACCGATGCGGTCTACCTTGGCGCCGGCGAAGGCGAGCGGCTCGAGGCGAGCAACCGTGTCGCCACGATCAAGGCAGGTCGCGAAGAGCTCGCGCTCGTCGAGTTCGAGCTCGAGCCAGGCTTCAGAGGCCCCGACCCGCACAGCCATGACGACCACATCGACTCGTTCTACGTCCTCGAAGGCGAGCCCGAGTTCATCCTGGGCGACGAGAAACTGCGCCTCGGCCCCGGGGCATTCGTTGCGGCGCCGCTCGGCGTCGTGCACACGTTTGCCAACCCGGGACCCCAGCCCGCACGCGTGCTGAACACGCACGCGCCGAGCGTCGGCTTCCACGAGTTCTTGCGAGAGGAGAGCTGAGGCTTCATGAGCCTTGTCCATTTGACAGTCGTGCCGAGCGAGTACGAGGCGGAGCTGCTGTGCGCGCTGCTCCGGACCGAAGGGATCGAGTGTGACCACCGGCCGACAAACCTCAGTGTCGGCTCCATGGACGGCATGCCAGGCGGTGGACCGCGCGAAGTCGTTGTTGCAGAGAAGAGCCTCACCAGAGCGCAAGAGCTTCTGGCAGCGTCGCGCAACACATGACCGACCTCTACGCGCCGCGCTGCGTGAACCAGCAACTACGAGTCTCGTCGCGAAAGACAACGGCATTCTCCCCTGACTGGAGCACGACCTCGAAGTAGCGTCGCGCGACCGGCTCCTCCGTCCACCAGCGATCGACCACACGCCACTCCTCACGCAGGAGCGCGACCGGCTGGCGGTTGACTCGCACGGGCGTTCCGTCGACTCGCGCTTCGACGACGGCCGCGCGAGGCTGGTTCAGTCGTCCCGCGGCACGAACAGCGCCCGGGCTTCCGGAATGCGTGACCACGGCGCGACCTCCACCACCTGATTGACCGAGCCCGAGCCGGTGCTCGCACGCACCTGGCGCAGGCCTTCACGCAGACGCGTGTCGAGCTCTCCCCCCGCGGCCGGCAGGAGCTCGAGCTGCTGACCGTCGTGCTCGGTCAGCTCGACGAGCTCGAGCCGCAGCTCGAGCACCGGCGCCGGCAGCTCCGCGAGCTTCGGAGCGAGCGCAGCCTTCAGCCGCCCCGGCTCTGTCGTCGCATCCCGCAGCGTCACCGATCGTCGCCACGAGCCGCCGCCCACGAGCCGCGCCGAGAGCGCGATCTTCCGCACGAACCGGTCGGCGCGCTCGGGTCGTGCGAGCAGCGTCTCGAGCAGCGCGCCGAAGGCTCGCCGCAACGTCAGCTCGTTCCCGACCGCCTCGGGAAACTCGAGCGCCTCCACGATCTCTGCCGGCGGCGGGCGGCCGCGCACGCGCGCGGCCTTGCCGCCTCTCGCCAGGCCCCAGGCGCGCCGGCCGTCCGGCCCCAAACGTTCGGCCACGGCAGCACCCGGGAGCCCAGCAAGCTGTCCGACTCGCTTCACCCCCAGCTCGTGCAGCTCCGCGCGACGGCGCGGCTCCATCGGCACGAGCTCCAGCGGCAGCGGTGCGAGGAAGTCGCTCAACCGCTCGTCGGATACGACCAAGATCTGCCCGGGGCGCGCGACATTCGCCGCGGCGAGGGCCGCGAACCGGCGCTGCGCTGCGCCCGCGCGTGGGTCCCAGGCAGTTCCAACGGCGGCGAGCGCACGCCGAAGCGCAGGCTCGAGCCCGCCGTACAACCTCTCCACCCCGTGCGTCTCGAAGTAGACGCACCCCACTCCGGCCGGGTCGACCGCGAAGCCCGAGTCCTCCAGTGCACGCAGGATCTCCTCCCAGGCCTGCTCGGCGGACGCGGGATCCTGCTCGACGAGAACGAGCCCCGGACAGGTGGCCAGCCCTTCACCCAGCCGCATGCCCGGACGCACCCCCAGGCGCTCCGCTGCGGCCGTCACAGGGCCGAGCAGGGGCTCGGTGCCGGCAACAGGAGCAAGGGCTGCCGGCCGCAGCGCGAGGGCCGGCTGCTTCCGCAGCGCAGCCCTCAGCTCGAAGCCGGGAATGAGGATGCAGGCGATCATGGGAACGTATGTTCTACACGAACGCACGTTCGCCGTCAAGGGATCGCAAACGCCACGGCGAAAAGCGACGGCCCATGCGCATCAGGGCGTTCCTCGCGCTGCCCGTCGTGCTCGTCGCCGCGGCCCTAACCCCCCAGGCCTCGGCTGCAGATCCGGGCGTTGCCGCCCTCCAGGTCGGCCTGCATGCGCGCGGGCTCTACCACGGGCCGATCGACGGCATCACCGGCCCCGCGACTCAGAAGGCGATCCGGAAGCTGCAGGCGCGCGCCCGCATCGCGGTCGACGGCGTCGTCGGCCCGAAGACGCGCCGCGCGCTCGGCCGTTTCGCCAAGCACCGCCTCGGCAGCCGCCCGCTCCGCATCGGCTGTGCCGGCTGGGACGTGGCGTCGCTGCAGTTCCAGCTCGCCGAGCACGGGTTCCCGTCTGCCGACTTCGACGGCATCTTCGGGCCGCACATCGACAAGGCGCTCCGCCGCTTCCAGGAATGGGCCGGACTAAAGGTGGACGGAGTCGCCGGGCCGGCGACGCTCGGCGCACTCACCGCCCCGCTGCCCACCATTCCACTGCCGCTGGCGTGGCCGATGACGGCGCCGGTCGTCGGCGACCGCTTCGGCCCACGCGGAGACCGCTGGCATTCCGGCATCGATCTCCCCGCACCATTCGGGACGCCCGTCTACTCCGCCCGCTCGGGCGAGGTCGTCTGGGCGGGCTGGCGCGGGGCCTACGGCTTCCTCGTCACCGTGGCGCACGGGCGCGGCGAGCGGACGATGTACGCCCATCTCTCGCGCATCGACGTGCGCGTCGGCGTCTGGATCGGCAAAGGCGTGCGCGTCGGGCTCATCGGCGCGACCGGCGACGCGACCGGGCCACACCTCCACTTCGAGGTGCGCCTCCGCGGCGCGGCCGTCGATCCCCTGCGCGCGCTTACTTAGGCCGTAGCTACGCTCCAGGGGTGCGGTTCGCCCACCGCATCGCCAGAGGTTCAGGATTCCAGAACGCCGCCGCAGCCGAGTCGTCGACGGCTTCCACCGCCTCTACTACCGCTCGGCTCGGCAGACCTGGAAGAACACCCGCTGGCTCGGAGCGAGGGCGCTCAAGACGCCGCTCGACCTCTGGATCTACCAGGAGCTGCTGGTCGCCGTGCTGCCGGCCCTGATCATCGAGACGGGCACGGCCGAGGGCGGGAGCGCGCTCTTCCTCGCCTCGGTCTGCGAGCTGCTCCGGCGCGGCGAGGTGCTGTCGATCGACAAGGACGCCGGCGAGAGGCCGAAGCACGACCGCGTTACCTACGTGACCGGGTCGTCCACGGCGCCCGAGACCCTTGCCCTGGTCGCGGAGCGGGCGCAAGGCAAGTCTCCGGTCATGGTCATTCTCGACTCCGACCACAGGCGAGATCACGTCCTCACCGAGCTTCGAAGTTACGCGGACTTCGTGACGCCCGGCAGCTATCTGGTGGTCGAGGACACGAATCTGAACGACCACCCGGTCCTGCCCGGCTTCGGGCCCGGGCCGATGGAGGCCGTGGACGAGTTCCTGCGGGAACGAGACGACTTCGAGCCCGACCCGAGCGCGGAGAAGTTCCTGCTGACGTTCAACCCGCGCGGCTACCTGCGCCGCAAGCCTTCCTAGGAGAACGTCACGAGCGCAGCTCGCATCTGAGCCTCGCCGACACGACATGCCCGGCGGGCCGTCACGGCCAGCGGCGTGCACCGAAAGCGCCCGTTCGTCACGACTGCGAGCGTCCGGCCCAGCCAGGCGTAGCAGTCAGCCGTCCGGCAGAGGCGGATGAGTGCGAGCTGCCGCTGCGGCTTGCCCGCCAGCGCCTGGTCCGCGATCCCGCGCACGCACGCCGCGGCATCGAGGCCGCTCAACTGCGCGCACACTCGGATCTGCTCGAACGGATCGCTCGAGAGCGCCAGCGTCGCGCCGCTGATGCAGCCGAAGCGTTCGATCCCAGTCAGTCCACGGCACGTGCGCCGCAGGTCGGCCGCATTGCGAATCGGTTCTCCGAGCGGCTGCTCGAGGAAGTAGCGGTACCAGCACGGCCGCACGTAGGTGAAGCGCCCGTCACAGATCACGCGCGGCGACAGGGCCGGGCCACGCGGGCGCGCCGTACCGTCGGCACCGCGCAGCGAGATCCAGTAGTCGTGGAACACTCCCTGCGCGCAGTCCGGCGCGAAGCGCGGCTGCAGCCTGCGGCAGGCGCGCACCGCCTGACCGATCGCGCCGTGATACGCGCGCAGCAACGCGTGACCGAGCCCGTGGACGCACGTGTACTCGCGGTATCTCGTCGGCAGCTTCGCGCACGCGTCCGCGGCGGCGGCTCCCCCCGAGCGCAGAATCTCCGGCCCGAGGTACATCACGAGCCCCATCCCGAACCCGGCCGAGCAGTTGGGGTCGTTCGACCGCGGGACGTAGCGCTGCAGCGTCGCTAGCGTCACGTGATGGTCGCGGCCGTACTCGCGCCCGACCTCGTGCATGAGGACGTGACAGCCCGCCTCGAGCGGGCCGCCGACCGCGACGACGCGGCGGTCGATGCGCGGCAGCTCGCGCGCGGGGTTCCCTGACGCCTCGATGTCCTCGCGAAGTAACCGGACGTAGCAGCGGTACTGGACCTCGGCGTTGTGGATCTGCGTGCACTGCCAGAGCCAGGGCCTCTGCGCGCTAGCCGCGCTGCCGACAGCCACCAAGGCTGCCGCGAGCGCGACGAGCACGACCGAACGCTTCACCGCAACATTATTTCTGCCGCGGGTCCGACCATTCCGCTGTAACGCGGGACGACGTCGAGCACGTCTTCCTGCGCGCAATAGGCGATGTCTTCCTCCAGCCCGGGTGGCCCGTACGTACGGGCGTTCAAACCGTCCAGCGCCGTCGGAAACGTGCGCGCGACGAGGTCGGCCGCGATCGCGGCATCCGTGCGCTCTGCCTCCAGCAGCTGCACGATCCGGCCCGCGCAGTACGCGTCGTCGAGCGCGAACGCGCCCTGGAAGCCCGCACAGACGACGAGCGCGTCGTGACCGCCGGCCGCGCGGGCGACCGCCGAGAGGTTGAGCAGGCTCCCGAGCACCACCTGGTCGCAGCGTTGCGCCGTCTCGAGGATCGCGCGCGTCCCGTTGGTCGTGGAGAGGATGAGCGTCTCCGCGCGCGCCTCGAGGAACTCGCGCGGAGACGCGCCGACGTCGAAGCCTTCGATCCGCACTGCCTTCCGCTCGCCGCCGACGAGCGAGTCGGGCAATTCTGCGCGCAGAGCGCGTGCCTCCTCGAGCTCGGCGCAGCAGAGCACACGCTTGTAGCCGGAGGCCAGCGCCTGCGCGATCGTCGATGTCGCGCGCAGGACGTCGACGACGACGCCGACTGCGGCAGGAGCGGCTCCGTCGGGAGTGAAAGCGACGTGTACCGGCATCCAACTACGCTACTTCGCACATGGCTGAAGCCGTCGAAAGGACCTGTTATCGCCATCCGGACCGCGTCACCGGGCTCTCGTGCTCGGAATGCGGCCGCCCGATCTGCACGGAGTGCATGACGATGGCGCCGGTCGGCATCCGTTGCCCGGAGCACTCCGGACGGCCGCAGGGCGTCCAGCGTGTCACGAGCGGCGTGCGGCGTGCGAGCTACGAAGGTGTCGGCGCGAAAGTCACTCGGGCGCTCATCGGGCTCAACGTCGCCGTCTATGTCGCCGAGCTCGCGCAGGGCAGCGGCGTCAACGCCAATCATGGCTCGATCTTCCAGGACGGGGCCCTCATCGCGAATGGAGTCAAGGTCAACGACGCCCTCGTCGGGATCCCTGCGGGCATTCCAATCCCGGGTCTCGTCGGGGTCGCACACGGAGACTGGTGGCGGCTCATCACGGCCGCGTTTCTGCACTACGGCCCGGTCCATCTCCTGCTCAACATGCTCGCGCTCTGGTGGTTCGGCTCGGCGTTGGAGAAACGCATCGGGTCAGGGCGGTTCATCGCGCTCTACCTCGTCTCCGGCTTGGCGGGCTCGGCCGGCGCGCTTCTCCTCGATCCCACGACTCCCACAGTGGGAGCGTCCGGCGCCATCTTCGGGATCCTCGGGGCAGGTCTGGTCATGGAGCAGTTTCACCGCGACTATGTGTTCGGCGGAAGCGCGCTCGGGCTGATCGTCATCAACCTCGTCTTCACCTTCTCGATCTCGAACATCTCGATTGGCGGACACATCGGTGGACTGATCGGCGGTGCAGCTGCAACGTTTGGACTCTCGCGCTTCGGTCGGGCCCATATCGCCTACGGCCGCGCGGGAGTCGTAGGAGTCGCCACGCTTGTGCTGGTAGGTGCTGCGTCGGTTGCTCTGGCCTACTGGAAGGTCAGGGGCTACGCGTAGCCGCAAGCCTGACGAAGAAGATCCACGCCGCCGCACCGCCTGCGGCATAACCGATCGCGCTGCCGATCGCGGCACCTGAGGCGCCGTACGGCGGGATCAGCACCACCGACATCGCCGCGGTGACGACGAGCCCGACGATGGAGACGTACAGGCTCAACCGCGGCCGCGCGCTCCGGATCGACAGGTACACGACGAGGATCGTGACCGGCGCATACGCCACGACGCCCGGCAGCAGGAACGCAAGCGGCCGCGCGGCCCCACGGAAGTCGTCGCCGAACAGCGGTGGGATCACGAACGGCGCCGCGGCGCCCACCGCTAGGGCGACGGCAGACGTGTAGAGCAGGCTCTTGACGCAGGCGTTGCGGATCAGCCGCGCCGCGCCCTCGGGTGTGTCGTGCACGATCGGCGGCGTGATCGCCGAGGCGATCGCGGCCGGAATCAGCCAGATCGCCTCCGCGGCCTGCATCCCGATCGAGTAGATCCCCACCGCCGCGAGCCCCTTGAAGCGGTCGAGGACGAACAGCTCGACGCGGTACCCGATTAGGTTGACGATCTGGACGAGACCCATCCCGCAGCCGAGTCGCACGATCGCGCGCCCGAAGCGGTCGAACAACGGTGCGCCTCGGAGCGGCCACCAGAGGTCGTGCGCGGCGACGAGCGCGAACGCAGAGGTGACGAAGTACGCGGCGGTCCACACGGCGACCGCCGCGTCGACGCCGCCGCCGAGGGCGACGACGACGACCAGCATTCCGGCCAAGGTCAGGAGCGGCGGCAGAACCTGGATGTAGTTCCAGAGGCGGATTCGTGCCGCGCCGAGCAGGACGCCGGAAAGGCAGGCGTTGAGGATGTTCGGGACGAGCGCCGGCGCCGCGATCGCGGCGAGCCGGAGACCGAACGAGTCGATGATCGCCCCGGTGGCCAGGATCAAGAGGATCCCGGCGAGCCCGAGCACGAACGTCCAAGCGAGCCCACGCCGGACGAGCGGGCGCAGCTCTCCTTCCCGGCTGAGGCTCGTCACTGCGACGCCGAGCTGGCCGAAGAGCCTCGCCAGGATCGTCACGGTCAGGACGACCAGCACGAAGCGGCCGCGTCCCGAGGGGTCGAGGAAGCGGCTCTGGATGACAACGAGGCCAAACGCGACCGGCGTCGAGACGCCACGGAAGAGCAGCGTCTCGAGCGTGTTCTGCCCTACCTGCCGCGCGCCCGGGATCTCCTTCGGCCTGACGAGGTTGGGCGTGACGGGAGGCGCGGCCTCGATTCCGGGGGACGGCCGCAGCCCCGTCGTCGCAGCGGTCATCGCGGCGACACTACAAGGCGTGGCGACGGTGCTCGTCGACGCGGAGAACGTGCGCCGCTCGGTGTGGCCGAACATCGCGCGCACGGAGCTCGAGCAACGCTGTCTCGAATGGGGCCGCGCGCGCGGTCACGATGTGATCGTCGTCTGGGAGGGCGACGAGACGGCCGACGACCGGATCGCATGGGAGGTGCGGCGGCTCGCGCCACCTCTGTGGGTCGTCACCTCGGACCGCGAGCTGCGCGAGCGTGTCGCGGACCACGTCGAGCGGATCGTCGGCGGCGGCTCGTTTGCTCGCGAGCTCGCTTAAAGCCGAGCGAAAGCTTCGCTTTCGCTCGGGGGAGAGGAACGGCGCTTCGCGCTAAAACGCGCGGGCTCGGCCCGCGCGCTCCAGGGGTGGTCGGCGGTCGTTCTCAACAGCTGCTGGCAGGTTGGACGTGTCCTCTGTCTGGCACGTTTCTCCGGGTTTGCAGCGCTTTTGGTGAAACGGACAGGTCTGACCCCTACAAAGGGAGTCCCTCGTTCGAGGGACGGCTCAATCCGGGAGGACCGCCGATTCATCGTGTGTGCGCCGGCTCGTCTCCCTCGCTGCGGTCGTTTTCACCCTCTCCCCGGCGACAGCCGGCTCGCGGGTCGTCCTCGATCGTCCGATCGGCGGCTGGGTCTCGGCGCCGGCCCCCGCTCCCGCGCACGTCATCGCGCAGGTCCGCGCTGGTCATGTCGTTGCCCTGCGCAACCGTCCGTTCGGCCACGTCGTCGCACGCGTGGGCGCGTCGACGCAGTTCGGGTCGCGCCGTGCGCTCGGCGTCGTCGCCAGCAGCCGTGGACGGTGGCTCGCCGTCACCGAGCCGGGCGTCGGCGGCAACCACGTCGTCTGGGTCGACGCGCAGGCGGGCGGTCTCCGCTACTCGCGGACGCGGCTCGAGCTCGAGGTCGACCTCTCCTCGCGAACGCTCACCGTACGCCGCGACCGGGCCGTCGTGCGACGCGTCCGGATCGGCGTCGGCGCGGTCGACTCACCGACGCCTACAGGCCGATTCGCGGTCACCGACAAGCTCGACGGCGGCAATTTCAGCGCCGCGTACGGCTGCTGCATCCTGGCGCTCTCCGCGATCCAGCCCCACGTTCCGGCGGGCTGGCACGGGGGCAACCGCGTGGCGATCCACGGCACGCTCTCCTCGAGCGACTTCGGCCGCGCAGTCTCGGCCGGCTGCGTGCACGCGAGCGACAGTGACCTGCGCTACCTGATGCGTGTCGTCCCGTTGGGGACGCCGGTCGTCATTCGACCGTAAGCACAGGCTCGACGCCGAGGAACGCTCCGAACCGCTCGACCTCGCGCCTCAGCTCGGTGCGCTTGAAGCGGCGCGCTGGCGCGACGGTGATCTCGATCCGCTTCGCGGACCTCTTCCGCTCCCACAGCCCCGCCGCCACCCCGTCAACGAGCAGGAAGCGGACGCCGGCCGGCCCTTCGTAGCGCCCGCGGCCGTGCGCCGCGACCTGTTCGCGCACCTTCGCCGGCACGAGCCGCTCGCGCTCCCGAAATCCCATGACGTAGACGTCGTACTCCGGCAGCAGCCGCACGCTCTCCTGCGTAGGCGGAAAGTCCGTGTCACCGGCGAGCACAGATGCGCGGTGACCCTCGACGTCGACCTCCTCGACGTCGAGCCGGTCGAAGGACACGTCTCCGAACCACGAGCGAAAGTCAGAGGGGCGCGCGGGGCCATACGCCCAGAGGTAGCGGCGCAGGACCTCGCGCAACGCGGCCTGCTCGTCCCCGGCGTGCCAGCCCTCGATCCACTGGTCCGGCCGCGCGAGCGTGATCTTGTTCCCCTGCGGCGGGCCCTGGACGAGCTGGCCGGTGAAGAACGCAAAGCCGGACCTCAGCCGACCCTCGTGCCTCGTTCCAACGCGCTTGACGACTTCCGCCGCGAGCTCGTCGCGGAGGAGCGCGCGACCGTCGAATGCATCCCAAACTGCGGCTTGGAGCTCGACCAGCTCGTCCGCGCTGACCGGTGGATGCACGACGCCCTTCGGGTCGGGCCATGCGGGGAGCTCGGCGGGCTCGGAGGAGAGCGCATTACGAGCTGTCAACCAGAGCGCGAGCTCGTCAGCGGGATGGAGGTGGAGCGTTCCGCGCAGCGTCCACGCTTTGACGAGCGTGCGATCGCGCCAGAGAGCATCGCGCACATCCTGTTGCGTGATGCCGTCCACGCGCGCCGCGAGCTGCAACTCGGCCGACGCCTGAACCTGCGCATGGATCCCGCCGATCCGCCGGACGACGTCGAGGAGATCCGACGAGCGTTCCGTCAGATGCGAGCGCGCGAGCCGCCGCGCGCGGACCTGATCCCAGGTCAGAGAAATCGTTCGCGGTCGACGAGCTTGCCGCCGGTCAGCCACGCCAGCGACCCACGCTCCAGGATCTGGACGTGGGCCGCGGAGGGGTCGTCCTCCTCGTGCTCGGCGCGGTACTTGATCAGCCAGGCGCGAACGTCGTCTTCGGAGTCGGCGCGCGCGACGCGTTCGCCGTCGACCAAAAGGGCGTAGTTCGCCATCAGCCGCCCGCGGCCACGTAGGCCGGCGAGCCCGCCTCCGCCAGCGCGGCCTGCGCTGCCGCGAGCCGCGCGAGCGGGACGCGGTCCGGCGAGCAGCTGACGTAGTCGAGCCCGAGCTCGTGGCAGAATGTCACCGACTTCGGCTCGCCTCCATGTTCGCCGCAGATGCCGAGCTTCAAGCCGGGCTTGGTCGAGCGGCCGCGCTCAACGGCGATCCGCATCAGGTCGCCGACGCCGCTGACGTCGAGGGTCTCGAACGGGTTCTTCTCCAGCACGCCGTCCTCGAGGTAGAACGTCAGGAACTTGCCCTCCGCGTCGTCGCGTGAAAATCCGAGCGCGGTCTGCGTGAGGTCGTTCGTGCCGAAGGAGAAGAAGTCGGCGTGCTCCGCGATCTCGTCGGCGCGGATGCACGCGCGCGGGAGCTCGATCATCGTGCCGCAGAGGTAATCGACCTCGGGCGCCTCCTCTCGAGCAACGTGCACGGTCAGCTCACGCAGGCGGCGCAGCTCCTCCGCGAACGCGACGAGCGGATGCATGATCTCGACGAGCGGCGCCTCGCCGCTGCGATCCTCGACGGCCCGCGCAGCGCGGACGATCGCGCGCACCTGCATCTCGTAGATCTCGGGCCACTGCAGCCCGAGGCGGCAGCCGCGCGTGCCCAGCATCGGGTTCGCCTCCTGCAACTGCTTGATCCGCCGGCGCATGCGCTCGTCTTTCGCCTGCTCGAGCCGCGGCAGGAACTCGTGTAACGGGGGATCGAGCAGCCGGATCGTGACCGGGAGCCCGGCCATCGCCTCGAAGATCGCCTCGAAGTCGCCCTGCTGCATCGGCAGCAGCTTGTCGAGCGCGGCGCGCCGGCCGTCCTCGTTCGCCGCGAGGATCATCTCGCGCACGACCGGCAGCCGCTCCTCCGCCATGAACATGTGCTCGGTCCGGCAGAGCCCGATGCCCTGCGCGCCGAACTCGCGCGCCTTCGCAGCGTCCTCGGGGGTGTCGGCGTTGGCGCGCACCGCGAGCCGGCGATGGTCGTCCCCCCACCCCAGGATCGTCTCGAGGTCGTCGTTCACCTGCGGTGGAACGAGTGGCACCTCTCCGACGATCACGGCACCGGTGCCACCGTCGATCGTGAGCACGTCCCCTTCCGAGAGGGTCTGACCCTGCAGTGTGATTGTTCGCGCATCGATGTCGATCGAAAGTGCGTCGCAGCCCGCCACGCACGGCTTGCCCATCCCCCGCGCGACGACGGCCGCATGTGAGGTCATGCCGCCGTGCGCCGTCAGGACGCCGGCGGCATTGATGAGGCCGTGGATGTCGTCCGGCGTCGTCTCCCAACGGACGAGGATCACCTTCTCCCCCGCCTTCCCGCGCTGCTCGGCCGTGTCCGCGTCGAGCACGATCTTTCCGGACGCGGCACCCGGTGATGCATTCAGCCCCTTCGCCGCCACGTCCCATTCGGCGGTGGGGTCGAGCATCGGATGCAGGAGCTGGTCGAGCTGCTGCGGGTCGATGCGCGCGACCGCCTCCTCGCGCGTGATCAGCCCCTCGTCGACCATGTCGACCGCCGCCGTCACGGCGGCGGCCGCCGTCCGCTTCGCCGAGCGCGTCTGCAGCAGGTAGAGCTCCTTGTCCTCGACCGTGAACTCGATGTCCTGAACATCGCGGTAGTGCTCCTCGAGCCGGCGCATCGTCTCCAGCAGCTGTTCGAACGCCTGCGGGAGCTTCTGTTCCATGTGCGCCAGCGGCTCGGGCGTGCGGATCCCCGCGACGACGTCCTCCCCTTGCGCGTTCGCGAGGAACTCGCCATAAAGGCCCTGCTCGCCCGTGGACGGGTTGCGCGTGAACGCGACACCCGTGCCGGACTCGTCGCCCTTGTTCCCGAACACCATCTGCACGACGTTGACGGCCGTGCCGAGGTCGTCCGGGATGTCGTACGTGCGCCGATAGACCTGCGCGCGCGGCGCGTCCCAGGAGTCGAAGACGGCGCGCACGGCACGCGTGAGCTGCTCGCGGGCGTCCTGCGGGAACCCGTGTCCCGTCTCGCCCTCGTAGATCTGTTTGTACGTCCCGATCAGCTTGGCGAGATCGTCAGCGCTCAGCTCGACGTCGTGCGAGACGCCGCGCGACTTCTTCAGATCGGCGAGCGCCTGCTCGAAGCGGTGTGCGTCGATGCCGTCGACGACCTCGCCGTACATCTGGATCAAGCGGCGGTAGGAGTCGTTGGCGAAACGCTCGTTGCCGGTCGCGCGGGCGAGCCCCGCGGCGGCCTCGTCGTTGAGGCCGAGGTTGAGGATCGTCTCCATCATCCCCGGCATCGAGACGGCGGCGCCGGAGCGCACCGACACCAGCAACGGGTCGTTCGGGTCGCCGAAGCGCTTGCCCGTCCGCTGCTCGAGCGCGCCAAGGTGCTGCTCGATCTCCTCCTCGAGCCGGTCGGGCAGCGCCTTCCCGTTCGACATGTAGGTGCGACACGCGTCCGTCGTAATGGTGAACCCGGCCGGAACGGGCACGCCGAGCTGAGTCATCTCGGCGAGTCCGACGCCTTTGCCACCGAGCAGCTCGCGGCCGCCGTCGGACGGCTCGTCGAAGTCATAGACGAATCGCTGGTCGGGCAAGGCGGGGATCGTCTCACAAATGCCCTGCAATACTCGGCGTTATGCCTGAGCCGCAGATTCTGGCGATGGGCGGCTTCCCGGACGACGCGCTGCTTGACCATGCGCTCGGGCTCGCACGCGGCAATCGCATCCTCTACGTCCCGACGGCGGTCCGCGAGGACCCCGACCAGATCGTCTACTGGTATGGCCGCCTGCGCGGTCGCGCGTCGATGGCGCACCTCAGCTTCTTCCCGTGGCCGCCGTCGAACCTCCGCGAGCTGACACTCGAGCAGGACGTGATCCTCGTTTCCGGCGGCAACACGGCGAACGCGCTCGCGATCTGGCGCCTGCACGGCTTCGACGAGATCCTTCGCGAAGCCTGGCGCCAGGGAATCCTGCTGACGGGGTGGAGCGCCGGGATGATCTGCTGGTTCGAGCACGGCGTCACCGACTCGTTCGGGCCGGAGCTCGCTCCGATGGAGTGCCTCGGCTTCCTTCCCGGCAGCGCGTGTCCGCACTACGACGGCGAGGAACGCCGGCGCCCGGTCTACACCCAGCTCGTCGCTGACGGCTTCCCTGCCGGTGTCGCCGCGGACGACGACGTCGGCATGCATTACGTCGGCACGGAGCTGCGCGAGGTCGTGACGTCCCGCGATGGCGCGACCGCCTATCGCGTCACGCGGGAGGGCGAGGAGAAACTCGAGGCCCGACTGCTGCGATGAGCGGCGCTGAGCATTGGGAGTCACAGGCCGAGCGGTGGGCGATGTGGGCACGGCGCCCGAACTTCGACGGCTACTGGAACGATTCCGGGCCGCCGTTCTTTGCACTGCTGCCGCTGCCGGGGCGGCGCACGCTCGAGGTTGGCTGCGGCGAGGGACGGGTGACGCGTGACCTGAAGGAGCGCGGCCACGGCTGGGATCCCGAACTTTCTGCTGATCCGTGCCGTCAAGCGTCGCTCAGTGGAACCGTCCAGCCCGTCGTAGCCGCCCAGTCCTCGGCGGCGGCCATGATCAGGTCGCAGGCGGGATCCTTGACCTCCGCGTAACGGCGGAGATCGCGCAGCTCGGCCGCGAGGCGGCGCTTCAGCTCCGCGTACGCGGCGGCCGAGGCCGGATGCTCGCGCAGGTAGTCGCGGAACAGCAGCGCGTAGCGCTGGTTCGCGCGGCCGTCGACGCGCACGTGGACGTTCGCCGGACGCTCGTCGCCGGACGTGTTGAAGAGACGCTTCTCCCGGTCTTCGGCCGGGTCGCCGGCGCCGGGCGGCGGGTGGTCGCCGACGGGACCGAATTCCTCGAACCCGGCCGCGCCCAGCGGGTTCGCGTCCGCCAGCTCCGCGACCGTCACCTGCACGTCGATCCGGTCCTTCGCCGCGAGCCCCGGCACCGCCGTCGAGCCGATGTGGTCGATCCGCAAGGCGCGGTCGCCGAGCACCGAGCGGATCCGCCGCGCGATCCGGGCGAAGTCACCAGCCCACCGCTCGGAGTACGGCTCGATCGCGATCCGCGCCATGCGACAACCCTGCCAGGAAGAGGCAAGCGGCCCCGGAGGACTGGGGCCGCTCGCCGTCTAGGTGGGGCTACCTAGAGATTGACGACGTGCACGAGGCTCCACTGCGCCTCGCCGATCGTCGCGCGGATCCAGGCCTGCACAGCAGCCTGGTCGACGCGGTACATGAAGTCGTTGCCGCGGCACCACTCGTTCAGGCCGAACGAGTTCACGGCGACGATCGTGTTCGTCGAGTCGTACAGCAGCGGCCCGCCCGAATCGCCGCCGCAGGTGCCGCCCTTCCCGTTGCCGGGATTGGCGGTCGTCTGGATGTTGAAGCCATCCGTCAGATGGCTGCCGAGGTTGATCAATTGCTCGGTCGCCATCAGCCGTTCGCGGAAGGAGACGCTCTTGACCGGATTCGACAGCGACAGGCCGTAGCCCGACGCGGTGAACGTGACCTCCTGCCGTCCACGCCGCGTCGCGAGCCCGTCGAGCGAGCCCACGGACGCAATCGACGCGAAGCCGCCCGCGTACCCCTCGTCGCCGAGCGTGATCGGCTTGTCCAGGATCACGATGCCGACGTCGCGGAGGTTCGGCAGGCTCAACGACTCGCTGAAGCCGAAGTTGTAGAGGTGGCTCGAGGTGACGTCGCTCGAGACCGGGTAGCCGCTCGGCGCGGGCGTGCCCGTCGCCGGGTCGAAGCCGACGCCGGCGTCCTGCTGGAACCAGAGCCGCGCGTGGGTTGCCCCGGTGGTCGCGTCCGTGCAGTGACCGGCCGTGAGGAAGACGGTCGTCGTCAGCAGCGAGCCGGAGCAGCGATGCGTGAAGACGTCGTCCTTGTCGTAGAAGGCGATCAGGGCGACGTACGTATGGATGTTGTCCTCGCTGAAGTTGCCGGTGATCGCGCCGGCGGGCGAAGTGCCGAGCGCGAGCAGGCCAAGAACGAGCGCGACTAGCGCCAAGATCCTGCGCAAGTGGACCTCCCCGATAGTGGTTGGGCCGCCCGTCGCGGGCGTGAAGAGCGGCAGTATAGCTCCCTCTATCTTCTTTGCCTAGCCCTCAATTCAGCGAGCCAGGCCAGGCCGCGCAGGCCGAGCCAGAGCGGGGTCAGGATGACGTAGAAGATGACGAGCGCGAGCCCCAGGGTCACCCACCAGGTCGCCCAGCGCCACCACGGCACCGGGGGCTTCGGCTTCACGTGAGCTGTGCCGCCGCCTCGGCCCTGCGGCTCTCGACAGTTCGCAGGATCTGCTGGGCCGTCTCCTCGATCGAGAGCTCCGAGATGTCGATCACCGGGCAGCCGAGCCGGCGCTGAACTGCAGCCGCCTCCTCCAGCTCGTCGTAGACCTCCGCGAGCTCGGCGTAGCGGCGGTTGTTCGCACCGAGATTGCGCACGCGTGCACGCCGGATCTCCGCGAGCCGGTCGGCGGCGATGGTCAGCCCGACGATCTTCGTCGGATCGAGCTCGAACAGCTCCTTCGGCGGTGAGATGCCCTTGACGATCGGGACGTTTGCGACCTTGTGGCCGAGGTAGCCCAGGTAGATCGAGAGCGGCGTTTTCGACGTGCGCGAGACGCCGACGAGGACGATGTCGGCCTCGTCCAGCCCGGCGCCGACGCCGTCGTCGTACTTCACGGCGAACTCCATCGCCTCGATCCGCCGGAAGTACGCCGGGTTCAGAGGCGCGCGCGAGCCGGGCCTCATCCGGGCGGCCTGTCCCGACACGCGTGCGACCGCGTCGATCGGATGCCCGAGCAGGTCGCAATAATGCACACGCGCGCGTCTGCAAAGACGCCGCATCGCGTCGCGCAGCTCGGGGTCGACCAGCGTGTACACGACGACCGCTGCGTGGCCGCGCGCGCTCGTGACCGCACGCTCCAGATCCGTCACGGTCTCGCAACGGGGATGCCGCACTTCCTCGAAGTCCTGCTCGGGAAACTGCGCCTCGAGCGCCTGAACGAGGCGCGCAGCGGTCTCCCCCGTCGAGTCCGACACGATGTGCAGTTCAACGGGCACGGCGTCAGGCTAGTCGCTTCTTAAGAATTTCTTAGCCGTTCTTACGTTTGCCTTCACAGACTACGGGCAACCTTCCAATATGGGCCAGGGGCGCTTTAGCCTGCTGTGTGCCACGATCGTGGGCATGGCGGCGCTCGTCTTCGCCGGGAGCGCCGGCGCGTCGCAGACGTGTGCGTCGCGGCTGCTCGCAGACTGGCGCGACGGCCGCATCGACCAGACCTACCCGGTGTCGTGCTACCGGCAGGCGCTCGCACACCTGCCGGAGGACGTGCAGGTCTACTCCACCGCGCAGAGCGACATCACCCGTGCGCTGCAGGCCCGCCTCGGCACGCAGGCGGTGAAGAGCACCGACACCGGCCACAATGAGGCGGGCGTCTCGCCGCTGCTCGTGGTGGCGATCACCGCCGCCATCCTCATCGCCGCGGGATCCGTAGCAGCCGCGGTCCGGTAGATAACGTCCCGCCTCATGGTGGTGGAGACCGTGTCGATGGACAAGATCGTCTCGCTGTCCCGGAGGCGCGGCTTCGTCTTCCCGTCCTCCGAGATCTACGGCGGGCTGGGCTCGACGTACGACTACGGCCACTACGGCGTCCTGCTGAAGAACAACCTCAAGGCGCGCTGGTTCGAGGCGATGATCCTGGAGCGCGACGACATGGTGGCGCTCGACTCGGCCGTGATCCTGCACCCCCGCGTGTGGGAGGCGTCCGGCCACGTGGAGGGCTTCAGCGACCCGCTCGTCGACTGCCGCACCTGCAAGCTGCGCTTCCGTGCGGACAAGCTCGAGGACTCGCAGTGCGGCCGCAAGCCGAGCAAGCATCCGGGCGAGTTCTCGGAGTGCGACCTGACCGAGCCGCGGCAGTTCAACCTGATGTTCGAGACGACGGTCGGGCCGGTGCAGGAAGCGGGGTCGAAGGCGTACCTCCGGCCCGAGACGGCGCAGGGCATCTTCATCAACTTCAAGAACGTTCTCCAGCTCGCCCGGCGCCGCCCGCCTTTCGGCATCGCCCAGATCGGCAAGTCGTTCCGGAACGAGATCACGCCCGGAAACTTCCTCTTCCGCGTCCGAGAGTTCGAGCAGATGGAGATGGAGTTCTTCGTCCCGCCCGCCGAGTCGGAGCGCTGGTACCGCTACTGGATCGACGAGCGGCTCGCCTGGTACCTGCGCTACGGCCTGCGGCGCAGCCGGCTGCGCGTGCGCGAGCACGGCCCCGAGGAGCGCTCCCACTACTCCCAGGGAACGAGCGACATCGAGTACCTCTATCCGATCGGCTGGTCCGAGCTGGAGGGCGTCGCCAACCGCGGTGACTTCGACCTGACGCGGCACACCGAGTTCTCGACGACGAAGCTGGAGTACGTCGGCCCGGACGGCGAGCGCTACGTGCCGCACGTGATCGAGCCGGCCGTCAGCCTGGAGCGGATCATCGTGGCGATGCTCGTCGACGCGTACGACGAAGAGGTCGTCGGCGAGCGCGAGCGCACCGTGCTGCGGCTGCATCCGCAGGTCGCCCCGGTCGCGGTCGCGATCCTGCCCCTGATCGCGAAGGACGAGGGGATGGTCTCGAAGGCGCGCTCGCTCTACGAGGAGCTGCGCAAGCGCCAGAGCGTGGAGTACGACGACAACGGCGCGATCGGGCGGCGCTACCGCCGGCAGGATGAGATCGGCACGCCGTGGGCGTTCACGATCGACGAGCAGACGCTCGCGGACGAGACCGTGACGGTTCGAGACCGCGACTCACTGGCACAGGAGCGGCTGCCGATCGGCGGCGTGCGCGCGTGGCTCGACGACGCGCTCGAGCGCGACTGGCAGACGCCAAAGGGCGACTAGCCGCGTTCCATCACGCGCTCCGAGGGCTCGTGGAAGCGGAGCTTGCGGTAGAGGCCGTGCGCGTCGCGTGTGTGGAGGATCCAGCGCAGGTCGGCGTACGGTCCGTTCTCCACGATCTCGCGGACGAGCTGGGCGCCGAGCCCGCGGCCGCGGTAGTCCGGCAGGACGTAGACGTCGGCGAGGTAGACGAGCGAGACGCCGTCGGTGAAGGCCCTCGCGAACCCGACCTGACGGCCGCCGTCGTAGAGGCCGACGATACGCTGCGCCTCGCGGACGAGGCGCTCGACCACGTCCCGCGGTCGCCCTTTCGCCCAGTAGGACTCGTTCGCGAGATAGTCGTGGACGGCGTCGACATCGACCCGGCTCGGGTCGTCGTCGAGCTCCAACTCGTCGCCTAGCTCGCGGCGCACGCCAGCTGTTCGCGGAGCCAGTCGAGCTCGAAACGGTCGTCGGCCGCGGCCTCGATGCCGTTGTCGCGGAAGATCGCCTCGGCCCGGTCGAGCAGGGAGTGCGCCCGGTCATGCTCATCGCGCCTGAACGCCAGCGCTGCTTCGTTCAGCCGCGTCATCCCCTCGCTGTACGGATCGTCGGAGTGCGGGATCTGGGAGAACTGCTGCTCGGCGGCGTCGGCGTTCCCGCGGTGGATCTCGACGTGGCCGAGGTTGTGCATCTCGACGGTGACCATGCTCTGGTCGTCGATGCGCCGATTGAGCGCCAGGCTCTGCTCGAAGAGCCTCGCGGCCTCTTCGTAGTGCCCCGCCAGGCGCGTCGCCTGCGCATGGCTGTGCAACGGGGCCTGACCCATCGCCTCGCCAAGGCCGGCCGCGTGGGCGCGCGCACTCGTCGCGAGCTCGAGGGCTCGCTCGTGGTCGCCGTCGTCGACCGCGATCCGGCTTAGCCCGAGCTGCGCCAGGGCGAGCGCCTCGGGGTCGTCCACAGCCTCGGCGATCTCCAGCGCCTCTTCGTTTCGGCGCCGCGACTCCTCGCGCTCGCCCTGCCAAAACGCGAACAGGCCGTCGCCGTAGAGGGCAAGCGCCCTCCAACGCGACCGGTCTGCGGGGCGCTCGTCGAGGACGCTCCTGAGGAATGCCCGTCCGCCTGGGATGTCACGGGCAACCATCCACAGTCGCCAGCTGTTCGCGGCGAGCTCGGTTGCCTCGACGGGGTCGACTGCGGCTGCCGCCGCGACGAAGTCCTCCTTGCGAGCAAGCAGCGGCTCGACCTCGGCCGTGTCGCGGAGCGGTTTGCCCGCCGACGAGGGAAAGTCCCACCGCAGCCTGCGTGAGAGGGCGAGAAGCTCTTGCGCGTCGACACTCATGCGCTGCGCAGCGTACGCAGCCGGAAGTTCCCGAAGTACTCGTACGCGGACGTGATCACCGCGAGGGCGTCGCGCGCGGAACGGTCCGTGATCCCGACCGCGTTCGCCTCGGCGAGCGGGCGTGCGAGCAGCGCCTCGATTCCCGCGATGCCGGCGGGCGAGAGCGCGAGCGCGCCCGTTCCGCACGCGGCGCAGACCGCCCCTCCGGCCGCAGCGGAGTAGCCGATCAGCGGCGAGCCCTGCGCGCCGCAGTTCGCGCAGCCCGTCAGGTGCGGCAGATAGCCGGACAGCCAGAGCAGCTTGAGCTGGAACGAGAGCACGAGCGGGTCGAGCGCCGGACGGGTCGTCTCGGGGCCAAGCTCGTCGAGCAGCTCGAGGAAGCGCGTCAGCGCCTGGAAGGCGCGCGGGTTGGCTTCCTGCTCCGTGAACAGCCGCAGCATCGCCTCCGCGCCGACGAGGCCGACGCCGAGGCGATAGCGCTGCTCGCGCGCCGCGTGGTGCGAGTGCAGCAGCTCGACGCCCGTGACGGTCTGCAGCTCGCCGGACCCCTCGTGCAGCATCAGCTCGACGTGCGAGAGCGGCTCGAGCCGCGCGCCGAAGCGCGACTTCGTCTTGCGGATTCCCTTCGCCACCGCGCCGACCCGGCCGCGCGCGAGCGTGTAGAGGTGCAGGACACGGTCGGCCTCGCCCAGTCGAAACGAGCGGAGGACGACGGCCTCCGTCTTGTAGCCGCGTCCGGCCATGTCTGACGGCCAGTCTAGTGCGGGAGGTGGAGGGAACCTCTGCAGGCATTTCTGCGTTTCAACAGGTGATGGCCAGGGTCCGGATCTACAGCACGCGCTGGTGTGCGTATTGCGTGCGCGCGAAGGCATTGCTCGACGCGCGCGGGATCGAGTACGAGGAGGTGTTCCTCGACGACGATCCGGCTTTCCGACAGAAGCTCTTCGACCTAACGGGCGGCTGGACCGTCCCGCAGATCCTGATCGACGAGCGTCCGATCGGCGGTTACACCGAGCTCTGGCGCCTCGACCGCGACGGCGGTCTCGCAGAGCGGCTGGCCGCCTAGAAGCCGGGTGTGATCACGAGTTCCTGCTGACGCCGCTGAATGCGTGCCGGCGTCGCGGCCACGAAGGCGTCGCGCAGCCGACAGGCAAGCGGACTCGACAGCTGTGCGAGGCGGCCGAGCTGCCAGGAGCGCCTGACGATCATCGCCGTGCGCGGAATGCGCGCAGCCTCGTACCCACGCAGCCGATCAACGGGGTCGCTTTCGTCGCGGAGCATGCGAGCAAGAACGACCGCGTCCTCGAGCGCCTGCGCGGCGCCCTGACCGAGGTTCGGGGTCATCGGATGCGCCGCATCGCCGAGGAGCGTGACGCGTCCACCGCCCCATTTCCGTGCCGCTGGACGGTCATGGATCGGTAGGCGCGTGAGTGCGGCCGCCGGAGTCGCCGCGGCGACCCTCGGTATGGGTGCGTGCCAGTCCTCCAAGCGCTCGCAGAGGTAGCTGTGCGCATCGGGCGGGAACGGCGTGTGCTCGGGCGCACGCTCGGACACAAACCAGTAGAGGCGACCGGCGCCGAGCGTGATGAGACCGACCCGCAGACGCGGCCCCCAGCTTTCGCTGAACGTCTCAACAAGGGTCGGATCGGCGAACTCGATCGCAGCGCGCCACCCGAAATAGCCGGCGTACCGCAGCGGCTCCTCGCCCTTTAGTTGCGCTCGCACGGTGGAGCGAATCCCATCGGCACCAATGAGGACGTCGCCTTCGGACTCGTGGCCGTCCTCGAGGCGCACCGCAACGCTGCGCCCGCCGTCTACGAACTCCGTGACGCGGCTCCCGAGCGCGATCTCCCCAGCGGCGTGCGTCAAGACGTGCTGAAGGTCTGCACGGTGCACCCCGACGACCTCCCACCGCCGCCCCTCCGCGTCGATCTCGGTCAGCACCTTGCCGCTACGGGCACGAACGAGAATCCTCCGCGCGACGCCCCCACGGCGACGAACTTCGTCTCCCACTCCGAGGTGGTCGAGCACGGCGAGCGCGTTCGGAGCGAGCGACAGGCCGGCGCCCACCTGCTCGAGCGCGGCTGCCCGCTCGAACACCTCGACCTCGTGCCCCTCACGTCGCAGCGCAGCCGCGGCGGCCAGTCCGCCGATGCCCGCGCCGACGACGAGGATCTTCATCCGGTGAGTCGCTGGCAGTTCGGGCAGTACCAGGTCCCGCGTCCGCCGGCGCGGATCTTGTCGATCGGCGTGCCGCAGCGCGGGCACGGCTCGCCCTCGCGCCCGTAGACGCGGAAGCGTTCCTGCATCCGCCCGCGACGCCCGTCCGGCGTCGAGTAGTCACGGAGGCTCGCACCCTGATGGGCGATGCCGGCGCGCAGAGCCTGCCTGATGCCCTTGGTGAGGCGCGCGATCTCGTCGTCGTCGAGGGTGCCCGCAGGTCGCAACGGGTGAACCTCTGCGCGCCAGAGCGCCTCGTCGACATAGATGTTCCCGAGGCCGGCGACCGTGCGCTGGTCGAGCAGCGCCGCCTTGATCGGCGCCTTTCTGCCTGCGAGCCGTTCCGCCAGCCGTCGCGCAGTGAAGGCGCGCTCGAGCGGCTCGCGCCCCAGCCGCTGCTGCAGATACGGATCGACCTCTTCGGGCTCGAGCAGGTGCCAGGTGCCGAACCGGCGAACGTCGCGATACGCGACGTCCGATCCGTCGTCTAGCTTGACAACGGCCCGTCGGTGCGGATCGTCGGCCAGCGATCCGGCAGCGGCGTGGCGCAGGCTCCCCGTCATGCGGAGGTGAATCAGGAGAACGCGACCGGATTCGAACCGAACAACCAAATACTTGCCGCGGCGATCGAGCGCAGCGACGCGCTCCCCTTCGAGCTCGGCGGCGACTGCCGTCGGCTCAAACGGACGCACGAGGCGCGGGTCGTTGATGTCGACACGCTCGAAGCGCCGGCCGACGAGGTGCGGCTCGAGCGCGAGACGGATCGTCTCGACTTCGGGCAGCTCGGGCATCAGCTGATCGTCTCGAGCACGATCGGCGTCGCCGCCGGGGCCTCGCCGCCGAAGACGTAGGCTGCGAGAACCTGGTCGCAGGCCTGCGCGGTCGACGCGTCGTCGCGTCCGTGCACCTCTGCGACGGGCTCGCCTGCACCGACCGCGTCGCCACGCTTCTTCAGGCAGCGAACGCCGACGGCATGGTCGATTCCTTCGTCCTTGGTCCGTCGTCCCGCGCCGAGGCGAAGCGCGGCCATGCCGACGTCGGTCGCTCCGATCGCACGGACGAAGCCCTCCTGCGGGGCCTCGACCTCCCGCACGACGGGCGCGGTCGCCAGCGCCTCCTCGGCGGGGTTGCCGCCCTGTGCGGCGATCCAGCGCTCGTACATCGCGAGTGCCGAGCCGTCCTGGACCGCGGCGACGGCGCGCTCCCGGCCCATCTCTTGGTCGACGCCGAGATCGGAGAAGGCGAGCAGGTGCGCGCAGGCGGAGAGGACGAGCTCGGTGAAGTCGGGCGGCCCTTCGCCGCGCAGCGTCTCGATCGTCTCGCGGATCTCGAGCGCATTCCCGACGGCGTGCCCGAGCGGCTGGTCCATGTCGGTGAGCACGCAGGCGACCTCGCGCCCGGCGTGCTTGCCGAGCTCCAGCATCATCTGCGCGAGCTCCCGTGCGTCCTCGAGCGTCTTCATGAACGCGCCGTCGCCGACCTTGACGTCAAGCACGATCGCGTCGGCGCCGGCGGCGATCTTCTTCGACATGATGCTCGCCGCGATCAGCGACACGTTGTCGACCGTCGCCGTGACGTCGCGGAGCCCGTAGAGGAGCTTGTCGGCCGGGACGAGGTTCGCGCTCTGCCCGATGATCGCGAGCCCCACGTCGCGCACCTGCGCCAGGAACTCCTCGGTCGTGAGCTCGACGCGGAAGCCCGGAATGGACTCGAGCTTGTCGAGCGTGCCACCCGTGTGGCCGAGCCCGCGGCCGCTCATCTTCCCGAACGGGACGCCGCAGGCGGCGACGATCGGGCCGACGGCGAGCGACGTCTTGTCGCCAACACCGCCGGTCGAGTGCTTGTCGACGACCTTGCGCCCGATCGCCGCGCCGAGCTCGATCGTCTCCCCGCTGCGGATCATCGCGTCGGTGAGGGCGAAAGTCTCCGCACCGTCGAGGCCCCGGAAGAAGACGGCCATGCAAAAAGCCGCCATCTGATAGTCGGGGACGTCGCCCCGCGCGTAGGCGAGCACGAGCTCGGCCAGCTCGTCGGTGGCGAGCTTCTCCCCGTCGCGCTTGCGGCGAATCAGGTCGGCTGGGCGGACCACGCGTCTGTTGTCAGTGCTCGACGAACGGTTGGCCGGGAATACCGCGCGAGGGCGCCTTGCCGCCGAGCCAGCGGTTGACGGTCGCGCCGACATCGGCGAACTCGCCTTCATGGATGCGTCCGCCGGCGTTCTTCCCCTCGACATACGCGAGCAGCAGCGCGTGCTCGCGCGAGTGATCGGTCGACGGCGTGGTCGGATCGCAGCCATGGTCAGAGGTCAAGATCAGCAGATCCTGCGGCCGCAGGGCGTCGAGCAGATCAGGCAGGCGACGGTCGAAGTCCTGCAGACAGCGGTGGAAGTTGACGGGGTCGTTGCGGTGGCCCCAGAGCATGTCGGTCTCGACGAGGTTCGTGAAGATCAGTCCGCCGTCGAGCTCGCGCAGCAGCTTCTCGGTCTGCGTGATGCCGTCGACGTTCGACTTCGTCGGGTGCGACTCGTCGATGTCCTGCCCGGCGAAGATGTCGCCGATCTTGCCGACACCGTGCACTTTCATTCCGGCGTCGCGCACGAGCGTCAGGTAGTTCGGGCGTCGCGGCTCGAGCGAGAAGTCGTGCCGGTTGGCGGTGCGTTCGTAGTTGCCGGGCGACCCGATGAACGGCCGCGCGATCACACGCCCGACCGCGTGCTTGCCGGTGAGGATCTGTCGTGCAGCGCGACAACCGTTGTAGAGCTCCTCGAGCGGGATGGTCTCCTCGTGCGCGGCGACCTGGAAGACGGAGTCGGCCGACGTGTAGACGATCCACTTGCCCGTGCGTTGGTGCTCTTCGCCGAGCTCCTGGATGATCTCGGTTCCCGACGCCGCCTTGTTGCCGAGGACGCCGCGACCCGTCTGGTGCATGAACGGGTCGATCACGTCGTGGGGGAAGCCGTGCGGATAGGTCGGCATCGGCTGCGGCGTGACGACACCCATCAGCTCCCAGTGCCCTGTCGTCGTGTCCTTCCCCTTCGACCGCTCGACCAGCCGTCCGGCGACCGCCGGTGCGCCCGCCTGCGGTGGGCAGCCCTCGAGCGGCGCCACGTTGCCGAGGCCGAGCGCCTCGAGGTTGGGGAGATCGAGGCCGCCGACGGCGTGGGCGACGTTGCCGAGCGTGTTCGAACCGGTGTCGCCGTACTCAGCGGCATCCGGAAGCTCGCCCGCTCCAACGGCATCGAGCACGATGACACACGCCCTCGGCATGCGGCTATTCTAGGTCGGCGGTGCTGACCCTCCTCGGACTGCTGGCAATGCTCGTCTTCATCGCCTGCGTGATCGCCCTGGCCGCAGGCGTGACGTGGCTGGTCGTGAAGTACTCGCCCGCGAAGCGTCCGGGAGAGACGGCCGGCTAGAGGTCAGACCGCCGACAGCGGCCAGACGTCCTCGAGGGGCTGGTAGTCGAGACCGTGCGCGTCGGCGACGGCTTCGTAGGTGACCTTGCCGTCGAGCACGTTGACTCCGCGTGCGAGCGCGCGGTCGCGGGCGACCGCTTCGGCAAGGCCGTGCTCGGCGATCGCCTCGACGTAGGGCAGCGTCGCATTCGTGAGCGCCTTCGTCGACGTGATCGGCACCGCACCCGGCATGTTCGCGACGCAGTAGTGCGTGACGCCTTCGACGGTGTAGACGGGCTCGCTGTGCGTCGTCGGCCGTGAGGTCTCCGCGCAGCCGCCCTGGTCGATGGCGACGTCCGCGAGCACGGCGCCTTCCTTCATGCCACGCACCATCTCGCGCGTGATCAGCTTCGGCGCCAGCGCGCCGGGAATGAGCACCGCGCCGATGACGACGTCGGCGTCGCGCACGGACTCTTCGATCTGGAGGCTCGATGACATCACCAGGCTGACGCGCCCGGACAACACTTCTTCGAGATGGCGCATGCGGTCGAGCGAGCGCTCGAGGATCATCACGTTGGCGCCTAGACCGAGCGCGATCACGGCGGCGTTGTAGCCGACCATTCCCCCGCCGATCACCACGACCCGGCCGGGCGCGACGCCCGGAACGCCGCCGAGCAGGAGGCCGCGGCCGCCCAGCGGTTTCTCCAGGAAGTACGCGCCGGCCTGCGCGGCCAGCCGGCCGGCGATCTCGCTCATCGGCGCGAGCAGCGGAAGCGCGCGCGAATCGGTCTCCACCGTCTCGTACGCGACGGCCGTGATGCCGCTGTCGACGAGCGCGCGCGTGAGCGGCTCGTCCGCGGCGATGTGCAGGTACGTGAAGAGAACGAGGCCCTCGCGCAGCCGTCCGTACTCGGCGGCGATCGGCTCCTTCACCTTGAGCAGCAGGTCCGATTCCGCCCAGACATCGTCGACGCCCGCGATGCGCGCGCCCGCAGCTTCGTAGGCGGAGTCGGTGAACGCGCTGCCCTCCCCCGCTCCCGTCTCGATCGTGACGTCATGCCCACGCTGTACGAGCTCGCGCGCGCCTGCAGGCGTCAATGCGACACGGTATTCGTCGGTCTTGATCTCCTTGGCGACGCCGATCCTCACGGCGCGTCACCCTACCTTGTGGACAGAATCGTCAACCGCGCAGGTACAGGAGCAGACCGGCGAGCGTCTTCGCGTCTTCGATCTCGCCGAGACGGTCGGGAACGTCGTGCAGCGGCCAGCGGACCAGCTCCAGCTCCTCGTCGGCTTCCGGGCTGGCGGATCCGTGTTCGACTCCTTCGGCGGCGAAGAGATGCATCCGTTCGCGGCAGAAGCCGGGCGTTGTATAGAACGCTGCGAGCTCGCGCCAGGCGCCTCCCGTCAGCCCCGTCTCCTCGGCCAGCTCGCGCCGTGCGCTCTCGAGCGGCTGCTCGTCGTCCTCCAGCGTTCCGGCCGGAAGCTCGAGCAGCAGCTTGCGTGCGGCCTCTCGCCTTTGCCGAACGAGCGCGACCATTCCCTCGCGATCGACGGCGACGACGGCGACCGCGCCGGGATGCTCGACGATCTCGCGCTCGTGCTCGCCCCACCGTTCGACGGTCACGTCGAACAGCTTGCCGTCGTAGACCGTTCGTGAGGCGTCCGGCTTCAGGCTGCCCCCGTAGAAGCATCGAGACGTAGGCGCGCCAGCCGGCCCGCAGCGAATGCGGACGCGAAGAAGAGCGGGTCGTCGGCTGCGGTCCGTCCCATGTGCAAGAGCGGCAGGCCCGCGCACGCATCCTCCCAGCCGGACACGTCGACTTGCTCGTGTGGCAACCAGTCCGGTGGGAGCCAGCCGCCCGGCCAAGCCGCGACGATCTGACCGGCGCAGAGACGGACGATGTCATGCACGTGATGCGAGACTCCGCGATGACGCTCGCGGGGATCGGCCTGCGAGGCCCGCACCGCCAGGATCGGCTCCCCTCCGAGCGCCGACGCAGCATTGGCGGCACTCGCCGCCGCGAGCCCGCCGTGTCCGAAGCTCGAGCCGGTTCCGACCACGCCGGGCCCGATCCCGCAGACCGCGACGTCGAATCGTTCGGTGGCGGACCACAGCAGGGCCGACGCGATGGAGACGCAGTGGACGTCACCATCGAGGCACGCGTCGGCGGCAACGGTTGCGGCGACCAGCCCGCGTGCCCTCAGCTCGCGTAGCGTGTCCGACAACGACACGGGCAGCGCGCCGCCCGGCAGCTGGACGTAGGCCACCCGCAGACCTCCACCGACGCCTGCGCAGATCGGGGCGACCTGACTGTGCAGCGAGCAGCACACGACCGGCAGCCCGGCGAGCGTGTCCGGCAGCTCGCGCCCCTCCTCGGCATGCCTGGCCGCCGCCTGAACCGGCGAGTACGGCAGCTTCATCACGTGCGCGCCCTGGTCGGACCGCAGCTCCAACCCGCGGGTCATGTTGACGTACAGGACGTCGAAGCCACCGGAGCCGAGCTCGAGCTCGCGCGCCTGCACGTTCACGATCACGTCGTCGCCCAACGCAATAGGCCCCGTCAGTCGCGGATAGGCGACGCACGGGAGCCCATCTACTTCGATGCGGGCGAGGCCTTCGACCCGCGACACGACCGCGGTGACTCGCCCGCGCCTAAGTGTCAGCATCTCGCGCGACGTCGACGAGCGCGAGCGTGACCTCGACCATGCCCTCGAGGTCGCCGACAGTGATGCGCTCGTCGGGCGTGTGGATGTCCTGCATCCCGTTCGCGAGGTTGAGACACGCCAGGCCGCGCTCGTTGAAGATGTTCGCGTCGGCGGCGCCGCCGCTCAGCCCATAGGTCGGCGTGTAGCCCGCCCGCTCGAGCGCCACGTGCGCTATGCGAACGACCGCGTCGTCGCGCTTGAAGCGGTAGCCGCGATAGCTCTTCGAGACCTTGGTCTCCACCTCGCAGTCCTCGAGGCCGGCGGCGAATGCGAACGCATCCACCATCTCCTGCACGAGGTCGCGAAGCTTGCGCTCGTCGTGCGAGCGTGCCTCGGCGCTCAACGCACACCACTCGGGAATGATGTTCGCAGCGCTGCCGCCTTGGATCAGCCCGACGTTGGCGGTCGTCTCGTCGTCCACGCGGCCGAGCCGCAGGTCCGAGATTGCGCGCGCCGCGGCCGCGATCGCCGAGCGCCCCTCCTCTGGATACATGCCCGAGTGCGCGGCGCGGCCGTGGAACCGCACCTCCAGTGCTTGGGAGTACGGCGCGCCGAGGATGACGTCGCCGATCGGCGCGGCCTGGTCGTACACGTATCCGACCTGCGCATGCAGTCGCTCGTGGTCGAAGGCGGCAGCGCCGAGCAGGCCGACCTCTTCCTTCGGCGTGAACAGCAGCTCGATGCCGCCGTGCGGACGGTTCTCGGCCAGCACACGTCGAGTACCTTCGAGCATGGCCGCGACTGCGGACTTGTTGTCGGCGCCGAGGATCGTGCCGCCCGCGTTGCGGATGACGCCGTCCTCGATCACCGGCTCGAGCGGTCCCTCGGGCGGGACGGTGTCGAGGTGCGCGCAGAGGAAGATCGGCGTGCCCCCATTTCCGCTGGGCTCGACCCGGCAGTAGAGGTTGCCCATGTTCGAGCCGACGGCTGCCCCGGCACCGTCTTCGTCAACGGTCAGGCCGAGCTCGCGCAGGTAGCGCGTGACCGCGTCGGCGACGGGCCGCTCTTCACCCGGTGGGCTGGACAGCGCGGCGAGCTCGGTGAAGAGGTCGACGACCTCTGAAGCCATCGGGCTAGCGCTTCACCTTCAGCACCCGGCCGGGCTTTCCCGTCCAGCGAGCCGCCGCCTGCGTCGACACCGGCACGACCAGCGCAAGCGGGGGGTGACGAGAACGGCGCGGAGCACGCCGGCATTGTTGCAGCCCCGCTACGCCGAGACTGCCGTTGCGCCGGTCCGCTCGCGCGTACGCGTCAAGGCGGCGGCGGCGAACTCGCGGAAGAGCGGCGCCGGCCGCGTCGGGCGCGACTTGAACTCCGGATGGAACTGGCTGGCCACGAACCACGGATGATCGGACAGCTCGACGACCTCGACGAGCCGCCCTCCCTGGAACGTGCCCGAGACGACCAGCCCGGCATCGACCAGCGCGGGCCGGTAGTGGTTGTTGACCTCGTAGCGATGCCTGTGCCGCTCGTGGATCACGGGCTCGCCGTACGCCTCCTGCGCGCGCGTTCCCTCAACCAGCTCGACTGCCTGCGCGCCGAGACGCATTGTCCCGCCGAGATCCTCGATCTCCTTCTGCTCTGGCAGGAGGTCGATCACCGGATGGGGCGTCTCCGGGTCCATCTCGGTCGAGTTGGCGCCGTCGAGCCCGAGGACGTGCCGCGCGTACTCGGAGACGACGACGTGCATGCCGAGACAGAGGCCGAGATACGGAATGCGGCGCTCGCGCGCGATGCGGCAGGCGAGGATCTTGCCCTCCCAACCGCGCGACCCGAAGCCGCCCGGGACGATCACGCCGTCCATCGGCTCGAGCAACGCCGCCGCCTCGTCGTACGACATGTTCTCGGCGTCGACCCAGCGCACGCGCACACGGCAGCCGTGGTGCGCACCGGCGTGCTTGAGCGCCTCGTGCACGGAGAGGTAGGCGTCCTGAAGCTTCACGTACTTGCCGACGAGCGCGATCTCGATCTCCTCGCGGGCCTGTTGCAGGCGCTCGGTCAGGTCGAGCCACTCGCCCAGCTGCGCCTCGCCGAGTGGCAGCCCCAGCTTGTCGCAGACCAGCCGGTCGAGCCCTTCGGCTTTCAGCCGCGACGGCACGAGGTAGACGTCGGGGACGTCGGGGCTCGCGATCACGGCCTCCTGCTCGACGTCCGCGAAGAGCGCGATCTTCTCGCGGATGTCGTCGGAGAGCTCCTCGTGCGAGCGGCAGACGACGATGTCCGGGTGGATACCGATGCGGCGCAACTCGTTGACCGAGTGCTGGGTCGGCTTCGTCTTCAGCTCGCCGGCCGCCTCGATGAAGGGGACGAGCGTGACGTGGAGGTAGAGCACGTTCTCAGCGCCGACCTCGCGCCGGAACTGGCGGATCGCCTCGAGAAACGGCAGTGACTCGATGTCGCCGACGGTGCCGCCGATCTCACTGATGACGACATCGGTCGGCGTCGACACGGCGCTGGCGCGAATGCGCGTCTTGATCTCGTTCGTGATGTGCGGAATCACCTGCACGGTCGCGCCCAGGAACTCGCCCTTCCGCTCCTTGCGCAGCACGGAGTCCCAGATCGCGCCGGCGGTGTGACTCGCGGCGCGGGTCAGGTTCTCGTCGATGAAGCGCTCGTAGTGCCCGATGTCGAGATCGGTCTCGGCACCGTCTTCCGTCACGAACACCTCGCCGTGCTGGAACGGGCTCATCGTTCCCGGGTCGACGTTCAGGTACGGGTCGAACTTCTGAGCCTGCACCTGCAGGCCGCGCGCCTTCAGCAGCCGGCCCAGCGACCCCGCGACGATCCCCTTGCCGAGGGCCGAAACGACGCCGCCCGTGACGAAGACGTACTTCGTCGGGCGGGCACGCGAGCTCACGCGCGCCCCAGCCGGTCGATCCAGGCGAGACCGGGCGTGCGTTCGATCAGCGCGCCAATCGACGTTCGCTCTCCGAGGATCGTGAGGCCTGCAAGGGCGCCGATCGCAACCCATCGGCCTCGTCCCGTGAATCGCTCCACGGACTTCAAGCCTAGCAGCCCGCCCAGCGCGTTCGACCCGGCATCTCCGAGCATCGCCATCTCGCGCAAATCGTAGGGAAGGAGCAGGACGGCGATCCCGACCGGCGCGTCCAGCGCAAGCGCCGCCGCGAGGTAAGCCTTGAGCGCGCGACCCGGGCGCGTGTCGAGCTGGTTCAGGCCATTCGCCGCGAGCCCGACGAGCAGGCCGCCGGACACTCTTCGGGTCGCGAGTAGGCCGACGATCGGGATGCCGACCAGCTTGAGCATGCCGGTCGTCCGCCCGCTGCGGAGATGCGCACGGAAGCCGCGCTCCGGCCCGCTCCAGATGTCGTCTACAAGCCCGAGCGCGGCGATGGCCGCAACGGCGGGGCCGTTCGACACGCCGACCTTCCAGCCGATCAACGGCAGACGGAGGCCGCGGAAGTTGACGCCGAGGGGACCGCAGGCGTAGGCGACATCGCGGAGTTGCCGCGCGCGGTGCAAGAAGCCGCGAACGTCGCGGCCGGTCGCACGGTGCCGCAGCGGCAGCTCGACCTCGCGCACCTCGAGCCCCGCTCGGGCCGCGTCGATCGTCATCCGCACCTCGCAGCCGAACCCGGCGGCGACGGGGAAGCAGGCGGCGCGCGCCGCGGCGGAGAGCGACCGCTGGCCCGACAGCGGCTCACGCGTCTGCACACCGCCGAGGAGCTCGATCAGGTCACGGGCGACCCGCTTGGCGATGCCGAAGCCCCCGCCGACACGTTCGGCAAACGCCGCGACCGTTACGGCTGCGGTGCAGTCGACCAACTCCCCGACGTCACCGTCGAGGTCGGCGTCGCAGAGGAGCAGCCGCCCCGGCGGCGCCGCGCGTTCGGCCGCCGACAGCGCCTGGCCCTTCCCCCGTCGCGGCAGTCGTAGCACGATCGCGCCGGCTTCCTCGGCGGCGTCGGCCGTGCCGTCGTGCGAGCCGTCGTCGGCGACCAGCACCTCGGCTTCCGGAAACGCGTGGCGCAGCGCACGCACTGTTTGCCCGATCACCTGCTCCTCATCGCGCGCGGCAACGAGGATGGTGAGCGGCTCATCCACTCGGTGCGAGGACCGGCGCCACCGGCGGAAGCAGATCGGTCACGTTCACGCCGTAGTCTGCTCGGGACGCCGGCTCGCTGAGCACGATCGCGAGTGCGAGCTTGCCCGCGTCGAGGTCGACGTCGTCGACGGTCGAGAGCTGGGCCTGCTGGAACACCTTGCGGGCCGCGAAGTCGCTCTTCGACTCTGCGACGCCAACGGCCGGCACCCCCGCGTCGGCGAGGCCCTCGTAGAGACCCTTTACGAATGGGGCCGTCGTCCCGGTCTGCGGATCGGCCGTGCGAACGACGATGACCGCGTCCGCGGGCCGCTTGGACGCTCCGAAGCGCGGCGTTGCCTCCTGGACGATCAGGTTGTGGAGCACGCTCCAGAGCGGCGTGTCGTTGCCGTCGACGAACTCATGTCCGAGCTGCTTGCCCAGATTGCGCAGCTGGTCGTCGGTTGCGTACTTCGCCAAGGCGGGACGAGTCGCGAGCCGTTGCTCGATTGCGCTCGAGTCGATCGGGACTTGGAGGGCGTACATGCGGAGGGCGGCGCGGCCGCCCGCATCCTTGATCGCCGCCGCGATGTCGGTCTGGATGCGGTGGTCGACCGAGCCGACGAACAGGACCCCGACGCGCTTGCCTTTGAGCCTGTCGGTCATGAGCGCGTTGTAGGTGCCGGCGACGAACGTCGCGTTGGCGCGGCTCGTCTGGTTGAGCGAGTCGACCTGCGCCTGGAGCGCGTCGACTCGGTTTTGTGCGCGGCGCACGTCGTCCTCGAGGCTCTTGCGCTCGGTGTTCCCCAATCCGTGCGACGCGAGCGCGACGCCGACGAGGATGCCGATCAGCAGTGCGATGAAGACAGCGGCGAGCGAGGTGACGTGGTAGCGGAGATCGAACATCGACGGCTAGAGCTCCGCGGCAGTCTGGCACAGGGCATGGAGCCGAGTCAGCGCGCGCCTCGGCAGCGCGCGGCTGAAACCGTACAACCACGGCGCATCGAGCTCGAGCGTTGCAACCGTGCGATCGGGCCCGCGCGTTTCGAGCCGTAGCTCCGCATCGATGTGGTCGCCGGTGAGCGTCCATGCGAACAGGTCCGGTGGGCGAACAGCGCGGACCAGCAGCATGCCGCTCGACGTTGCGCGGCGGAAGAGCGTCGGACGGTTCGCCGTGTGGATCTCCCAGCGTGCGCCCTCGGCGAAGCCGCGCCGGTCCGGATGCACGCCCGCGACTCCCGGCCACCAGTCGGAGAAGTGATGCGGCTCGGCGATGAACGACCAGACATCGGTGCGCGACGCGAGCAGCTCACGCGAAGCTGAGGCGCGCGGCATGGGTAACAGACTAGTTTCAGCCGATGCCGAGCAGGTCGCGCAGGCGCAGTGCGAGGTACTCGATCAAGTGCCGGAGCGCCGGAGAGACCACGATCGCGACGGCGATTGCGCCCAGGCCCGCGAGCGCGAGCAGGACGAGCGGCCAGATCCCGACCTGGCGGCTCGCGAGGCGTGACACACCTTTTGCGTCGATCAGGATCTCGCCCACCTTCAGGCGCGTGATGAACGTGGAGGACATCCCCGCCCGGTTGCGCTCGAGGAACTCGATCAGGTTGAAGTGTGTCCCGACCGCGACGATCAGCTCGGAGCCCTTCTCGTACGCGAGCAGCAGTGCGAGGTCCTCGCTGATGCCCGTCGCGCGCGCGATCTGGTAGGGGACGCCGAGCTTCTGTGCGCGCTCCTCGCCGGGAGCCTCGCCGTCGCGGTAGCCGTGGACCAGTAGCTCGGCGCCGCAGCGCAGCGCCTTGTCCGACACGGAGTCCATGTCCCCGACGATCACGTCCGGCTTGTAGCCGGCTTCGAGCAGCGCGTCAGCGCCGCCGTCAACGGCGATCAGCACCGGCTTGAAGTCGCGGACGTAGGGCTTGACGATGCGGAGGTCACGCTTGTAGCCGGGACCGCGCGCGACGACGAGTGCGTGACGATCACGGAAGCGCGTCTCGAGCGGTGGAAAGTCGATCCCTTCCGCGAGCAGCTTGCCCTCTTCGCGCAGGTAGCGCATCGTGTTCTCCGCGAACGCCTCGAGGGCTTCCGTCACGCGGCCGCGCTGCTCGCCGAGCATCCGTTCCAGCTCGCGCTCGTCCAGCACCCGTCCGGTCGCCAGGCACGTGCCGTTGCGGTAGAGCCCGGCGCCGCGCACGGTCAGCAGCTCACCTTCGTGCACGTGATCGAAGATGTCCGCGCCGGGCGCGTCGATCAGTCGGACGCCGCCGCGCACGAGCGCGAGCGGACCCGGATTCGGAAAGCGACCGGACTGCGACGCCCCCACGTTGACGACGACGCGGACGCCGGACTCGACGAGCTCCTCGGCCGACACCCGGTCGAGGTCGGTGTGGTCGATGATCGCGATGTCGTCCGCGGACAGCCGCTTGACGAGGTTCTTCGTCCTCCGGTCGAGCTTCGCGTGGCCGGTGAGCTCGACGAAGCTCATCGCCCGCCGACCGTGGAGAGGAACTCGGCGCCCCCGAGCATGCGCTGCAGCTCGTCGCGGCGCTCGGCGTCGTCGAGCTGCTGGATGCGGGTGTGCGTCGGGTCGCCCGGGATCTTCTCGACGCGGAAGTGCCGGTCGGCGACGCTCGCGATCTGCGGCAGGTGCGTGATCGTCACGACCTGTGCGCGTTCGGCAAGCCTGCGCAGCGTCTCGGCGACCCGGTGCGCGGTTTCGCCGCCGATGCCGGCGTCGATCTCGTCGAAGACGATGGTCTCGCCACCGCCGACCGCGGCGATCGCAAGCGCGATGCGCGAAAGCTCACCGCCGGACGCGGTCTCGGCGACCGGGGCGAGCGGCATGCCGGCGTTCGGCCGGATCAGGAACGCAACCTCGTCCAGACCGGTCTGGCCGGGCTCGCGCTCGCGCACCTCGGCGACGAACTCTCCGTCCCCCATGCCGACGCCGACGAGCTCGCGGGCAACGTCCTGCGCAAAGCGTGCAGCAGCCTCGGCGCGTGCCTCGTGCAGCTCAGCGGCGAGCCGGCGCACGTTCTGCTCCGCCGCGGCGAGCGCTTCCGCGGCGGCAGCGGCGGGATCGAAGCCCTGCTCGATCGCGTCGAGCTCCGCCCGGGCGGCGGCGGCGCGCGCCAACAGCTCCACGTATGTCTCGGCACGGAAGCGGCGCTTTGCCTCGGCGATCCGGTCGAGCTCGGCTCCGAGCTGTTCCAGACGACCCGGGTCAGCTTCCAGCGTCGTCAGGAACCCGCGAAGCTCGCTGGCAGTCTCGCGCAGCCTGAGCTCTGCGTCGCGAAGCTCGTCCCCGGCCCCTGCCAGCTCGGGTGCCAGACGTTCTAGCGGAGCGACGGCACGCTCTGCGGCGGCCGTAAGCCCTGCCGCACCTTCGCCCTCCTCCGGCGCGAGCGCCTCGGCTGCGCTTGCTGCGCCCTGCGCGAGCTCGGTGACATGGTGCAGCCGCTCGCGTTCGCCGTGCAGGCGCTCTTCGGTGTCCGTCTCCAGCCCCTCCGTGTCCTCGACGAGCGCGCGCAGCTCGCGGAGCCGCGCTTCCTCGGTGTCCGCCCCGGCTTTCAGCTCCTCGTGTCGCTTCCGTGCCGCGGTCAGCTCCCGCCACGCCAGGCGCGCCTCCGAACGCCGGCGCAGCTGCTCGTCGCCGCAGAAGGAGTCGAGAACGTCGAGTTGGTACGAGCTCCTGGCGAGCCGGCGCTGCTCGAACTGTCCGGACATCGCGATCAGGCGTTCCCCGAGCGCGGCGAGATCTTCACGCGCAGCGCCACGGCCCCACGCATACGCGCGCGTCCGGCCGTCCGCGAAGACGCGCCGGGCAAAGACTAGCCCTTCCTCGTCCTCAGGGCGGAGCTCCGCGAGCGAGGCAAGCTCTTCCTCCTCGAGCAAGCTGACCGGCAGGTCGAGCTCGGCGTCGACGTAGGCCTCCTCTCCGTCGGGACCGATGTAGCCGGGGTCCCCTTTTGCGCCGAGCAGGAGCCCGACGGCCTGGGCCAGGATGGTCTTCCCCGCGCCGGTCTCGCCCGTGATCGCGTTCAGCCCGGGCGCGAGGACGAGCTCGGCGTCGTGGATGAGCACGAGGTTCTGGATGCGGAGCCGGCGCAGCATCTGCCGCCGCGCATGGTAAGCGGCGGGGCGGCGCGCCACCATCGTCAGAAACGGTCCCTAGGCCAGTGGGGGTTTAGAGGTACACGCGTCTGACACCGGGAACCCCACCTCCCTCCCCATGCGCCGAGCGTAGCCCCCGAGGTGTGACGCGTGCGACGCGAGCGTGACTTTGTTGTTACGAGCCGAATGTCTCGCGGTAGCGCCGGAAGAACGTCACCTCCGGCAGCGTCGCCAGCAAGCTGCGCTGCTCGCCGAGGCGGATCGTGATCGGCGCCGCCGTCGTGACTTCCGCGAGGCCGTGGCCGTCCACGAGGACGGACGCGGACACGTCCGGGGTGCGATTCCGGATCTCCAGGTCGAGACCACGCGGGACGACCATCGGACGTGCATGCAGGGAGTGCGGCGCGATGAAGGTGACCGCCATCGCGTCGAGGCCGCGGACGAGCACGGGCCCCCCGTTCGAGAGGTTGTACGCGGTCGACCCCGACGGCGTCGAACAGATCATCCCGTCGCACGGCTGCACGCCAAGGTCCTCGCCTCCGAGTGCCCAGCCGAGCTCGACCATCCGGCCTCGGAGCGAGCTCAGCACGACGATGTCGTTCACCGCCGAGGCGCGAGCGCGGTCCGCCTCGACGTCGAGCGTGGTCAGCTGCACGACGCGGTAATCGCCTGAGAAGACCCGCGCGAGCCCCGACTCGAGCTCGTTCTGCTGAATCGACGCGAGAAAGCCGACCCGCCCGAAGTTGACTCCGACCACGGGGATCTCCGTGCCGAGAAACCGTTGCAGCGCGCGCAGCATCGTGCCGTCTCCGCCGAGGACGACGGCGATCTCGGCGGCGGTCAGATCGGCCTCGGGCTCGCCGACGCCGTGCTTTTCGACCTCCTCGTCCGGGAGCAGGAGCTCGACGCCCGCCTCGCGGGCGACCTTCTCCAGCCGGTCCAGGGCTGGGCCGATCGTCGGCGGCTTGCCGTGCGTGATCACTGCCGCGCGCTGAACGGCGCTACCCGACCGCCGCGGCGATCCTGAGGTCGATGTCGTCGAGGAGGTGCGCGCGCTCACGGTGAACGAGGTGAAGAAAGACTTCTCGGTTGCCCTTGGGGCCGGGTAGACCAGAGTCTACGACCCCGACCGTTTCGCCTCTCCAGGGCAGCGCCGCCTCGACGATCTCGCGGACGACGCGTCGGCGGACCGCAACGTCGCGCACCACGCCGCCCCTGCCGACCTCTGCCCTGCCCGCTTCGAACTGCGGCTTCACCAGCACGACCGCCTCCCAGCCCGGCTTGGCGAGCGCCAGGGCGGGCGGGAGCGCCAGCTTCAGGCTGATGAAGGAGACGTCGGCCACGACGAGGTCGGGGGCAAAGGGAAGCTCGCGGAGCTCGCGCGCGTTCACCCGTTCCAAAACGGTCACGCGTGGATCGCTCCGCACGCGCTCGTGCAGCTGGCCGTAGCCGACGTCGAGCGCGATCACCCGCGCCGCCCCGCGCTGCAGCAGGACGTCGGTGAACCCCCCGGTCGACGCACCGACGTCGAGACAATCGCGTGCACCAGGGTCGATCCCGAAAGCGTCGAGCGCGTGCGCCAGCTTCTCCCCGCCCCGGGAGACATACGGTGGTGGACGCTCGACGTCGAGCTCCGCCGACTCGTCGACCTGCGTGCCAGGCTTGTCGTAACCCGGAACGCGTCCGGCAAGCACGAGCGCCTGAGCCTGTGCGCGACTCTCGGCAAGGCCACGCTCGACCAGGAGCAGATCGAGTCGCTTTTTCATGCGGCCGCCGGTCGGTCGAGCGCAGCCAGCAGCTCGCCGGCCGCCGCGGCGAAAGCGTCTCGCTGCGCCTCGAGGCCGTGCTGCGAATCGAGTGCCGGATCGAGCGGGATCCGACCGAGGTTCGTAATGCCCTGCGACCAGATCGACCTCGCAGCCGCGACGGGTGTGAAGACTTCGATGCGCTCGCCGCAATGCGGACAGACGAGGCCGCTCATGTTCTCGATGCCACCGAGAGTTCGCACCCCGGCGTCGCGCAGAAAGTCGATGAACTTCTGGGCGTCGAGGTGCGCCACGTCCTGCGGCCCAACGACGACGACGGCGCCGTCCAGCGCGACGACACCGAGGAGTTGCTGCTGAAGATCCGCGGTGCCAGGCGGGAGGTCGATCAGCAGGATGTCGAGCGAGCCCCAGTCGACCTGCTCGATGAGCTGCTTGAGGGCGGCCGTCAAGAGCAGCGCCGGCATCGCCAGAGCCTGACGCTCGCCCAGCAGGAAACCCACCGACATGATCCGGATCCCGTGGCGGTCGATCGGCTCGTGGCGAATGCCGGTTCGCCGCCACAAATCCCATTGCCGTGCACGCTCCCGGCGCGTGAGGTTCACCATGAGCGGAATGTCCGGCCCATAGAGATCCGCGTCGAGTAGACCGACCGCCAGTCCCCGGCGCCCAAGTGCCGCGGCGACGTGGAGCGAAACGGTCGACTTGCCGACGCCGCCCTTGCCGCTGCCGACCGCGACGACGAAGCGGGCCGGCCGCGGGGTCACGATGTGCGCGTAGCCAGACCGTCCACGATGTCCTCGAGCACAGAAGTGTCTGCCGGCACGGCGGCGAGTCGCTCGCGCGCACGGACGGCAGCCTGGTCGGCAAGCGTGCGCGCTCCTTCCGCGCCGTGCGTGACGACGTACCCGTCGCCGTCGAGGATGTCGTCGACGATCTGGAACAGCAACCCGAGCTCGTCGCCGAAGTCGCGCCAGGGCGTCTGTTCCCGCTCGGGAACCTCGGCGACCCAGAGCGCAAGCCCGACCGACGCGGCAAACAGGCAGCCGGTCTTGAGCTTGTGCAGAGTCGCCTCGTCCGGCGCGGTGGCGGTGATGTCCAGGTACTGGCCGCCGATCATCCCCAGCGTCGCCTGTGCAAGCTCGCGCCCGACGTGGGGAAACGGGTACGAAAGAGCAAGCCGAAACGCCTCCGCCAGCATGGCGTCCCCCGCCAGCACGGCGACCGCCTCACCGAACTGCGACCACACCGAAGCGCGACCACGCCGCTCCGCGTCGTTGTCGAGCGCCGGCAGGTCGTCGTGCACGAGCGAGAACGCGTGCACCAGCTCGAGCGCCGCGCCGGCCGGCAGCGCACGGTCCGCCTCCGCCCCCGCGGCCTCCGCGGTCGCCAGGCAGATCACGGCGCGCACACGCTTCCCGCCCGCCAACGCATAGCGCACCGACTCCGCCTGGCCGTGCAGCTCGGGGGTCAGCGCCAGCTCGCCGAGGTAGTCCTCGACGAGCGAGCGGAGGTCGTCAGGACTCCGCATCCGCCTCCGCCTCGCGCTTTGCCCGCTGCAGCTCCTCCTCGATC
>JBKPGW010000165.1:0-10876 GCA_046729555.1 Actinomycetota bacterium | reverse complement strand
CACTGTTGTGATCGTCGGCAGCGTCAGATGTGTATAAGAGACAGCTGCAGGGCGTTCGCTTCTTCCTCGGCTACGGCCTGATCTTCTTCTTCCAGAACGTCCTGACGGTCGTCTCGGTGACAGCGGTCCTGCTCGTCTTCGAGTGGAAGCTGGCGCTGATCGCGCTCGCGATCACGCCGGTCCTTGTCGTGCTGGCGTACCGCTACAGCCACGTCGCGCATCCGACCCTGCGCGACGTGCAGCAGAAGCTCGCCGACGTCGCGACGGTCGCTGAGGAGAACATCGTCGGCGTCCACGTCGTCAAGTCGTTCGCTCAAGAGCCGGCCGAGCGAGCGAAGTTCGACCGCCGTTCCGAAGCGGTGTTCGCGCAGACGATCAAGGCGAACCGGCAACGCGCGCTCTACGTACCGCTGATCTCGTGGATCCCGCTCGTGGCCCAGGGCGCAGTCCTGCTCGTCGGCGCGCGCATGGTCACGCACGGCTCGCTCACGGTCGGCGGGTTCGTCGCCTTCAACCTCTATCTCGGCATGCTCGTGATGCCGCTGCGCTCGCTGGGCATGTGGGTGGGACAGGCGCAGCGCGCCACCGCAGCGGGCGAGCGGATCTTCCAGATCATGGACGAGCCCGAAGAGATCGCCGACCGGCCCGGCGCGGTCGAGCTGCCGCTTGGCGGCGGCGATCTGCGCTTCGACCGCGTCGGCTTCGAGTACATGGACGGCCGCCCCGTCCTCGAGGACATCGAGCTCGAGGTGCCCGCCGGCAAGACGATCGCGCTCATCGGCCACACCGGCTCGGGCAAGACGACGCTGACCTCCCTCGTGCCGCGCTTCTACGACGTCACGTCGGGCCACGTGCTCATCGACGGCACCGACGTCCGCGACGTGACGCTGCGCTCGCTCCGGCGGGCGATCGGCGTGATCTCGCAGGATCCCTTCCTCTTCTCCGCGACCGTGCGCGAGAACATCACGTTCGGAGCACCCGAGCTGAGTGACGCGGAGGTGGTGCACGTCGCCCGCCTCGCGCAGGCGCACGAGTTCGTCGAGCGTCTTCCAGACGGTTACGACACCGTGATCGGGGAGCGCGGGATCACGCTCTCCGGTGGGCAGCGCCAGCGCCTCGCGATCGCGCGGGCGATCGCCGTCGATCCGCGCATCCTCATCCTCGACGACGCCACTGCCTCCGTGGACGCGACGACCGAAGCGAAGATCAGGCTAGGCCTGCGCGAGGCGATGCGCGGCCGGACGACGCTGATCATCGCGCACCGCCTCTCCACCATCTCGCTCGCCGACGAGATCGTCGTGCTCGACGCCGGCCGCATCGCCGCCCGCGGGACGCACGACGACCTGCTCGAGACGAGCCAGGTCTACCGCGACATCTACGAGCACGGACTGCTCGAGCGCCAGTTCGCGGACGCGGTCGAGGCACGCGCGGCCGTGGAGGAGGTCGCGTGAGCCGAAGGCTCATGCGGGGGAAGGGCACGGGAAACCGAGAGGTTTCCCGCCCGTTCATCCTCGCCCTTCACGGCGATCGCAGCGGCGTGAAGGGCGAGGCGATCCTGAAAGAGGGGGTGCGCGGGGGAACATTGTTCCCCCGCGGGAGCGACCCGCAGGGGAGCGACGCATGAGGGTCTGGCAGCCCGGCGGCCACCTGATGCAGGAGCGCGGTTCCAAGGTCGACGACTGGTCCTGGCGCAGCACGCGCCGGCGACTCGCCACCCTCGCCGCCCTGACCGCGCCCTACAAGGTGCGGACGATCCTCTCCGTCTTCTCGCTCCTCGCTGCGACCGCAACGGCGCTGGCGCCGCCGTTCCTGTCGAAGTACGCCGTCGACGACGGGATCCGCCGCCACGACCTCGGCAAGCTCTGGTGGATCGTCGGCGCGTTCCTGCTCGCAGGCCTCGCGAACTGGGGCATGAGCTACGTGCAGACGTACCTGACGGGCTGGGTCGGCGAGCGCATCCTGGCCGATCTGCGCAACAAGCTGTTCGGACACCTGCAGCGGCTGTCGCTCGGCTACTACGAGCGCAACCGCGCGGGCGTCATCATCAGCCGGCTGACGAACGACGTCGAGGCACTCGACCAGCTCGTGACCGACGGCGTCACCACTCTCGTGCAGAGCACACTGACGCTGCTCGGGACGGCGATTTTGCTGTTCGTCCTCGACTGGCGACTGGCGCTCGCGACACTCGCGGTGATTCCGTTCATGAGCCTCGCCACGGTGATCTTCCGCGTGCGCTCGACCCGCGCCTACCGCGCCGTGCGCGAGCGGCTCGGCCTCGTCACCGCGACGCTCGCGGAGGACATTGCCGGCATGCGGATGGTGCAGGCGTTCACACGCGAGCAGCGAAACATCCGCAACTTCCGCACCGTCAGCGAACGCTACCGCGACTCGAACATGGAAACGGTCGTCCTCAACGGCTGGTATTTCCCGTTCGTCGACCTGCTCTCGTCCGTCGCGCTCGCGGTCGTGCTCGGGTACGGCGGACATCTCTACTTCAACGGCGACGTCACGATCGGGACGCTGTTCGCCTTCATGCTCTACGTGCAGAACTTCTTCGACCCCGTCCAGCAGCTGTCGCAGCTCTACAACACGTTCCTGTCCGCGACGGCCGCGCTCGACAAGATCATGGACGTCCTCGAGCAGGAGCCCGAGGTGCTGGACGCGCCGGGGGGCGACGCCGCTGCCGGAAGTGCAGGGCCATGTCCGCTTCGAAGACGTCCGCTTCAGCTACGGGACCGGGCCCGAGGTGCTGCACGGCCTCGAGCTCGACGTGCCGCCGGGAACGACGGTCGCGCTCGTCGGGCACACGGGCGCCGGGAAGTCAACGATCGCGAAGCTGCTCGCACGTTTCTACGACCCGACCGAGGGCCGGATCACGATCGACGGCCACGACCTCCGCGACGTGACGCAGGCGTCCTTGCGCCGGCAGCTCGGGATCGTCCCGCAGGAGGGCTTCCTCTTCGCCGGGACGGTGACGGAGAACATCGCCTTCGGCCGGCCCGACGCGGCCCCCGACGAGGTCGTCCGCGCGGCGCAGGCCGTCGGCGCGCACGAGTTCATCCTGCGCCTGGAGGACGGGTACGAGACGCAGCTCCAGGAACGCGGGTCGCGCCTTTCGCTCGGGCAGCGGCAGCTCGTCGCGCTCGCGCGGGCGCTGCTGGCCGACCCGCGCATCCTGATCCTCGACGAGGCGACGTCCTCGGTCGACATCGGCACGGAGCGGAAGATCGAGCAGGCGCTGCGGCTGCTCCTCGCCGGGCGGACGGCGTTCATCATCGCGCACCGCCTCTCGACGATCCGCGACGCCGACCTCATCGTGGTGCTCGAGTACGGGCAGATCGTCGAGCAGGGCTCGCACGACGAGCTGCTGCAGCGGCGCGGGCTCTACACCTCCTTGTACGGAGACTGGGCCGCCGCGTAGCCCCTTCGAGGGATCAGCCGCGCGATCCTGTCGCCGATGTTGGCGGCGATGGGGTCGAAGCCGCTCGAGATCCGAGGTGTCCTCAAGGACACGACACGCATCTACCGGAGCCTGTTCCGGCGTTCGTTCGTCACGGGCTTCATCGTGTTCGCCGTGCTCGGCCTGTTCGAGGTCATCGCGGACGTCACACACAATCTGGTGATTGCGCTCACTTTCGGCTTGCTCGCGGTCGCGAGCGGCTTTATCGGGACGACGTTCGTTCAGGGTGCGCTCGTCGATGCAGTCGACAGCGAGCATCGCGGTGTTGCCGTGCCCTCCGTCGGAGACCTTTACCGCAGTTCGTGGCGGCGACTCGGCTCGCTCGTATGGCTCTCGATCATGACCGGCGTCGGCGTTGCGTTCGGACTGTTCCTTCTCATCGTCCCCGGCGTCCTGCTGGCGATCCGTTGGGCTCTGGCTGCTCCGATCGTCATGCTCGAGGACCGCGGGGCACGGGATGCGATGGAGCGATCCAGAGAGCTCGTCCGCGGTCATCGCGGCGCGGTCTTCCGCGTGCTTCTCAACATCTGGGGCCGGACCGCCGTCGCCTGGTTCTTCCTCAACCTGATCCTCGGCGGGATGACTGCGACCGCGGGACATCCGCTCGTCTCTCTTTGGATCGGCGGAGCGCTCGCGAGCGCACTCGTCACGCCGTACGCCGGCCACGCCCTCAGCGTCGTCTACTACCGCTTGACCGATCCAGACAAGCCGGTCATCGCCGAGCAGCCGGCGGAGGGTTGGCACTCGATCTGGCACGAGCACGACGCCGGCGGCGACAGCAGCACGGCCTAGCGCTACTAAACTCGGCCGCGGTGACTCTCGACCGCGAGACAGAAGACAGGATCGAGCAACCGGCTTCGGAAGAGGCCGAGCGCGAGACGCGGCTGACGCCGACGCAGGCGATCGCGCAGATGAGGATCAACGTGCCGGTGCGCGGCAACCGGAAGCTCCGGCGCCTGCTCGAGCGCGTCAACGAAGACGCACAGCTCAAGGGCTGGTGGCACGCCGCCAACGTGAACGCGGTCGCGCGGATGCATATCAACGACCACTCCTGGGTGCACATCCAGATCGTCTCGAACATTGCGCTCAAGCTGCTGCGCCAGCTGACGAAGCATCACGTCCAGCCGTCGCTTGTCGGTGACTACGGCTACGAGAACGACGATTCCGAGGTGGTCGTCCTCCTCGGTTCGCTGACGCACTGCATCGGGATGGCCGTCCACCGCGAGGGACACGAGGACTTCAGCCTCTTCCTCGCGGAGCCGAAGCTGCGCGAGCTCTTGCAGGGAATCTACGAGGAACCGGACATCACCGTGCTCTCGTCCGAGGTGCTTCAGACGATCACGAGCCACCGCGACTACGGCAAGCCTCTGACGCTCGAGGCCGGCATCGTCCGCGTCGCAGACGCGCTCGACATGGAGCAGGGACGCTCGCGCATCCCCTTCGCGCGCGGCTCGATCTCGATCCATTCGCTCAGCGCCGCAGCGATCGAGGACGTCGCGATCAAAGACGGCGAGGAGCGCCCGATCCTGATCGAGATCACGATGAACAACTCTTCCGGGATCTACCAGGTCGACAGCCTGTTGAAGGCGAAGCTGCAGGGCTCGGGGCTGGAGCCGTACGTCGAGGTCGTCGCGCACATCGACACCGAGGCGGAGAAGCGGCTCGTGCCGATCTACCGGCTCGAGACCTAAGCGGTCCGGCACGGGCCCGCGCGGGTCGCCGTGATCCGGTCGACGTGCAGCGCCACGAGCCGCCCGTCCGGGATCCGGACGGACCCGTGCGTACGGAGGGTCGCATCGACGAACCCGTCTGCCGGAACACAGAGCGAGAGAACTATCGGCGGTCGTGCTCCACCCGGGTCGACGCGGCCGTGACGCAAGGCCCCCGCGGCTCGAAACGTGAAGGAGAGCGGCAGCGCCGCCTGCGCGGACGAGCTCAGCACGACTTCGACCGTCCGGACCCCCGACTCGCCGTGGCCGTAGAAGCGCAGCGTCGCCTGACGATCGGGAAACGTCCAGCCGTCCGCGCTGACTCCGCGCGTTGCCCAGTCGAGGCGGTAAGGCCTCTCTACGTGAACCAGCCAGAGCGGGCCTGCGTCGTAGACGCGTGCAGTCTCGAGCAGGTGGAAGCGGGTCTCGCTCGGAGACGTGACGAGGTAGTCACGCGGCTCGGATCCGGCCAGGATCCCAGCATCGAACCGAACGCGGACGTCGTTCGCGGGGAATGGTGAGAACGTGCGGCCGCCATTGACACGCAGCACACGGTCGACCTTCTTGTTCCAGAGCTCGGCCTCCCACCAGTAGTCGGGGTTGTCGTGAGGGCTGGGCACGAGCGCAACGGCTTCACCCTCGGGGACCGCTTTGTCGATCCAGTCGCGTGGCGCTGAGCCCGCCTTCTGTGGACGTGTCATGACGTGATCGGCGTACCGATCGAAGACATAAACCGCCTGGGCGACGCCGAAGCTCGCCACCGCCGCAGTCGCCACCCCCAGCGCCACGCGCGGCATGCGTGCGTTCAGGACGACTACGCCGACGCCGAGAACGGCCGCCGCGATCTCGACGAAGGCCTCGGCCCCGAGGTGCAGCAGGCTGCCGGCGCTGACCAGCACGGAATGGAAGGCGGCTGCAGGCGCGGCCCAGAAGATGATCGTGTCGTCGTAGGCGGCGAATGTCAGCAGCCAAGCGAAGAAGCCGAAAGCCGCGACGTACGAGACCGCGCGCACCCGCCACGACGTCCGCTGGAGCAACGCTGCTGCGCTACCGACGGCGAAGAGGGGCACGAGGTAGAAGAGGTAGCGGTCTTGATTAAACGCGCCGGGCGTGAACCGCAGGTCGAACGACGCCACCTCGAGCGTCAGAAGCGGGACGAGCAGAAGCAGGAGGACCGCGAATGCATGCGCCTCCCGGCGCTCGGGGCGAATGACGTTCGTCGCCGCCCAGCCGGTTGCGAGGACGAACGGCAGCACGGCGCAGCCGATCACGACCTGGTCGAGGTGCGCAGCCGCCGACTCCCAGAGCCCCTGTGGGAAGAGGTCACCGCTGAACGGAACTTCGTAGTTGCCGACCGCGGCGCCAAGAGACCCGACGGACTCGAGGACGGCCGCGCCGAGAGACGCGACTGCATACACGGCCGCAAGCACGGGGTGTGCGGAGACGCTTCGGCGGAGCGCGGCGCCGACGCGCGCAGTGCGCGAGCCCTCGCCCCCTCGCGCGAGCTCGTAAAGCACGACTGCAACCGGCAATACGGCGGCGAGGACCAGGAGTTGTGTGCGCGCAAAGAAGGCCAGCCCGAGACCCGCGAGCGCGCCGACGTCCCTCCGCCCACTCGGTGCGACGAGCGCGCGGTGGCAGAGCAGCACCGCCCACACGAATGCGGGATAGGCCGCGTTCTCCGTCAGCAGCGTCGACGTCAGCACCAGCCACGGCGTGAAGGCCGTCAGCGCTGCAGCCGAGACACCCGCGGCCCGTGAGCCCGTCACGGAGCGTGCCAGCAGGAACGCCGGCAGCGCCGCGCTCGGTAAGAGCACGGCGTTGAATGCGTGAGCGGCCGTCTCCGCCGCCGGCGCGCTCATCAGACCGAAAAAGGGCGCGATCAGGAGCGGATAGAGCTGGCCGAGCGCCGCGTAGTAGACCCCGTGGATGTGTGGCACCGGCGAGAGCCGCTGCGCGATGCTCTCCGAGAGCCGCACCACTTGCAGCTCGTCCGTCATCACGGCCCAACTCGTCGCCCGCACGGCGAAGTACGCCACCGCGGCGGCGGCCCCGAGCACGATCGACACGACTGCCACAGCAGCGCGTGGTAGCGGCAGGCTCAGTGGGGGCGCGCGGCGAGCGGGCCTCGGAAGGCGTGCTTCGGAACTAGCGGCCGAGCGTCCGATGCTTCGGCGCCTCCCCGGTGTCTGACGGTCCCAATCCCCGAACGTGCGAAAGGCGCATACGGGATTCGAACCCGTGCCGCCGCCGTGAGAGGGCGGTGTCCTAGGCCACTAGACGAATGCGCCGGGGGGCTCAGTCTAGCCGTGCCCGAGAAAGCGTCCGGCGGCGCAGCGCATCCGCCGAGGGGCGTTGCTTCGAAGATCGAAGCAAGACCGGGCTACAATGAGGCCCCTTTGCGGGGTCGTCTAATGGTAGGACGCCTGACTCTGGATCAGGTAGTCAAGGTTCGAGTCCTTGCCCCGCAGCTTCCGCGAGCCCGCTTCCGAAGCGGGCTTGCGCGTATCTCAGGACGGCGCACTCATTCGGAGCGGAACGCTGTGCAACCCGTTTGCAACCCTCAGCGACGACTCCATACTGAGACGGTGAAGCTCTTTAGGGAGTTCTTAGCTGAGCTTCGCCGCGAGAATCCGGAGATCTAGCTCGCTTCGGCGTTCACCAGCGCTGCCACCAGCTCCACCGCTTCCTCCTGCATCGTCGGTATCGCGTGGCTGTACGTGTCGAGCGTGATCGCAATCGTGGAGTGACCCAGCACCTCTGACACGACCTTCGGATGGATGCCAGATTGCAGCGCTACCCGCGCGCAGGAACAGCGCCACGTCGCCGAAGAACCGCGCGTGGCGCTGTCACCTGCTAACCCTTACGGCTTACCTAACTCTCGACGAAGACGATTTCGTCTTCCTCGCCCGGTGCGTATTGCGCGACCGTGGCGAGGATCCAGTCGATGACCGCTTGGGTGTCGGTTCGGAACCCGAACCCAACGCCCGCACAGTTCTGGTTTAGTCCGAACGAGACGACCGCAACGATCGTGTTCGACTCGAAGCCTCCATAGAAGATGGGGCCACCCGAGTCACCGAAGCACTGGCCGCCGCGCCCCTGGGCCGGAGCCCCGCTCAACTGCAGGTTGAAGCCGCCGGTGAGAGCGCTGTTGAGGTTCACCAGGATCGTTTCCGCCATCAGCCGCTCGCGGAAGGAGAGCGAGCGTGTCGGCCTACTCAGGCTGACGCCGTACCCCGAGACAGTGAAGGTCACCTCCTGCAGACCGCGCTGAGTCGCCAGCGAGTCGAGAAACCCGGGCTCGGCCAGCTGACCGTACTCGGGCAGCGAAACCGCCTGGTCCTCGGGCAGGATGATCAGTCCGACGTCGTGAATGTTCGGGAACCCCGCGAAGTCGTCGAACCCGAAATCGAAAAGCAGCGTCGACTCGACACAGAGAGGATCGCCAGGGAGGCATCGATTCGGATAGCCCGTGTTCGGATCCTCGGGAACCGTCGGCGGGTTGAAAGCGCCACCGACGTTCTGGTGGAACCAGATGCGAGCCAGATCAGGTGAGTCCGCCCCCTCCGCAACGTCCTGCTCCGTGCAATGCCCCGCGGTCAGGAACACGCGATCGGTAAGCAGTGACCCAGAGCACCGCCACAGAAACGTCTCTTCTCCTGTCGTCGGGTCGACGTCGTAGAACGCGACAAGGCCGACATATGGATGTTCGAAGTCCTGGACGTAGTTGCCGGTGACCGCACCCGCCGGTGTGGCGAGCAGCGCCATCGAGGCAACAACGCCAGCAAACAGCATGATGAATCGCTTCACCCTTTCCCCCCTTCCTCGGATGAGCGGCCGCAGTGACCGCCCTTGACCTTGCTTTTGCGCGCGGCAGCGTAACAGTCGATAATCGCGATCGCTCGCTCGCGTTTCCACGGCCCGGCCTTGGTTCTTACCACCGCCACGGGTATCGACGATTTGGACGACACCGTGATCTTCACCCTGCGGCAACCGCAACGCCGGGCTCGACGCACTGAAACGCTTGCTCCGCAGCTAGCTGAATACGGGTTCAACGCGATGCGTCTGTACGCGCTCGTCGAGGCCGGCGATCCCGAAGCGATGGACTTCTTTTTGCGCAAGGACCATGCGCGAGCGGCGCTCGACGATGCGGGGGTCCGAGGAGATCGAGCTCGACGAGCGAGACCTGTCGCTGAACTAAAGGGGGCCCGAGCAGCCCTCTCCCCAAGGCACCACAGCGTCGGCGAAGCAGCTCAGGCCCCCTGAGATCTACGACGGTCGGTCCACGGCGGATTCCGCCGTGGCGAAACCGCCCAGGGGCGGCGCTCAAAACAGGTTTCAAAACGCCGCAGCTCGTTCGCGGCCCTCGGGGAAAGGGAGGGCACACGAGACAAGGGAGCCCCTGGGCGATTTGCAACCCACCGCCGGAAACTAGAGCCCGCAATAGGTCCGGCGAGCCGAACTTCCTTTCGCCGTCAGTCGTCCGGCCCGCCGGTTCGTAGCCCCCCTCGTCCTGATTGACGCGCGCCCGGCCGGAAACTTGCGCGCCAGTGAGTCAGCGCGCACGACGCGCACGAAGAAAGGTGAGCTGGCGCGCCGAAATCGGAGTGGAGATTCGTTTGAACTCCGCGCTCCGGTCGTGCACCTCGATGTAGCCGACAGGAGCCCGCCGTTTCGTATCACACCTCTAGCGGCTGATGTCCACGACGCAGAAGCGGTTGCCCTCAGGGTCGGCGAGGATGACGTAGTCCGCGTCCGGTGGTCGCTTGTCCCAGTGGACCTCGGTCGCGCCCAGCGCGAGCAACCGTTCGACCTCTCCCGCCTGATCCTCCGTGTAGAGGTCGAGGTGCAGGCGCGGAGGAATCTGCAAGGTCGAACGGACCTGGTCGAGCGAGAGGTGTGGGCCGGACCCGTCAAGTGGGCCAAGCAGGACGAAGTCGTCGCTCTCCCCGTCGTCCCGGCGAACGTAGCCGAGTGCCGCTTGCCAGAATTCGGTCTGGCGCTCGAGATCGTCGACGCGCAAGACGATCGAGCCGATGCGGATCATCGCGGCCATGGTACGCCGGAAGTGCGCCCGGTTTCACATCAAGCCTCTAGTAGGACTTTGTTAGTTCGTTGAAGGGTCCCGTCTCGGGGCGGCGAACGGTGTCCGCGTTAGCGGTCATCGTTGGAGGAGGAGACGGATGGAAGCTGGGATGCTGGAGATGTCGGCGAGCGAGCCGCGCGAGGGGTTGCTCGCGTTCGTTGAGTGGGTAGCGCGGCCGCTGCCGCATGTGCGTCAGCGGGAGAACGCGCTTGTGTATGTGCGCGGGCTGATCGAGCACGGCGGTCGCAAGAGCTTGCAGCCGACGTTGCTTCGGCTGGGCGAGTCGCCGGCCCGCTACGAGTCGGTGCAGCAGTTTCTGGCCGACTCTCCGTGGGAGCCGGAGCTTTTGATCCGGGCCTGCGCCGAGCGGGTGGCGCCTGAGCTCGGCGTGCTGGCCTGGGTCGTCGACGACACCGGCATCGCGAAGGACGGCAAGCACTCGCCGGGGGTCAAGCGCCAGTACTCAGGCACGCTGGGCAAGATCGGCAACTGCCAGATTGCGGTCAGCCTGCACGCGGTCGGCGAGCGGGGGACATTGCCGCTCGGCTTCTCGCTCTATCTGCCGCAGGAGTGGTGCGTCGACGCCGAGCGGCGTCGGCAGGCGAAGATCCCCGCCAGGGT
>JBKPGW010000164.1:0-11158 GCA_046729555.1 Actinomycetota bacterium | reverse complement strand
GGCGTGCCGGTCGTCTTCTACGACGGAGACGTGCCCATGAGCCTGCCGGAGTTCGGCGGCATGGACACCGGCTTCAACTACTACCACGGCGCAGATCCGTCGGAATACGACCTCGTCCTTTCGAACTCGGAGGGCGGGCTCGAGCGGCTGCGCGAGCTCGGCGCTCGTCGTGCCGAAACGGTGTTCTGGGCCGCGGATTCCGAGCTCTTCCAACCCGCCCCGGTCGAGAAGGAGTACGACGTGTTCTTCTACGGGTACGGCGACAAGTTCCGGCGCGAGTGGATGCAGGCGCTCGTCGGCGAGCCGAGCCGTGCCGACCCGGAGATCGACTTCGCGCTCGGCGGGAAGGACTTTCGCGGGGACGTCGGGAATGCGCGCCTGATCGGTGACGTGCCCTTCAACGTGTTCTCCCAGGCGATCTCGCGCGCGCGCATCAATCTGAACATCACCCGGCGCTCTCACGCGACGGTGTTCGCGTCGTCGACTTGCCGTCCGTTCGAGCTGGCCGCGTCCGGTGCTGCGATCGTCTCGAATCCGCAGGAGGGGATGGACCGCTGGTTCGACGTCGGCCCCGAGGTGCGCGTCGTGTCGTCCGCGGACGAAGCGCTGGCCACGTATCGCGAGCTGCTCGCGGATCCGCCGGCCGCCGAGGCGATGGGTCGCCGTGCGCGCGAGCGCGTCCTCGACGAGCACACGTATGCGCACCGCGCACGCCAGATCCTCGAGCTCGTGGGCCTCGGTGCGCCGGTGGGCGCCCGTGGCTGAGCAGCTCGGCGAGCTCAAGCGCATTGCGATCGTTCCCGCGCTGAACGAAGAGGAGACGGTCGGGCGCGTGATCGACGAGATCCGTGCGTTCGATGCCGGCTTCGACATCGTCGTCGTCGACGACGGCTCCACCGACCGCACCGCCGGCGTCGCGGCCGATCGTGGCGCGTACGTCCTGCGGCTTCCGTTCAACCTCGGGATCGGCGGCGCCATGCAGACTGGTTACCGCTTCGCCTTCGAACGTGGCTACGACCTCGCCGTGCAGATCGACGGCGACGGGCAGCACGACCCTCAGCAGCTGCCGGCGATCCTCGCACCCGTTCTCTCCGGCGATGCGGACCTCTGCGTCGGCTCGCGGTTCGCGGGTGCGAGTGCCTACCGCTCGTCGTTCACCCGGCGCGTGGGGATCCGGATCTTCGCGCGTGTCGTCTCGGCGGTCGTGCGCCAGAAGGTGACGGACACGACGTCCGGCTTCCGGGCGGTGAACCGCAAGGGCATTGCGCTGTTCGCTGCCGACTACCCGCACGACTATCCCGAGGTCGAGGCGACGGTCATGTGCGTCAAGCACAAGCTCCGCCTGCGCGAGGTGCCGGTCGCGATGCGCCAGCGCGGCGGCGGCGTCTCGTCGATCACTGCGCTCCGTTCGGTCTACTACATGACGAAGGTCCTGCTCGCGATCTTCGTCGGTCTCTTTCGCCGGTATGCCAGCCCGCTCGAGGAGGAACACTGATGACACCGCTTCCCGTTTCGATCGCCGCAGCCGTTGCGTCGTTCCTGTTGCTCGTCGTGGTCTTCGAGCTGATCCGCTCACGGCGCCTGCGTGAGCGGTATGCGCTTCTGTGGCTGCTCACGGGCGTCGTCCTGCTCGCGTTGTCGCTCTGGCGCGACGGCCTGAACACCATTGCCGGCTGGTTCGGCGTCGAGACGTACCCACCCGCGATTCTCGGCGCTGTCGGAGCGCTCTTCATCTTGCTCGTACTCCTGCACTACTCGACGGTGATCTCGCGCCTGTCGGATCAGAACACAATCCTCGCGCAGCGTCTCGCGCTGCTCGAACACCAAGTTCGCGAGGAGGTTATGGGCTCTGCCCGCGGGTCGGCTGCGCCTGTGCCGGCAACCGAGACCTGACGTGCCAGAAAGCGACCCCGGCGAGGAGTGCAACGAAGACGACGGCAAGAAGCTTCGGGTTCGTGCCGACGAGCCGCGGTCCCGCCACGGCGAGTGCGACGGCTGCGCCGAGTGAGAGCAGGGCGGCGACGACGTCGCGGCCGTGGAACCGCTCGAAGGGCGTCGCGCGGCAGGCAAAGATGGCTCCGCCCACCACGAGGCCGGCAAGCGGGAGCTTTGGCCACACGCCGGCCCCCGCGAACGAGCCGTCGAGGACGCGGTCGATCCAGGCCCAGCTCGTGGCGCGGACCGGATCGGTTGCGGTTACACCGAGCATGACGACCCCGGACGGCACAGCGACTCCGAGAGTCTCCCACGGCCAGGCTCGATAGGCCGCGGCGAAGCCCAGCGCGAGGAACGGCAATAGCGGGACAAGGAACCGCGGGCCGGGTGTCCCGCCGCCGAAGGGCGTCGCGTATCCGGAGTTGTAGATCACGAATGCGCAGCAGAGGACGGCGGACAGGGCGGCCTCCCGTCGCCACCCTTTCTTCCACAGAAGAAGCAAGCCCGCCGCGCCTGCCACCACGACCGGGGTGACCGTGACGAGCCCGATCCGCCCGAACAGGAGTTGAGCGGCAACCCCGCGGTGCGGCGTGGAGACTCCGAAGAATCCCTGAACGTTCGCACCGAGCACGTCGTGGCCCGTCGTCCCGGGAATGACGATCGCATTCGCGTAAGAGAGGTGGAACGGCGAGCCGAACGCCCACCAGTCGTAGAGCAGGAGCGGGAGGACGCCGACGAGAACGCCGATCGCGTAGGCCGCCGCGCGGCGGAGATGATCGTGCTGCGTAAGGATGTAGAGGCCGAGCGCCACGGCCACGAGGATGAGCGGATACTCGGCGACGACAGCGAGCCCCGCGAGCACGCCGGCGAGAGCAACTTGCCGAAGCCTGTCGCTCGCGTACCAGAGGGCGGCAAACGCCGCAAAGCCGACGGTTGCCGACAGGGCGTGATCGAAGTAGAGGGTGGCGAACGGGAACAACAGCGTGCACAGCCCGGCCGTGACGGCCGCGATTGTCCCGAAGCCGGGCTCGAGCTCGTTTCCTACCCGGCGCAGGAGCAGAAGAAGCAGACCCGTCGGAACCACGGCGCCGATCAGGCCGAGCAGCCAGATGGCGACGGAGGTCTCACTCGCACCGCTGAGGTCGCCGAGAAGCTCGATGGCGCCTGTGCGATCGAGAACGTAGTACGGACCGACGCTGAGAAAGGCGAGGCCTGGAGCCTTGGTCGAGTAGTAGTGGCCGTGGTACCAGGAGAGGTCTTTGGTCTCCCAGTGGTAGGGATCAACAGAGGCCGTTCCGTGGGTGAGAGCTCGCACCAGCGAGAAATGCGCCAGCTGGTTGACGCCGCTTCCCTGGGACACGCTCGCGTAGCCCAGCGTGACGGCAACGATCGCGAGGAGCCCCGCGCGGCGCACTCCGGGACTTTAGAACCTGCAGGGCGCGCCCGCTCGGGCGGTCTAACGCACTCTGATCAGACGATAGCGACGAAGCCCCACGAGCAGGCGCGGGCGGGAGAGGAACTCGCGCCCGACGACGACGGTGCGCACGTGCGCGTGCCGGAGTGTGGCGAGTACGTCTGCGTCCGTGAGCGAGCCGCTCGCGAAACGGACCGCGGAGGTATCCACGAGCTCGCCCGGAAGGCGGCGATCGGCGCGGAAGGCGACGATCGGGAGATCCGCGCCGACGAGCTCCGCGGGCGCCGTTCGGGCGCGTAGGTTCTCCGCCGCCGTGATCACTGCAGCCGGCTCCGGTACGTCATTGGTCACTCTCTGACGCCATTGCTGCACCCAGCCGCCCGCGACCATCAGGGCCAGTGCTGCTGCGACCAGTGGGCGGTCGACCTGAAGCGAACTCCCGGCGGCGACCGCACCGGCCGCCGCAAGCAACACGAAGTGGTGGTCGAGCAACGGTCGCTGAAAGAGGAGAAATACGATCGCGGCGACGACGAATGCCCAATGCGTCGCGCGCGTTCGTGTCGCGGCTGCCGTGACTGCGCCGGCGGCTACGAGCCACGTGAACGGCGTCTTCGGGTTGAAAAAGTCGATTACGCGGTGGGCGTTGCCTCCACCGAGGCTCCGCGCGGATCGATGGAATGAGACGGCGTCATGCCAGATCGCCCCGAGCGAACTCGCGAACGGGAGCGTGATCGCCGCGGCGATCGGGAACGCGCCGAGCGCCGCGGCGGCGAGCGGTCGGGGTCGGCGGAGAATCAGAGCGAGCGGGACGACGCCTGGGAGCACGAGGAGCTTCACCGACAAGGCGGCTGCGAACACCGCACCCGACACGGCCGCGAGCGCGAGAGACTGCCTACGCGCCCGGGCCGCGAGCGCCAGGGCTGCCAGCGCCAGCGCGACCGAGGGAATGTCGGCTGCCACCCGGACCGACTCCGTTGCGTAAGCAGGAGCCGACGCGAGCACGGCCGCGGCCGCGATGCCGCCTGCAGCTCCGGAAACGGAGCGCGCGAGCCCATACGCGGCAACGACTCCGATCACGGCGAACACCAGCATCTCCGCGCGTGCGAAGGTGACGGAGCGTCCTGCAGGAAGCACCTCCGCGCTCAGCATCATGTAGAAGCCCGGCGGCTGGGAGGCGAATACCTGGCTGCCGAGCTCCTGTCCGTGCCGCAGTGCATCCACACTGGCGAGGTAGACGCCCTCGTCGTAGCTCGTCGCCGTCTGCAGGCCGCGGCCGAAGAGGATGACCGCCGCCGCGACTACGACGACAAGGAGCGCGGCCTCGGTGACAGCGGCGCGGCTCAGCGGAGAATGGCTGTGACCGGGTCGCTGACGACGTACACGTCGCCGAGGTGCGGGTCGTTAGCCCAGTTGGCGGCGACTCCGATGCGATAGGTCCACGTTCCCTTCCCCGGCCGATCGGTGAACGTCTTCGCGCGCGTCGTCTCGAGCACGTCGGCGTACAACTCGCAGTTGTCGGAGGAGTCATTGACACGTCCGGGGCAGGCAACGCCGGCATCCGCTCCTCGTGTGCGGAAGATTCGGTAGAAGACGGACGCCGCGCGCGGCTCGTCTACGTGCCAGCTGAGGCGTACTAAGCCCGGCGCCGCATTTACACGCACGCGGAGGTCTGCTGTCGGAAGGAGGGTCCCGCTCGTGCGCACCGCGCGATCTCCCTGATCGTGCAGCCGCGGCGTCGCTGCGACCACGCCCAGCGGGACCGCGGCGAAGACGAAGAACGCGGCCCCGACCACAACCCCGAATCGACGCGGAAGCCCGGTCGGTCGTGTCAATGCGGGACGCCCGCGTGCGCCGGGAACGAGGAGCACCGCCGACGACGCCAGCAGGACGTACGCCGGGAACGCCGGCAACAGGATTCGCCAAATGCTCGCGTCGTCGACGGACGCGGGAATGTACGTGCCTTTGAGCAGGAGATACACGGCGAACCAGGTCACGACGAGCAGCAGCCCGCGGCGCGATCGTGCGAGAAGTGCAACGGTGCCTGCGAGCGGCAACCACTCGATCACGCGCGCGATCCAGAAGTGCTCGCGCAGACCGAGCAGGACCTGGTGGAGGTGGCCCCAGCTGTTCAGCTCTGGGTTGTGGATCCGGTGGAGCAGGTCGCCGGCGCCGCCCGCGAGGCGGATAGGCTCCGCGGGAGCCGCGGCGAGCTCTCCCAGGCCGCGGTACTTCCAGAGCGCGAGCGTCAGGAGGGGAGGTGCAAGGCCGGCCGCGAACGTCAGCAGTGCACGCCAGCGCTCGACGAGCAGGAGCAGCCCCGGAGTGACGAGGAAGATCGCATTCGAGGGCTTGATCGCGATCGAATAGCCGGCGGCGAGGCCCGCGACCGCGCCCAGCTGCCAGCCGCGGAAGTCGAGCGCACGCAGGCAGAGGTACGCGGATACGACCAGCGCGACGGTCGCCGGAAAGTCCGGCACCGACGTTAGGCCAAGGGCCTGCGGCAGTGTCAGCTCCGTGTACTTCTGGTGGTAGCCCGGCTCGACGAAGAGAATCCCGAGGTATGGCACGAACACCCAGAGCATCGCGGCGAAGTAGCCGAAGATGCGGCCCGCGATCCGTGCCGCGATCCCGTAGACGCACAACAGCGCGACGGGAAGCAGCACGAGCGTGTTGAACAGCACCATCGCGGGTAGCGCCGAGACGAGGTTCGGTCCCGCGATCGCCGCGACTGGGAGCAGGAGGATCGACCAGCCGTACCCCACGTACGACGGCGGGAGGTGACCGTGCGCGAGCATGTACGCGCCGGTGTAGTGCCAGAGCTGGTCGCCGCCGGCGTAGTAGAGCCAGCCGTTGTGACGGACGGTGAGCGCGAGCGCGAGCACCGCGACCCACTGGATGCCGACGAGCGGGCCGAGCACGTACGCCGGGCGCATCTCGGACGCGACGCGCCACCAGCGCCGCGCGCGCAGCAGCGCAGCATCGAGCGGGGCCGGCGCGGCCGCGGTCTGCGCCGTCACGCCTGTGCGGCGACCGCGTCCGCGTGCTCGCGGTACCACGCCACGGTTCGCTCGAGACCGTCGCGCAGCTCCGTGCGTGCCTCGAAGCCGAACAGCTCGCGCGCGCGGCTCGCGTCGACGCTCCTGCGCGGCTGCCCGTTCGGCATCGATGTGTCCCAGACGATCTTGCCCTGGAAGCCGACGGCCTCAGCGACGAGCTCTGCCAGCTCGCGGATCGAGATCTCCTTGCCCGCGCCGAGGTTGACGGGCTCGGGCCCGTCATAGCGCTCCGCTGCGAGGACGAGCCCGTCGACGCAGTCCTCGACGTAAAGGAACTCCCGCGTCGGCGACCCGTCGCCCCAGAGCACGACCTCGTCGCTGCCGCCGGCCATCTTGCGGATCAGGTCGGCGATGACGTGCGCGTTCGTCTCGTGGAAGTTGTCGCGCGGGCCGTAGAGGTTGGCCGGCAGCAGGAAGATCGACTTGAGGCCGTACTGCTCGCGGTACGCCTGCGCGCCGACGAGGATCGACTTCTTCGCCACGCCGTAGGGTGCGTTCGTCTCCTCCGGATACCCGTTCCAGAGGTCGTCCTCGCGGAACGGGATCGGCGCGAACTTCGGATAGGCGCACACGGTGCCCGCGAGCACGACCTTGGCGACGTCGGCACGCCGTGCCTGCTCGAGCACGTGGGCGCCCATGAGCAGGTTGGCGTACCAGTAGCGCCCGGGATTGGCGCGGTTCGCTCCGATCCCGCCGACCTCCGCCGCGAGATGGAAGACGATCTCGGGACGTGCGTCGGCGAACAGTCGCGCCGAGTCGTCCTCACGCGTGAGGTCGTAGTCCGCGCGCCGCGCGACGAAGACGTCATGGCTGTCGCTCTGCAGCCGCTCGACGAGGTGTGAGCCGAGAAACCCGCCGCCGCCCGTGACCGCGGCTTTCATACCGGCGCGCGCGTCGGCGTCAGCCAGTCGACGCGGCCGATCCAGCGGTCGCGGTTCACGGCATACCAGGCGATCGTCTTCGCAACGCCCTCCTCCCAGGAGACGAGTGGCTCCCAGCCGGTCTCCCGGTTCAGCTTCTCGTAGCCGACGCGCAGCGCGATCACCTCGCTGGCACCCGGTCGGTAACGCTCGGGCGTCGACGCGAGCTCGCGCGCCTCCCAGTACCCCTGCTCGCGGCCGATGCGCAAGATCAGGTCGGCCCAGTCCCGCATCGAGATGTTCTTGCCCTGGCCGTAGACGTAGAGGTCGCCGGGGATGCCGCGGGCGGCGACCATCAGGTGCCCGCGGACACCATCGGTGCAGAAGCAGAAGTCGCGCATCGGGTCGAGCTGACCGAGCTCGATCGTCTCGCGCGTGAGGGCCTGCGTGATGATCGTCCCGGTGATGTAACGCGGGTTCTGTCGCGGCCCGTAGTTGTTGAACATCCGCGTGACGACGCCCGGCAGGCCGAACGCATCGTGGTAGTTCATCGTCAGGAAGTCGGCGGCCACCTTCGACGTCGCGTAGACGGACTTCGGGTTGATCGGTGAGCGCTCGTGCAGGATCAGGCCGCCTTCCTCGTCGAAGTCGTGGTGGTGGGCGACCGCCTCGCGCACGTTGCCGTACTCCTCCGATGTCCCCGCCGTGTCGAACTTCTCCAGCTCGAGGCTGTGGTCGACGATGGACTGCAACAGGTTGAGCGTGCCGAGCGTGTTCGCCATCACGGTCTCGTACGGCCGGTGCCACGACTCCCCGACGTGCGCTTGCGCGCCGAGGTGGAACACGTACGGCTTGTCCGGCGCCTCGAGCAGGTCCTTCACGAGGTAATCGACGGACGTCTTGTCGGTGAGATCCGCGAAGTGCACCTGCAGGTGCTCGCGGAGATGCCCGATGTTGTTCAGCGCGCCGCTGGACGTCGCGCGCACGAACGCCTGCACGTTCGCGTCGAGGTGGACGAGTGCCTCGGTGAGATGCGAGCCCATGAAGCCGTCCGCGCCGGTGACAAGGCAGGTGCGGCCGCTGAAGTACTCGCCGAACTCGCGCCGCAGACCTGCGAGCGCCTCGTCCGTCCAGGTGGAGTCGTGTCGGTCTGATTTCATGCAGCGGTGCCCGCCGACGAGCAGGTCAAGGGTAGCCCGGCGCGCGGCCGGAGCGCGGTTCGAAGCGGAGCCCTTACAGGACTTTCATATGTGACGCTGAGCCTCGCGGCCGCTCTCGCGGGCGCATATCTCGCTCACAAGTTCGGCCGGAACCTGAGAACGGACGGCTTCATGGCCGCGTACGGCGTCTACCTCGTCCTCGTCCTGGGAGCGCAGGCGTTCCGAATGGTCGTCGTTCCGGACCTGACGCGGGCCGAGGCAGAGGGCCGGCTCGGCGCGGAGTTCCGTGCCTACTGCATCGCCTTCCTCGTCGTCGCCGTGCCCGCCACGATCGTGACCGCAGCCTTCGCCCGCTTCTTCGGGGAGCTCGTGACCGGCCGCCTGCCGTACGTCTCCGCCGCCGTCGCTGCGGACGCGCTGCCGTGGCTGATCCCCGCCGCGTTCCTGCAGCTGCTGGCGGCCCTTGCGGCCAGCGCGCTCGCGGCGCGCGACAGCTACCTGCCGGCCGCGCTCGGCTTCGCGCTCGGGGGCATTGCGGGCCTCGTGTTCTTCATCGTCGCCGCGGACGCGCACGGTCTCGTCTCACTGGCCTGGGGACTGACGCTGAACGGCGCCGTTGCGGTCGTGTTGCCGGGCGTCGTGCTGCTGTTGCGCGGGAGCCGCGTGCGACGCCACCGCGACGTGCCTCTGCGCGTCGGTCATCGGCTCTGGCAGTTGCTCTACGGTGCCGCCGTCCCGCTCGCGACGCAGGGGCTCTACTTGATCGCGCTGCGCTTCGCTGCCGGGACGGGGGCGGGGAACGTCACCTCGCTCTCCTACGCATATCTGCTCGCCGGCATGTTCACGAGCGCGACCGCGTTCTCGCTCTCCTTGATCGCCACCGCTCCGCTGACACGCCGCGGCGTCGATGCGGAGAGTGCAGCCGAGCACGTCGTGCACTCCGCGTGGGTGTCGCTTGCACTGGTCGGCGCCGCGGCGGGGTTGGTCGCGCTCGTCGGCGGCCGCGTCGTGACCGCGCTGCTCGGCCGTGCATACGCGGGCGATGTGGGGGACGAGCTCGGTCGGCTAGTCGTCTACCTCTCGCCGTGGATGGTCGCGAACGCGGCGTTCTCGATCACGTATCCGCTCATGTTCGTGATGCACCGGACGCGCTATCTGATTCCGCTTGCGGCCGCAGGGATCGCGGTCGACATCCCGATCTCGATCGCGGGACGTTCGTGGTGGGGCCTGACCGGCGTTACGTTCGCCCTCGGCGTGGCGACGGTATTGCTCGTGCTCGGCCTGATGGCGGCGCTGTCGCTGCGGATGCTGAAGCTGTCGGTGCTCGGGCTCGCCCGCCTGTCGGTGCTCGTCGGCGCCGCGACCGCGCTCGCGTTCGGCGGGGCTTCGCTCGTGCTCGGTGCGGTCCCCGCCGCTGCGGCCGGCCTCGGCCTCTACGCGCTGCTGCTGGTCGCGATGCGCGAGCTCGGATTGGCACAGGCCTGGCACTACGTGCGCGCCCTCCACTGACGGACGCGCCCCGTACAATCTTCGGAATGTCCGGGCCGGAAGCGAAAAACCCGGCGCCTGCAGGCATTTCCGCGCCGGACGACCTCGATGTAGCCGACCTCTTCGAGCGTCTCCGCGAGGAGCTCCGTCGTGGGGCGGGCGCTGGAACACCGGCGGGCGCCGATTTCGCGGCGACGCGTGCGCTCGCGGAGCGCTTCTGGCCCGTTACGGCCGAGCGCGATGCCGGCGGCGGTCCGAAGGGCCTCGTCAAGCGCTTGCTGCGCAAGCTGATGCGCTGGTACGTCGAGCCTCTTGCGGCCGACCAGCGGGTCTACAACAACTCTCTGTTGAAGCTGGTCGACGCGCTGTCGGAGCGCGCCGACGCGGCGGCAGCGGCGAGCGAGCGGGCCGAGCGGCTGCTGCGGGAGCTCGAGGAGCGGCTCACGCGCGTCGAACGGCGCCGCGTCAGCGGTGCGCCCGCGGCGGCGCCCGTGACCGTCGCGGCACAACCCGCAGCCGCGTCGCTCCCGGATTACTTCGCCTTCGAGAGCCGCATGCGCGGCAGCGTCGACGCGGTCCGCGAACGGCAGCGCGCCTACGTCGACGACTTTCGTGAGGCGGCGCCGGTGCTCGACGTCGGCTGCGGCCGCGGCGAACTGCTGTTGCTCCTGCGCGAAGCGGGTGTCGAGGCGCGCGGGATCGACGCCGATGCCGACATGGTCGCGTACGCGCGCGGCGAAGGCCTCGACGTCGAGCAGGCCGACCTCGTCGACTATCTCGAGCGAGTCGACGACGCGTCGCTCGGCGGCATCTTCATGGGCCAGGTCGTCGAGCACCTGCCGCCGGGCGTGCTCGTCCGTTCGCTTGAGCTCGCCGCGGCGAAGCTGCGGCCGGGCGGTGTGTTCGTGGCCGAGACGATCAATCCGCTCTCGCCGCTCGCGCTTCGTCACTACTTCGCCGACCTGACGCACGCGCAGCCACTTGTCCCCGAGACGCTGCAGCTGCTCGCGCGCCAGTCCGGGTTCGCCGAGACGGAGCTGCGTTTCCTCAATGAGCCGGCCGACCGCCTGACCGAGCCGGACGACCCGGTCATCGCCGCGAACGTCCGTCGCCTGAACGAGCTCCTGTTCGCGCCGCTCGACTACGCCCTCGTCGCGCGGACGGCCCGCGATGGGTAGTCACAGAACCTTTTCGTTTACGTCACAGACACGTCACGTCTCACGACCTAACGTGTCGGTGGGCGGG
>JBKPGW010000163.1:0-3827 GCA_046729555.1 Actinomycetota bacterium | reverse complement strand
TGCAGGCTGGTGCCGTCGAACCCGAGACGCGCGAAGCGCTCTTCGGCGGCGACCAGGATCGCGTCGCTTGTGCGCGCTGCGTCTCGTGTGCGTTCCGCGGCTCTTGCTCGTTCGTTGTTTCGTCCCGCCATCTCGCTCCCGGTTCGAGAGATAACTAGCTGAACGTTCAGCTAGTTGCTACTCTACCAACAGACGTAGGAGAACACCTAGGGAGGAGTCGACAGAATGAATCTCGCAGAGCGCGTCGAGGAGCTAGCTACGACGACCACGGACGCGGCCGAGGGCTCTCGTGAGCGCTTCGACGTCGTCGTGATCGGGGCCGGCCAGGCGGGGCTTGCGATCGGCCATTTCCTGGCGCGCGCGGGCCGGCGGTTCCTGATCGTCGACCGCTCCGATTCGATCGCTGCCGCCTGGCGCACTCGCTGGGACTCGCTCGTTCTGTTCACGCCGCGGCGCTACGACAGCCTCCCGGGCCTTGCGTTCCCTGGTGACCCGGACGGTTACCCGACGCGCGATGAAGTGATCGCCTATCTCGAGCAGTACGCGGCCGCCTTCGAGCTCCCCATCGAGCTAAAGAGCGCGGTGCGGTCGCTGAACGCGGACGGCGGAGGGTTCCTCGTTGCGCTCGAGGACCGGCAGATCGAGGCCGACCAGGTCGTCGTCGCCACGGGTCCCTTCCAGCTGCCCCGGGTGCCGGCGCTCGCCGACCAGCTCTCGCCGGACGTGTTCCAGACACACAGCACCGGCTACCGGCGCCCGAGCGACGTCCCCGAGGGAACCGTACTCGTCGTCGGCGGCGGTAACACCGGCTTCCAGATCGCAAAGGAGCTCGCCGCGACCCATCCCGTGCATCTCGCGGTCGGCTCGCGCCAGACACCGCTGCCGCAGATGTTTCTCGGCCGCGACCTCTTCTGGTGGCTGACGAAGACTGGGCTGCTGAAGAAGACGATCGAGTCGCGACTCGGGCGCCGAATGCGCGACCGCGACACGCTGATCGGCTCGAGCCCGCGCCAGCTGAAGCGCGCCGGCGTGGAGCTGAAGCCGCGGGCGGTCGCCGCCTCCGGCCGCACAGTCAGCTTCGCCGACGCCAGCGAGCTCGACGTCGACGCCGTCATCTGGGCGACCGGCTACCGCCCGGATCACTCCTGGATCAACCATCCCGTCGCGGATGCAAACGGCCGTCTCCTTCACCGCCGAGGCGTGACCGACGTGCCGGGCCTCTACTTGCTCGGCCTCTCCTGGCAGCACACACGCGGCTCCGCCCTTCTCGGCTGGGTCAAGGACGACGCCGAGTTCATCGCCGAACAGATTGATGCATTCGCCGAGCTTCAGATCGCTCCCGAACGCGACACCACAGGAACCGAGAGTGTCCGCGCGCCGCAGGCGGCGCCGCTCGCAGAAGGAGTCTGACCCCATGCCGAAGCACACCCACGACACCCTCGTCGCGACTCACGAGCCCGTCTCGACCGAGACCGCCGCCTCGGCATCAGCCGCTGCCGTTGCTGACCGTCCGGAGACTGACGCACAACTAGGCACGGCGCGACTGAGCGGGTCCGACATGAACAAGCACAGTCATGTGCACCACGCTTTGGCGCGGCCGTTCCGGGCGCTCCTCGCCCGTCACCACGGTTCGGCGCAGCCTGCGCCGGCGACAAAGTTCTCCCAACCCCAGCACGGTCTGTCGCGACACGGGCACCGCGACTCTTTCGAACCTGCGACGTCCCCGGTTCGTTGGCTTCTCCCTGTGCTGTTGATCGCGCAGTTGATGGTGATCCTCGACATCACCGCCGTGAACATCGCGCTGCCGAGCCTCTCCCGCGATCTCGGTATCAGCGGCGCGAGCATCAGCTGGACGATCACCAGCTACACGTTGATCTTCGGCAGCCTGCTGCTCTTCGGCGGGCGCGCCGCCGACCTGCTCGGCCGCCGGCGGATCTTCCTGTCAGGCCTCGCCGTGTTCACCGCGTCGTCGCTCGCCTCCGCGCTCGCAGGAACGGCGACGACGCTGTTCATCGCTCGTGCAGGCCAGGGGTTGGGCGCGGCCTTGCTGTCACCAGCCGCGCTCTCGCTCATCACCGCAGCGTTCACCGGCCCACAGCGGGCGAAGGCGCTCGCTGCCTGGGGAGCGGTCGGCGGCGCTGGCGCCGCGGTCGGCGTCCTTTTCGGCGGCATCCTGACCCAGTTCGACTGGCGGTTGATCTTCTACGTCAACCTCCCGGTCGCCGTCGCGCTCGCCGCGGCCGCCCTGACAGTCGTTCCCGCCGACACGAACAAGCCGAAGTGGCGCGGGCTTGACCTCCGGGGGGCGATCCTCGCCACCGCGAGCCTCGGCGCGATCGTCTACGCGATCACGCAATCCGACGCCGCGGGCTGGACGTCCGCGCAAACGCTTGTAATCGCAGGCGCCGGAGTAGCTGGACTCGCTGCCTTCGTAGCCCACGAGCGGCACGCCGCGGAGCCCTTGCTCCAGGTCAAGCGGCTCGCCGACCGCGCCGTCGGCGGCGGGCTGATCCTGATGCTGTTCGCCGCGGGACTGCTCTTCGCCCTCTTCCTGCTCTGCTCGTTCTACCTGCAGAACGTCCTCGGCACCGGGCCGCTGGCCACCGGGCTCGGCTTTATCCCGCTCGCGCTCGCCGCCGGAGCCGGCGCCCACGCCGGAGGCCGCCTCGTCAACTACGCCGGAGTCCGTATGCCGCTCGCCGCCGCCTTCGTCGTGACCGCGGTCGGCATGGCGCTCCTCTCGAGGGTCGGAAGCGACGGCAGCTACCTGCGCGACGTGCTCCCCGGCATGCTCGTGGCCGGGCTCGGGCTAGGCGTCGCCCTCGTTTCGGTCTCGGTAGCGATCCTCACGGGTGCCCGGCACGAGGAGACGGGAATGCTGTCGGGTCTCAACACCACCGGCCACGAGCTCGGCGGCACGATCGGGATCGCCGTCTTCGGCACCATCGCCGCAGCCGCGACAGGCGCGATCGCCGGTCCGGCAGCAGCGGAAGGCATCGGCAACGCGTTCCTCGCGGCGGCGGTGGTCGCTAGTGCTGCCGGCCTAATTGCGTTGGTCGCACTACCGAAGGCCAGCCGCTTCCTTCCGAAGCTCCGCTTGCATCCGCAGGCGATGCCCATTCACTAGCCGCGAGCGAAACGCTCGAGCCCGCGCACCCAGACTCCACCGTTGCCCGTCGTCTGATTGGGCGACAGAGAGGTCCTCCATGCAGAACACAACTCCTTACCCGCTTCAACTCACCGGCGAGCTCGCCCCGCGCCTCAGCCGCGGGCTCTGGCTGCTCAAGTGGCTGCTGGCCATCCCGCACTTCATCGTGCTCTTCTTCCTCTGGATCGCCTTCGCCGTCGTCGGCGTCGTCGCCTTCTTCGCGATCCTCTTCACCGGCCGCTACCCGAGGGGCCTGTTCGACTTCAACGTCGGCGTTCTCCGCTGGTCGTGGCGCGTCGGCTTCTACTCCTACAGCGCACTCGGCACCGACCGCTATCCACCGTTCACGCCCAAGGACGTGCCTGACTACCCCGCCCGGCTGGAGGTTGAATACCCAGAGTCGCTCTCGCGCGGGCTCGTGCTCGTCAAGTGGTGGCTGCTCGCGCTGCCGCACTACCTGGTCGTCGCGGTATTCGTCGGCGGCGCCTGGGCCACGTGGACCGGCATTGGCAACGGTTGGATGTGGAGCTCCGGCGGACTGGTCGGCCTGCTCGTCTTGTTCGCCGGCGTCGTGCTGCTGTTCACCGGCCGCTACCCGAAGTCGCTCTACGACTTCGTGCTCGGCATGAACCGCTGGGTCTTCCGCGTCGCCGCCTACGCCTCGCTGATGACCGACGCC
>JBKPGW010000162.1:0-4143 GCA_046729555.1 Actinomycetota bacterium | reverse complement strand
GTCGCCGGCCGCGCTGGACGGCGCGAGCGTCGTCCTCGGTCGCGCCAATAGCGCTGCTAATGCCGCTTCCCTGCGTCCTAGCCTCGCCCCGCCCATCGCGCCCCCGCGACGAGCCGTCATTATGAAACGAGTTCTGACATGGAGCGAAAGGTCAAGGGCGACTCGATGGATGGGTTGTCCTCTCGGCCTTGAGCAGCGGAGCGCCCGGAGCAGCGACGGTGGATCAGACTGACATTCGCCGGTCGGGACGGCATGACTGGTAACCGTCGGGAGCTGCCTCGGTCTAGGGTCGCGGGTTACCGGCGGGCGGTGCCGCATAGAGCTCTCGAGGGTTCTCCGTGTGGTCGGGCGCATCCGCTGCTCGAGGTCGAGAGGCTGGTTGATGGTCAGGTGCTCCGGAGTGGTTGCTCGGTCGCGATCGCCCAGACGAAGCCGGCGAGCTCGCGTGCGCAGGCGACGACGATCTTCTGCTGTGGTTTGCCGCGGCCGGCCATCCGCTGCCAACGCTGGTAGAGCCGCAGCTGGCAACGCCAGGCGCGCTCGATCACGATCGCGTCTTGGCCGCGTTGGCGACGGGCGAGCTCGTAGCCGACCTTCGGGCGGCGACGGGCGTGCCAGGCCGACTCAACGAGCAGCCGGCGCACGTGCGCGTTGCCGACCTTGGTGATCGACCCTCGGCGGCGCTGCTCGCCGGAGGAGTGCTCCGAGGGGACAAGCCCGACGAAGGCCATCAACTCCTGTGCGCACTTGAAGCGGTTGAAGTCGCCGATCTCGGCCACGAGCGCGAGCGCGGTCAGCGTGTCGATCCCGCGCAGGCAGCGCAGCCGCGCGACCGACTCGCGCCACGACCCCTGCTCGGCCGTGTCGCGGATCGCCCGCTCGAGCTGCTCAATCCGGCGGTCGACGAGATCGACGGCATGCAGATAGGTGTCGAAGGTGAGCTGCTCGGCTGCGTGCTCGAAGCTTTGCTCGCCGAGCCACTTGCGCCGCACGACCGTCCAGGCGCTGGTCGGCAGCAGCCGCCCGCGACGCAGGCAGAACTTCGACAGCCGGTGGCGATCGCGCATCCGGTCCAGGCGCGCGTCCTCGCGCGCACGCACCAAATCGCGCGCGGCCTCCAGCTCGCGCGAGGGCACAAAGATCGGCTCCAGCAGCCCACCCGCGAGCAGGCGCGCCAACTCGCGCGCATCCCGCGGATCGGTCTTGACGCGATCGCCGGGCCGCTGCGGCACCAGCCCCGGCGCCACGACCGCGCAGTCGATCCCGCGCTCGACCAGGTGCCGGTAAAGGCCGAAGCCGGTCGGGCCCGCCTCGTAGCAGCAACGCACCGCGGGCCAGCGGAGCAGCAGCCGCTCGACCGCCTGCTCGTCGTACGGCAGCGTCCGCTCCTCCAGCAGCTCGTCGGCGCGCACCGCTGCGAACCGAATCGACCTAGCGTGAACGTCCAGGCCGACAGTTACCGTCGTAGACTCGTTCATGGTCGGCGACCTCCGTATGTGGCTCTACCGGGCACACCCCGGCAACCCACGACAAATGCGTAGGCGCCGACCAATCTCGCCAGCGAACCGGACGCCGCCGCCGCAGGGGCTACGGCTCCATCCTGTCTAGTAGAGGCCTGCTCTGGTGAGGTAGCCGACGAACTTGCCTGCGATCGGCCTGAGCGGATCCCCGGCGAATCCATAGTCCGGATTTCTGCTCGTGTACCTCGCCGCGTCGTTTCGAAGCTGCTTTATCACCTGCGGGGGGCTGCTTCCGCAGCCGCCGTCAGCGATGCAGAGAGCCGCGGTTCCCGCGAGGTGCGGCGTCGACATGCTCGTTCCAGAGATGGTGTTGTAGCCGCCGTTCTTCCAAGTCGACAGGATGCAAACACCCGGGCCCGCGATCGTGTGGGCCTGATCGGCCGACGAGACCGCGAAGTTCGAGAAATTGGCGCTCGAGTCGTCCTCGTCGGCACGGCAGGTGGGCGACCCGAGACCACCGGGCTTGCCGTCGAAGTCTGCGACTGCAGTCACAGTCAGCGCCTCGTCGTATGACGCCGGAACACGGTTGGCTTCGTCAATCGCCTGGTTTCCTGCGCTGACGACGTAGGTGACGCCCGCGTCGACTGAGTTGCAGATCGCCGTGTGTAACGGATCGTGGTTCGTGAGACCGCAATTGCCGTCGTCCGCCCCGCCCCCACTCAGGCTCATGTTCGCGACCTTGATTCCGAGTTGGGAAGCGTGCGCAGTCACCCAGTCGATGCCGCAGATGACCGAGGCGAACGAGCCAGAGCCGGCAGCGTTTAGCACCTGCACGGCCCAGAGGCGAGCGCCTGGAACGACTCCCACCACACCGATGCCATCGTCCTTCGCGGCGATCGTGCCCGACACGTGTGTCCCGTGACCATTGCCGTCATCGAAGAACGCGCTGTCAGTACAACTCACGCCACCGACGACATTCAGATCCGGATGATCAACGTCGATGCCCGTGTCGAGGACGGCAACGTTGATGTTCACGGCGCCGGACCCGTTCCCCGACTGAGTGCTCGACACCTCTCCGTCGATCCGATCGATCCCCGTTGGCAGCACCTGCGCGCCGGGCGCGGGCGCATCCGCCTCGACGACCCCGTCCTCAGCGACGTAGGCGACTCGGCCGTCTGCTCGCACTGTCGCGACCCCTTGCGTCGAGAGCTCGGCGGCATAACCCAGGAGCGCATGGCTGTAGACGTGTGACACGACTGCGCCGTCGGCCCGGGCATGATCGCGTGCGAGCGCAGCCGCGTCGACACCCGGCTTCGCGACGACGATGTATTGCCCCAAACCGGAGCCCGCCGGAGCCGCGGCCGCGCCGAGCAACCCAAGCACGCCAGCGCAAAGCGCGATCAATCTCCTCATGCTGACCTCCCCTGTCGTCGGAGACGCGATCGTACGAAGATCTGGAAGACAAAACAATATGCGCCGAACCCGCGCGGGGGTACCGGGAATTCGACGCCGGGGTCGGCAGACGGCGCATCCAGCGGCACAGCAAAAAGCGTGAAGGGCACCAAAACCATGGTTCTGGCTCTGCGCGTCGGCGCGACCGCCTCCCTGACAGCATCGGCCGATGCTGCTGTCCTTCGTCTACCTCGCCTTCGCGTCGCTGCTGAAGCTGCCCGTCCGTCGCTGCCGGTCCGACGTTGCCAGCAAGATCGAGCTGATCGTGCTCCAGCACGAGGTCAATGTCCTGCGACGTCAGGTCGCGCGGCCGCGTCCGGAACCCGCTGATCGCGCGCTGCTGGCCGCACTCGCACGCGCTGTGCCGCGTGAGCGCCGGCTCGTGCTGTTCGTGACGCCGCAGACGGTGCTGCGCTGGCACCATGAGCTCGTCCGGCGCAAGTGGACGCAGCCGCGCACATGCGGCCGCCCGCCGATCGGAACCGAGCCGCGGCAGCTCGTGCTGCGGCTCGCGCGTTACCACCCGCGCTGGGCTACCAGCGGATCAGCGGCGAGCTACTGAAGCTCAACGCGGGCAACTCGACAAGCCCGACCGACATATCCACCAAATCAGTGCCCGGTCCCGCCGACTCGCGGCAAGAGCGACCTGTCGCGCCGACCTTGAAGATTGCTTGGGCGACTCACCGAGCGTCTGCCCGCCGCAAGCGACGCCGAGCGCGCAGCGATCGTCCAAGAACTCGTCGTCGAGATCGAGGCCGAGCGCGACGCTTCCGGCAGGCCGATCTTCCACTACGAGCAGCGCCGCCGGCCGGACGGCAGCTTCTCGTACGCGCAACGCGTTCCGCACACCACTGTTCACATTGTCTATGCCTTCCCAGATCGAGAAATCCCCGCAAACAAAGAGGCCGAAGATCGAGCGCACGGCCGGAGGCGTGCGCTCTACTTTTGGCCCAGTCTCACTCGCCTACGAACCTGACTTGAAAGTGGGATTTTGTGCGGACAGGTCGAAGGGCCGCGCGTGTGAGCGTCTCGACGCCATCGGTGCCAAACCCGATTCTCCCAGCAAGTCGGCACATTCAGCGAGGCGGGCCGGGTTTATGCACCCCACGTCTTCCCCAACACCGACCCCGATCCCGCATCTAGCGTTCGGGTGCGTCAGGGGAATAGCCCACTCCAGGCAAATCCTGAACCCGTAGCTGTGGGCATCTCGGCCCGCAACGCGGCCTAGCGG
>JBKPGW010000161.1:0-14509 GCA_046729555.1 Actinomycetota bacterium | reverse complement strand
ACGCGCCGCTGCGACCGCCGCGTGGTCTGAGGAGAACGAGGGGGGAAACCGCACGGTTTCCACTTCTGCCCCTTCCCACGCTCATCGGCCAAAGGTCGCCCGATGAGCGTCGCAACCGCCGCGGGGCCGCTCGAGCGGCTCAAGGAGATCCTGCGCGAGCTCGCCGACCTGCAACATGCCGAGTCGCTCGCCGACTGGGACTCACGGGTCTCGATGCCGCCGGCGGGCGCCGAGGCGCGGGCGAACGTCCTCGCCACGCTGACTCGCCTCATGCACGAGAAGCTGGTGTCTGACGAGGTCGGGGACCTGCTGGAGGCGCTCGACTCGGTGGACGACGAGACGGATGCGGCGCTCGTTCGTGTGACGCGTCGCGACTGGGAGCGAGCGCGGCGTGTTCCGGGGGAGCTCGCCGCCGAGATGACCCACGCCGCCGGCGTCGCGGTCGCCGCCTGGGATCGGGCGAAGGCGACCTCGGACTTCGAGTCGTTCGTCCCGCATCTCGAGCGCCAGCTCGAGCTCAAGCTGCGCTACATCGAGTGCTTCCCCGAGACCGAGACGCCGTACGACGTGCTGCTCGACGAATACGAGGAGGGCACGACGACCGCCGACGTCCAGCGGGTGTTCGACAGGCTGAAAGAGGAGCTCGTGCCGTTGATCGAGCAACGCGCGGACGACGCCCCGGTTCTGCGCGGCCCGTTCCCCGTGGCGCAGCAGAAGCACGCCAGCCGACTGGTCCTCGACGCCTTCGGCTACGACGCCACCAAGTGGCGGATCGACGAGACACCGCATCCGTTCGCGTCGAAGCCTGGCTTCGACGACATCCGGCTGACCACGCACACCGACGCGGGCGACCTGACCTCTCTGTTCTCGACCATGCACGAGTTCGGGCACGGCGTGTACGAGTTCGACATCGACGAGTCGCTCGCGCGCTCGCCGCTCGGCAGCGGGACGTCGAGCGCGATCCACGAATCGCAGAGCAGGATGTGGGAGAACCTCGTCGGCCGCAGTCGCGGCTTCTGGCGCTGGTTCTATCCGCAGCTGCAGCCGCTCTTCCCGGACACCCTTGGCGAGATCGGCGAGGACGCCTTCGTGCGCGCCGTCAGTGCGATCCGTCCCGGTCTGATCCGCGGCGACGCCGACGAGGTGACGTACGGCCTCCACATCATCCTGCGCTTCGAGCTCGAGCAGGAGCTCCTCGCTGGAACGGTCGCCATCCGCGACCTACCGGAGGTCTGGAATGCGCGGATGAAGGACTACCTGGGCGTCGACGTCCCCGACGACGCCCACGGCGTCCTGCAGGACATGCACTGGTCGGTCGGGCTCTTCGGCTACTTCCCGACCTACCAGCTCGGCAACGTGGTCTCGGTGCAGATCTGGGAGCGCGCCTCCTCTGACCTTGGAGACCTCGAAAAGCAGTTCGCGCGTGCCGACTTCACGCAGCTCCGCGAGTGGCTGCGCGAGCACATCTACCGGCACGGCAGCAAATATCCGCCGCGCGAGCTGCTCCGGCGCGTGACAGGTTCCGACCTCGACGCCGAGCCGTACCTGCAGTACCTCTGCACGAAGTTCACGTGAGGGTTTGCGTCGTCGGCGCCGGCTCGATCGGCAGCCTCTTCGCAGCGCATCTCGCCACCGTCGCGGACGTGCTCGTGCTCACTCGGCGTGAAGAGCACGCGCGCGCGCTCAACGAGCAGGGTCTCCGGGTCACCGGGCGTCACGACTTCACGGCGCGGGTGACCGCGGCGGCGGATCCACGCGACCTAGCGGACTTCGACCTCGGGATCATCGCGACGAAGGCAAACGGGGTGGAGGCGGCGGCGGACCGGCTCGGCGGGAGGTTTCCCGGCGCGACGATGATGACCGTGCAGAACGGTCTCGGCGCCGAGGAGATCGTTCGCGCCCACGGCGACTGGCCGCTCGTGTCGGCGGTGACCTTCATGAGCGGGACGAAGCACTCGGACGCTCACGTCGAGTACATCCTCGACACCGAGACCTGGCTCGGGCCGTATGGGGGCATACCGTTCGAACGCGTTCAGGCGATCGCGCAGCTGTTGGTCGACTCGGGGCTGAAGGCCGAGGCGCTGCCTGACCTGCTCCCGGCGCAGTGGTCGAAGCTGATCTTCAATGCGACGGTCAACGGCGTCGCGGCCCTGACGGGGCTTCCGCACGACGAGCACTTCGCCGCCGAGCGGGAGCCCGGCGACCTCGGCCACCTCGTCCACGACCTCGTCGACGAGGGCAAGCGCGTTGCTGCGGCCGCGGGAGTGGAGTTGCACGACGATCCCTGGGAGATGAACGTGCTCGCGACGAAACGGGGCAGCGCCCATTACCCGTCGATGCTGGAGGACGTGGACACGCACCGGCCGACCGAGGTCGAGCTGATCAACGGCGCGCTCGTGCGCGAGGCGGCGCGGTGGGGGGTGGAGGCACCGCTGCACACGGCGCTGTATCGCCTGGTGAGGGCGCGCGAGGCGTCGTACTCGTGAGAGTACGACGCCGGGAAGGGGAAGGGGGAAACCGAGAGGTTTCCCCGCTCGTGCTCTTCGACGCTCGCGGCGATCGCAGCGGCGCGAGCGTCGAAGCGACCTCTCTCAAAGAAGGGGGCCCGCGGGGGTAACATGGTTTACCCCGCGCGACCGAGCCGGAGGCGAGGGAGGCGTCGTACTCGTGAGGATCTGCGTCGTCGGCTGCGGCGCCGTCGGGTCGCTCTTCGCGGCGAACCTGGCGACCCTCGACGACGTCGAGGTGTGGGCGTACGACCTCGCCCAGGAACACGTCGACGCGATCAACCGCGACGGGCTGCGCTTGACCGGGGCCGGCGACGTCCTCGGCAGGCCGCGCGCGACGTCCAATGCCACGGCGCTGCCGCCCTGCGACTTCGGCATCGTCGCAACCAAGGCGATGCACACATCCGCCGCGATCGGAGCGACCGCCAAGGCCTTCGTGGACGGCTGCGTGGCCACCGTTCAGAACGGTCTCGGCAACGAGGAGGCCATCGCGGCCCACGTCGAGCGCGTGATCCGCGGGACGACCTTCCCGGCCGGCAAGCTGCTCGAGCCCGGCCATGTCCAGTGGGACGTCAGGGGCGACACCACGCTCGGCCCCTTCGAGCCGAGGCCGGCGCCGGCCGCGGAGATCGAGCGGCTGGCCGAAGCGTGCACGCGTGCCGGCATGCCGACCGAAGCGGTCGCCGACGCGCGCGGGCCTCAATGGCGGAAGGTGATCTTCAATGCTGCCACCAATCCGATTGGCGCATTGACGGGCCTGACGCACGGGCGCGTTTGCGAGGACCCGGAGCTGCGAGCGCTGGTCAGCGGCCTCGTCGACGAAGGCAAAGCGGTTGCACGAGCGCAGGAAATCGAGTTGGACTCCGATCCCGAGGAGCTGATCGACCGCGCGGCGCGCCCGGACGTTGCGTACGACCACAAGGCGTCGATGCTGCAGGACGTCGAGGCGCGCCGGCCGACGGAGATCGATTATCTGAACGGCGGCATCGTCCGTTTCGGTGACGAGCACGGCGTCCCGACGCCGCTGAACCGCGCTGTCTGGGCCCTCGTGAAAGGGTTGGAGCGGGCGTGGTGAGCCGGCAGGAGATCGAGCGGCGCTATCGCGTCGTGCGCGAGGCGATGGACACGCCCGGCGTCGATGCCGTGGTCGTGTGTGGCTCTGAATACACGGGCTTCGAGGGCGCTGTCACGTACATGTCCGGCTTCGTGATCGTCCACCGGTACGCGTACGTCGTGCTCCCGCGCGCCGGCGAGCCCTCGATCGTCTTCCCGGCCGAGGCACGGTATGTGGGCGAGCACGGGACGTCCTGGATCGACGACCAGGTCTTCGCCGACCGGCCGGGCGAGTGGCTCGCCGACCGTCTTGCCGGCAGGCGGGTGGGGATCTACGGCGCCGACTACGTGCTGACTGTCCGCGACTTCGAGCCGTTGAGCCGGAAGGTCGAGGTGGTCCCGTTCGACGTCGAATTCGACCTCGCTCGGGCGGTCAAGAGCGACGAGGAGCTCGAATCCGTGCGCGACTCGGTGCGCATCAACACGGAGGGATTTCACGCGTTCGCGGCGGAATACGCGCCCGGCAAGACTGCGGCCGAGGTGCTTGCGCCTGCGGAGAGGCTGTTCGTCGAGGCCGGCTGCGGGCGGCTGACCATGAACATGGTGCTCGTCGGCGCGGAGTTCGCCATCGCCCGGAGTGAGACGGCGCTTCGCGAGTTCTGCATCCCCTCACTGGAGATCGCCGGCCCCGGCGGCCATTGGGTGGAGGTCTCGCGCGCTCTGGGCCGGCCGAACGCCGAAGTCAGCCGAATGCTGGAGGCGTATGAGGAGTATTTCGAGGCGGCGAAGTCGGCGCTCCGCCCGGGCGCGACCGCGCACGATGCGCACCGCGCGGTGGCGAAGGGCTTCACCGACCGTGGCTACCACCTTGGGCATGTAACGGGACACTCGATTGGGATGACGATGATCGAGCATCCGAAGATCGGCGAGGGAATCGAGACCGAGCTCCGCGAGAACATGGTCTTCTCGATGCACCCGCACGTGATCGCCGACAATGGACGTGACTGCCTCTACATGCAGGACACGTGGCTGGTCACCGCCGGCGGCGGCGAGCCGTTGGCGGGCCTGCCGATGAAGATCTACTAGGCGACTTCGGCGTGGATGCGGCCGCTCGAATCCTTGAGGCGGCCGCCGTCGCGGCCGGCGCGGACCGCCATGATCTCCGCCAGCATCGAGACCGCGGTTTCGGCCGGCGTGTGCGCGCCGATGTCGAGGCCGGCCGGCCCGCTGATCCGGTCGAGCTCCGACTCCGCGACGCCGGCCTCGAGCAGGCGCTCGCGGCGGCGTTCCTGATTTCGTCTCGAGCCGAGCGCGCCGATGTAGAAGGCCTCGGACGTGAGTGCCCCGACGAGCAGCGGGACGTCGAACTTGTCGTCGTGCGTCAGCACGACGATGGCGGTCGTGTGGTCGGGCGCAACCTGCGCGAGTGCCTCCTCCGGCCAGGCGACGATGATCTCGTCGGCGTTAGGCAACCGTTCCTTCGTCGCAAACCGGCCGCGAGCGTCGGCCACGATCGCACGCCAGCCGAGCGCACGCGCGGCCGCGCAGAGGCTGTCGGCCGTGTCGACGGCGCCGTAGACGAAGAGTCGCGGCGGCGGGCCGAAGACGTCCGCGAAGAGGCGCCGGCCGTGCAACTCGACGACCTGGCTGTGACCCGAGCGGATCAAGTCGTCCGCGACGTCGTTGTCGCCGTCAAGCACGAGCCGCTCAGTGCCGTCGTCGAGGTCGACGAAGAAGACAGCGCGGCGCTCGTCCCGCGCAACCTCCATCAGCTGCCCGAGCAGCTCGCCGTCGGGCTCGTCGACCCAGACATCGATCTCGCCCCCACAGGGGAGCCCGACGCTGAGCGCGAGGTCGTCGGAGATGCCGTAAGTGAGCAGTCGCGGCTCGCCGCCGGCGAGCACCTCGAAGGCAGTTTCGACGACCTCGCTCTCGACACAACCCCCGGAGACGGAGCCGGCAAGCTCGCCGGTCTCGGAGACGATCAACTTCGAGCCGACCGGCCGTGGCGCAGACCGCCGCGTAGTCACCACCCGCGCCATGGCGATGCGATCGCCGCGGGCACGCCATCGTTCGAGCTCGGAAAGGATCTCCCGCACAACGACATGCTAGTCCCAGGACAATCGCCAGAGCAGGACCGAAGGGCCGGAGGGTAGAGCAGGCGAAGCCGCACTACCCGGAGGCCGAACTCACGCGTACGGGGACGGCGGAGCCGCCTCCGCACGCGGACCAACCCCCTTGCCCAGCGCCGCAGAGTGGGCGGGCTGGGCCCGCGCACGTTCCCCCGCGAAGCGGGCGTTCCCACTCGAGCGAAAGCGAAGCTTTCGCTCGAGGAACTAGTGGCAGCGGCAGATGCTCTCGCCGAGCGCGGAGCGCTCGAGCTTGAGCCCGCAGCGCGCGCAGAGCGGCGGCGCGATCCTCGCCCGCACGAGCAGCGCCCGCATCAGCGTGGCCCAGAGAACCATGTACGGAACGAAGACCTGCCCGCTCATACCGCTCGGTATCGGCCGGAGGCCGCCCTGGGTTTAGCTCAGAAGCGGCAGATAGAATGGCCGGGTGGGCTGGCTGATGATCGCCCTCCTCGTCTGCGCGGTTGCGGCCCTGATCGGAGCTGAGTGGCCGCGCGTGTCGGCGCGCTACGGCAACGAGGCGCGTGAGCGGCGCGAGCGGAGCAAGCGGAAGAGCCAGCTCAAGCTGCTGCGGACGGAGACGGAAGAATTCGCCGCCAGCGTCGAGCGCGATCTCGACCGCCTGCCGACGATCGAGGAGTCAGACCGAAAGCATTGAGCCCCTAGGGGATCACGAACGTGCGCTGCACCCTCCGCGTGTTCGGGAGGATGCCGGGCAGGTTCTCGTTGTTCTTGATCTCCTGGTAGTCCGCCACGCTGAAGACCAGCGAGTGTCGGCCGCGGCGCAGTCCGGCCAGCGAGATCCGCACGACGCCGAGGGCGTACGAGGCCGCGCGTCCGTCGCCATCGATCGTCGCGGTCAGCGAGTCGGGATCGACGCCGGAGCCGCCGTCGGTGACGGCGAGCCTCAGGGCGCCGCCCCGCACGCCGAGCACGCGGACCTTCGGGGCGGTCGTGTCGCCCAGCCAATAGCGGAAGCTGAAGTGGCCCGACCGCTTGTTGCGGGGCGTGTCGAAGACGATGTCGTAGAAACCCGGCGCGGGCCGCGTGACCCCGGCGACGAGCCGGTGCTGTCCGTATGAGGGTCGATAAGGGTTCGTCTCGAACGGTAAGGCGGCTTCACCCGCCAGCATGTTTTCGTCGCCCGCGCGGACGATGCGCGGCTCGACCGCCACGCCGGAGCTCCGCCCGAGCACCGCAACACCGAGGTTGGCGAGCCGCCGGCGCACGTGGACCCGGTACACGACCTCCCGGCCGGGCAGGCGGACGGGGAACGAGACCCTTCCGGGCGGGATGTCCGGATACCTGTACGACGTGACGCGCGCCGCTCCGCTCCGGCTGTTGGCCGAGTAGACCCCGGGCCGGGAGAGGCCGAGGTGACGGTCGAGCTGGAGCCGCGGTCGCTCGACGCGGAACCAGAACGGCACCCGCAGCCTGTCGCCGTCTCGTGCGAGGTTGACGAATCCACTGACGTCGCCTTCGCGCGCGTCAGCGGGGATCGCGAGGCGTAGCGGCAATCCTCCGGGCACGGTGACCGTCCGCGGCACGCTCACATACCGCGAGGCGGGGGAGAGTTGGACCGTCCACTGCCCGGCCCCGCCGCCCGCATCGCTGAGTTGGAGCGTTCGCGTCGCCCGCCCGCCGGGCTTGCGCAATCCAAACGACACGGCGGTTGGGCTCGAGAAGACGAAGGGATGGTCCGCGCGCGTGAGGTCGATCCGTCCTCCTCCTTCGCGCAACGGGCTCACCTCGCCGCTCGACCGGATCGGGACCCCGGACGTCACGAGTGCCGACTTGATCTGAGCCACCGTCCAAGTCGGATGGCGCTGGCGCAAGACGGCCACCGCCCCGGCGACGTGTGGGGCCGCCATGCTCGTTCCGCTGAGTGTTCCGTACGAGCCACCCGGGAGAGAGGACGCGACCTCGTCGCCCGGCGCCGTTAGATCTGGCTTGAAGGTCAACGAGTAGGGCGCGGGGCCGATCGACGAGAAGTCGGTCGGCGTGTCGGTCTCGATGCTGCCGTGTCCGCCGGTGGACGCTGCCGCCGCGATCCCTTTGGCAGCGCTGGCAGGTGAGTCGACCGAGCCGAGTCCGAAGTCGCCTGAGTTCCCCGCCGCGATCGTCGAGACCAGACCTGCGTCCGCCGCCGCGTTGACCGCGCGCGCGAGGATGTCGCGTGTCGGCTCCATGTCGGGCTCGCCGAGAGAGAGGTTGACCACGTCCATGCCGTCGCGCACGGCGGCCTCCACGGCTGCCGCGAGCTCGGGGGAGTTGCCATTCAGCCCGAACTCGCTCGGAATGGAGAGTGCCTTGTAGTTGCCGAGGTATGCGCGTGGCGCAATGCCAGAAAGGTGCACCCCCGTGCGTGTGACTGTGTTGTTGTCGCCGGCCGCAATGCCGGCGACGTGGGTCGCGTGCTCCGATTGGCCGGGATCGAACGGCAGGTGGGCGTTCGCGTGGTTCGGATGAGCGGGGGCGAACGCGCGTGCGACGATCACCTTCGGCGTCGTGTACGCCGCCTGACCTTTGGGGAAGCCGGCGGGGTATGCATAGCCGGCCGGATTGAAGAACGGGTGGGTCTGGTCGATCCCGTCGTCGATGATGCCGATCTTCATTCCCTCGCCCGCGGTGGCGAGCGCCGGGCCCCAGATCGTGGTGGCGCCGATCAGTTGCGGAGTGCGGTCGAGCAGGGCGTGGTAGGTCGCGCTCGGCCAGACCTGCGCGACTCCGGGGATGCGGGTGAGCCGGTCGAGGCGGCCCTGCGGAACGACGACCGCGAAGCCGTTGAGCACGACGCCGTACTGCCAGCGAGTGTGCGCGGTGGGGATCGCCGCGCGGATGCGCTCGCCGACGAGCCTGTGCGCATCTTCGAGCCGTGCGAGATAACTGCGGCTTGCCGGCGCGCTGAGCAGGAGCCGGTGCGGCCGCGCGAAGGAGGAGAAGGCGAGCGAGCGCTCGTGCACGAAGGCCTCGGCCAGCGGCGGTGCCTTCAACGTGACGACAACCTCGACGTTACGGGCGTGGGCTGGAGAGGCCAGCCCGAGTGCGAGCAGTCCGCAGATGAGAAGACCCCGTCTCAGGCTAAAGATGGTACGGCTCGGACGCAGCGATCGGGCTTCACCAGTCGTCGTCGTCGAGGATCGGCGCAACCTGTGGCCAGGGTCGGCGCATCGTCTCCCGGTAAGCCCGAATGCCTACCGCGAGATCTGCACCGAACTGTCCGATGCTGCTGACAATGAGGAGGAGCGCCCCGAATTGCGCGCCTGCGAGCGAGACAAGTAGGCCGGCGAGGAAGAGGAAGAGCAGGGCGCCGTAGGCAAGGCTGAGACCGTGCCGCCCGCGAGCGCCCACCTGCGGCCACATGGGCTGATCGAGCTCGAGACTCCCGATGAGGCCAGTCGTCCTGTGCACCGTCAAGTGACCCACCACGCCGGCGAAAAGGACGTAGGCGCCCGCCCGCCGGGCAATGAGCAGAACCGGCAGACACGCGTAGATCAGCAGGAGCGCCAACTGGTCCGCGAGGAAGAGGAGGCGCACCGGCCAGGGCAGCTCCGTGATGAGCCGGCGTCGCACGAAAGGAACATCGGCGTCGCAGAAGGACGCGTCAATACCCGCGAGTCGTTCTAGCCGTTCGGGAAGGCCTCGCTACACTGGTCGTCCGCGCGGATGTGGCGGAATTGGTAGACGCGCACGGTTCAGGTCCGTGTGGGGGAAACCCCGTGGAGGTTCAAGTCCTCTCATCCGCATCGCCAGATCAGGCGGATCCGTGGCCCGGACGTGGCCCAAACGAGTAAGCGGGTGAACGAAGCAGGCAAGGACATCGTCGTCACGGCACCTCCGGCCACCGCCACGTTTAGCGCTGGCGCGCCGAAGATCACCGTCACGATGCCCCTGGAGATCATGGTGCGCGGCTTCGTACTCGCGGTCCGACGCTATGAGGCAGCAGTGGCCGGGGACAACGCAGTCGACGTCTACATTGCTCTCTTCGAGGCGTTCGCCTGGTTCGACAGCCTCGACGAACGCTCGAAACTCGCTAACACAGACGAGGGTCGAGCGATGAGATTCGTGCGGCAACGAACCCACCATCAGTGGGCCGCCGCGGCGCACCCGGCGATTGGCGGCTGGCGCTGGTTCAAGCTCGAAATTCTTCCCTCAGCCGACCCGAGGCATCCGAGCCCTGCGGGAGAACGGCTCTACCGCAAGGTGCTCGAACAGCGGCCGGTCATCGACGCCCTCAGACGAGTCGAAGTCGCAGTGCGCAAGCTTGCGCCCAACGCCGAACTGACCTGGTCATGTCGGTCTGGCCGACCATCGCCGCCTCGGGGATCACCAGGCCTCTACGAGCGCGTACAGACGCATACCGCCACGTTACTCCGTTGCAGGCTTCGGCTAGGCGCTGGCGTCGCGTCGGACTCGCCGCAGGAGTTCCCGCAGGATGAGATCTTCGACGCGCTGCCGCCAGCGTTCACGCAGCGGGTGAACCCGCCCCGCGCCGTCCTCGACAAAGAAACGGCGCATCGGTAGCTGTCCGTGGGCGTAGCCGCCTCCGGCCCGCTGACGACTCTCTGTGAGTGCCCGGGCAGCAGGTCGAACGGGACGTATTGCAAGAAGTCCCCGAACACTTCGCGGCTGCGTGTCTCCCGCAGGCCACGGACGCGGCTTACCGTCGAGATCTGCACCGGTTGTCGCCCTCGGTTCATGATGGCGACGGCGATGACCAGGCGATCCGAAAGCGATCGACGTCTACCTTTATGAGGAGGACGCACGACGTGCGCTCGCCGACTGCCTCGGCGACGAGCCTCAGTGGCGAGGTCTTCTGAGCGTGGCTGAGCTTGGCGTGTTTGGGGCCGGATTCGAAAGCGGCCACGGCTTGGCCGCTTTCTACGAGCACTGGTGGTGTGTCACACCTCTCGTTGTCATCGCTCTCGGCCTCACAAGCGTCATTACCGCGCACCGCCTGGGTCGCACCGCTTAACGACGTCACCCCAAGCGGCAGTTTGAATCCCGCTCGAGCTCGATCTTGATCGCTGCGAAAATCTGCTGGCGCGGGGTAAGAACGCGGAGCGTCGTTGCGCGAGCACCCTCCCCCGGATGGACATACGCAGAAGCGACACCGAGCCAATGCGCCGGCACGGGCCTAGTGGCGGATTAACGGGTCTAGTGGCGCGTCAGGGCGCGAATCATCTCCGCTCGCTGCGGCCAGCTGGCGATCAACGCGTCAGAGCTTGCACCCTCAAAGTCCGCGAGCACGAAGCCCGGCGCCATCGTGTTGCCATAGACCCCATACTCGCCGCCGGGTCGCAACCGCGCCCCCATCCAAGTCCCCGCCGGAACAACGGTCTGCACTCGCTGCCCCGCCAAAACGTCGTGTCCAAGAATGATCAACTCGTCGATCCCGTCAGGGGAAAGCAGCAACAACTCAATTGGATCACCGAGGTAGAAATGCCAAAGCTCGTCAGTGGGCAGCCGATGCATATCCGAGAAGACCTCGGGATCATCGACCAGGAGAGCGACGATCGCGGAGCACAGCGGTTTTCCGTCCGGGCCGATCTTGTCGTCAACATACGACTGCCAGAAGAGAACATTCTCGGTCGGCATGGTCGTCAAGTTCCATAGTTCGACGAGCTGTTCAGGGCGGGGACGAACGCTCACCGCCCTCTAGGCCAGTCCCGTTCCCCGATCGGCGCGTCTCACAGGTGCGTGCCATCGCGGCCGCACACAAACGCCCCCAGCACCAGCCGTCGCCGCCGTGCAGTCAGAGCCTGGCCCTCAGGCGTCGAGCCCCGCTCAAGCGAAAATCCGCAGGCATCGACATCCGCTACCCCAGGCCAGCAGAGGCTAGGCGACAAGTCATCGCCGGCGGGGCCGCCGGCAAAGATGCAATCCTTGAGACTGTCGAGCGACGTCTGTCTCGGCAGTTTGCTCGGTGGGCTGCTCGAAGGCTTGCCTTGCGTGCCGTCATCTCGTGATTCCGGCGTTGCGGACGCGTTCGAGTCATTTCGATTCGAGTGCTTAGGGACTTCGGCCAGGCGGACTCACCGTGTGGCCTTCCTGGCAGAAGGCGACATCTCGAGACCGTGAGGACTGACGGGGCTCTCTGGCAGTCGGTCAATCCACGCTCTTGATGATCTCGATCAGCTCGTCCATTCGATAGCCGTGCGTGCGCGCGAGACGGACGAGCTCGCGCGCTTGCAGGACGACCGCCCCATGGTCGGGGGTGGCTGCGACGGTGATGCCCCGCCCGCGGCGAAACTCGAGCAGCCCCTCGTCGCGTAGCTGCCGAAGCGCGCGCAAGACGGTGTTTCGGTTGACGCGAAGCTCGGCCGCGAGGTCGCGCGCCGGCGGCAGCCGCTCGCCCACCTTCGCCTCTCCCTCCGCGATCGCCCGTCGGATCTCGCCTGCCACCTGCTCGTGCAGGTCGGTCGGCTCGGCGCGGTCGACCTTGACACGGAACATGGTGCCAGCAATACTAGCTTCACGTGAGGACACGATGAGCATTCTCACACGACCACAACCCCCTCGCTTCGACCTTCCGCCCGACCCCGAGCCGCCCGAGGCGCTGATCGAGGAAGCGCGCCGGCGGGCGCGCCGGCGTCGGCGTTGGTACGGGGCCTGCGCGCTCGTCACCGCAGCGGGCGGGCTGCTCGGCTTCTACGGCTTCAACGGCGGCGGTGGCGGTGGCGTCGCCAGGTCGCAGCTTGGCGCCGGGCAGCCTGAGGTAGGAGCCAGCATTACCCCGCAGGTCAGCTTCGGCAGGTGGAAGGCCGCGCCTGGCCTCGAGGGCGGCGACGTCCGCGAGCTCGTGTTCGATCCACACCATCTCTCGACCGTGTTCGCACTCACGGAGAACGGTGCGGGCATGTTCCAGAGCTCCGACGGCGGGCGCAGTTGGCGGCCATTGAACACTTTCCCCGACGCCAGCCATCTCGACGCCGTGGCGGTCGCGCCGCAACACCCGCGCGCCCTCTACGTTGGCACTGAAGTCGGCGTCTTTAAGACGACAGACGGCGGAGCGAGCTGGCAGACGGCAAGCGCGGGCCTCCTTGGCAAGGAGACGGCGCAGGAGCGCCAACACCGCAGTCTTGAGGGCTACGTCTACGCCCTCGCCGTCGACCCTCGCGATCCAGAGACCCTTTACGCGTTGACTGAGGAGGGACTCTTCAAGAGCACGGACGGTGGCGCCCATTGGCAAGGCAGTCTCGCCAATCTCGCAGACGTGGGACGCGTCGGTGCGCTTGCCTTCGACCCGACGGACACAGAGACGATCTACGCGGGGACCGAGCCCGGATACGCGGGGGGCGTTTCGTTCGGCAGCGGCGTCTTCAAGAGCACGGATGGCGGGCGTACTTGGAGTTCACTCGGTCTACAAAAGACGAACGTGGCAGCGCTCGCGGTCGACCCCCAGCACCCGGAGACGATCTATGCGGCCACCAGGAAAGGCTCGATCTTCAAGAGCACGGACGGGCGCGGCCGTTGGCGGGCAATCGGCCGTCACCAGTCCGCGTACGGAACGTTCCTGTTCGACCCCCATAACCCGGAGACTGTTTACGCCTCGGAAGGCGACCGTATCTTCAAGAGCAGCGACGGTGGCCGCAAGTGGCGGACGCTCCACGCAGGTCGGAGGATGCTGATGCTCGGTTTCGACCCGCTCACCTCGAGGACACTCTACGCCCGCGACCTCGGGCGGCCGGTTGACTTGCCCGGCGCGGGCATCCTCATGAGCACGAACGGCGGCACCAGCTGGCGCGACCTGAGTCCGGGACCGACCACCGCCTCCGTACGGAGCCTTGTCCTTGGGCCGCGGAAGCCCGCGACGGTTTTTGCGGCTACCGATCGAGGAGTGTTCAAAAGGACGCGCGGAGCCTGGCAGGCGGTCGCCAATGGTGTCAAGAGCCTCGACTTCCGCGTGCTCGCGCTCACGTCCTCCGATCCCGCGACCATCTACGCGGGCGCCGGGCACGGCGTCTTCAAGAGCACGGACAGTGGCTTCACCTGGCAGGCCCTACAGGGCTCGCCGAGCACGGAGATCTCCGCGCTTGCGGTCGATCCGCGCAAGCCGACGACCGTTTACGCGATCGCAAGCAAGCGGGGCGTGTTCAAGAGTGTCGACGGTGGCGGCAGCTGGGAGAAGCTCGCGGCCGGGTTCGCCACGACTTCAAGCAGAACAGCGCTCGTTCTCGACCCGCGCGATCCGGATACGGTGTGGGCCGGCGGCGTCGGCTTGTACAGAAGCAGCGACGGCGGCCGCACGTGGCGAAGCCTCGGTCTCACAAATTTGGCCGTCCACGCGCTCGCGCTCGACCCCAAAGAACCCGGGATCGTGTATGTGGCCACTGGGAAGGGCGTTTTGAAGAGCCTGGACCATGGCGAGAGCTGGCAGGCACTGCCTGGGCCCCTCAAGGACGCGGAAGTCGAGGCGCTTGCAATCGACCCCCGGCACCGTCATACGGTCTACGTGGGGACAGACGGAGGGGTCTTCTTGACCGCTGACGGCGGCCACAGCTGGCGCCGCTTCACGCGCCTCCCGCTGCGCACGTTCGACGCGCTCGCAATCGATCGAGCCGCGGGGATGGTCTACGCAGGTGCATATGGCGGCGGCATCTTCGAGTTACGGCTCGGCCATTGATGTCCTGCCGCCCGTAATGGGCCTGAGCAAGCGCGATCACGCCGCCCAGTCTGGCACGCCGCTCGGCGGCTGCGTCGCCTTCTCAACAGAAGGCGACGTCGAGAGTGCCGATCCCGCCTAGCTCCAGTGCAGCCAGGAGCCGCTGAGTACGTTCAGCAGCAGGCTCTCGATGAAGATGACGGTCTCCCCCGACC